>JAPWUP010000019.1 GCA_028275505.1 Bryobacteraceae bacterium
GCCTGCTGAATCTCGATGTACCGTTCCGGCGTCGGCGCCTGTTGGACGCGCGGTCGCGTGCGACGGCTGGTCGCGGACTTTTTGCGGGTCCCGGATTTGCTTGCGGAAGCTTTCCTGCTCCGCATGGCCTGAGCGCCCGCTTTGCCTGTTGATTTCCGAGCTTGCACGCTGCTGCGGACCGCGGGACCGCCGGAAGAGCCAGTCGTGCCGGATCCCTGACGTTGTTGAGCCCCGCTTGGCACGGCTCCGAGCGTTGCCCACAGGATCAGCGATCCGGCGATCAGGCGCACACTTTCCTCCCGTCGGTACTCGAACCGGCTTTATGCTATCACGCCGCCTGGTGCGGCAGGAACCTCACTTCGGGTTCTGCGGTAGCGTGCCTGCGGCAAAGAACGGCTGCCACTCCGGCTGCTGGCCACGCCCGGTGGTCGGCGAGGCACGCATGACGCGGAACGCAACCGCATCGCCAGGCCTCAGGCCGCTCTGGATCCGCAGCACGTCATCCACCGTCCTCACCGGTTGTCGGTTGATGGCGGTGATGATATCGCGCGGCATCAAACCGATGTCCTCGGCGAACGAGCCAGGCTCCACTTCCGTGATCAACACGCCCTGGCCCTGGTAGCCGAGTCGCTCCCGGTCACTGTCGGTCAGGTTCTTGATGCTCATGCCGAAGCGGGCTTGTGTACTGGTCTCCACGCCCGGGGCTTCCGGCCGGAGCCGTCTGCCGGCCAGGTGCGGGAAGACTTGGGTGCGTTCGGCGATCTTGACCTTGAAGTCCATCTTCTTGCCGTCGCGCAGGACCGTGACCGTAGCCTCGCTGCCAACCGGGGTGTTGGCCACGCGATTCACCAGGTCATCGCCGTCCTTGACCGGCTGCCCGTTGTACGCAATGATGATGTCTTCTGCCTTGATGCCGGCCTTCTCAGCAGGCCCGCCAGGCGCCACTCGTTCCACGAAGACGCCCTGAGTGGCGCCGTAGGCTTTGAGCAGATCCTCGCGGCCCTGGCGGAACTCGATGCCGATGGAGCCGCGCGATACCTTTCCCGTCTTGATGATCTGGTTGTAAACGCTGACGGCGAGATTGATGGGCAGTGCGAACCCGACGCCAGCGTAACTGCCGGTGTCCGTAGCAATCGCGGTGTTAATGCCGATCACTTCGCCGCGCACGTTGACCAGCGGGCCGCCGCTGTTGCCCGGGTTGATGGCTGCGTCGGTTTGCAGGAACCGTTGGAGCTGGTGCTCCGGGTCGCCCACCTGGCGGCCCTTGGCGCTGATGATGCCCGCCGTCACCGTGGCTTCCAGCCCGAAGGGCGAACCGATGGCGATCACCCAGTCGCCAACCTGCGTGGAGTCCGAGTTACCGATTTTGGCCGGCACCAGCGGCCGGCCCACGCCCTCCACTTTGATCACGGCCAGGTCCGTTTCCGGATCCGATCCGATCAGTTTGGCGTCGTACAGTTTCGAATCGTTGTGGAACTTGACCTGGATCCGGGTGGCATCCTCGACCACGTGCAGATTGGTCAGGATGTATCCGTTCTTGTCCACCACAACTCCGGAGCCGGTACCCTGGCGGCGGAAAGGCATGCGAGGCAAATCCTCGAACGGGCTACCAAAAAACCGACGGAACCAGTCCCAGCCGGGCTGGTCCTCTTCGTCAAAGGGAGAGGGCTGGCGTGGCCGCTGTCGCTGACCCCGTCGTTGCGTCGGCTGGCTCTCGTAAGTCGAGGTAATATTGACCACCGAGGGTGATAATTGTTTCGCCAAATGGGTGAAGGCCGTGGACAAGTCCACGGGATCCGGGATCTGCAAGGGGGTTGCGTCAGGAGCGAAGGCCGATTGCGAACTGCCGGCCTTCGCGCTCCCGGTGAGGAGAGTGCCAATCAGGATCCCCACCGAGAGCGTAAACAGCAACAGAGTCACGGAAACGAGTCGCTGCTGGCGGATTCGAGCTATAAGGTTCATGGGACTGCTGCTCCGGAGGCTGCTGCTCACCATTATAGGCTACGGACGCCCATCCCGACGGGCCGATTGTCGGGAACGGGCCAGGAGCTTCAACTCGACGAGCAGGATCCCGGTCAGGATCAGAGCGGCGCCGGCCCCCTGCCGCCAGCTCAGCCTCTCGCCTGTGACAACGAACGAAGTCAGCCAGGCAAAGACAGGCTCCAGCGCGAAAATCAATGCGGTGTGAGTCGGCGTGGTGCGCTGTTGTGCCCAGGCTTGAACGGAAAAGGCCAGGGCCGTGGCCAGCAGGCCCGTGACGACCAGGGCTACCAACACCCGCGGACTCCAGCGCAGGTATCGGGCCTCAACCCCGACCAGGCTGGCCGCGCACAGAGCCGTGGTAACGATCTGGACCAGCGTCAGAGCCTGATAGTTCACCCGCGGTGCCCAGTGTCCGACCGCCAGGATGTGCAACGCGAAGCCCGCCGCGCAGCCGATCGTCAGGATATCGCCTGGGTTCATCCCGCCCCAACCGCCCTCCAGCGTCAGCAATCCCATACCCACGGTGGCGATCGCCACGCCCGCGATCTCGTCAGCCGATGGCATCCGTCTGCGCATCAGCCCTCCGAACATCGGCACCATCACGATGGAGAGGCCGGTCAAGAAGGCTGACTTGGATGGCGTGGTGTAACGCAGGCCCAGCGTCTGCAACCAGTAGCCGACGAACAGGCACAGCCCAGCAATGACCCCGCCGCTTGTCAGCGTGCGGCCCGTCTGGAACTTGGAGGCCAGTGGCCGCGCCGCGATCGCTAGCGCGATGGCAGCCAGACTGAAGCGAAGCGCCAGGAAAAGCAAAGGCGAAACGTCGTGCAGGGCTTCCTTGACTACCACGAAAGTGGCGCCCCACACCAAAGCCACCCCGGCCAGAGCCAAGTCCGCTTGCCAGCGCCGCCTTTGATCCACTCTCAAAGCAGCCGGGCCCCTTCTTGCATGAGCAGACAAAGGATCAGGAGGATGCGTTTCAATCCCAGGTCGCGACCCTCGGGATGATACCACTCCGCGTCGGTATGAGCGCCGCCGCCCTGGCCACCCGCTCCGATGGAAACCGCAGGCAAGCCGAGCGATAGCGGGATGTTGGCGTCCGTGGAAGCCGAATCAAGCCGCGAGCGGATGCCAAGATGGGCATCCACTGCCCGGATGCAGCTCAGCAGGGGCGAATCAGGCGGGAGCTGTCCACCGGGCCGAAATCCGATCTCCCGCAGCCTCGCTGTGAGCTTGCCCGCCGTCGCTCTTTTGTTTTCCGCCTGCAAGGCTTCCTCGACCACGCCGCTCAGGATCTCCACCCAAGGCTCGAGATCGGCTTCGGATTCTGCCCGGAGGTCCAGTTTGGCTCGCGCCGAAGTGGGGATGGCATTGACGCTGGAACCGCCCTCGATCAACCCGAAGTTGAAGGCGCAGTGGGCTTGCGGTTCGAGCCCGTTCGGGAAGCGATCCAGGAACAATGTGATGGCCCGACTAAGCGCGTGGACAGGGTTCACGGCGCCGGCGTCGCTCCAGCTATGCCCACCGGGGCCGGAATAGGAAATCTCGAACCTCCGGCTGGCTACTGCCCGGCAGGTAATATGCTCCGTCGAGGGTCCGTCCAGAACGATGAAGGCACGCCAGCGGCTTGCCAGCGGCGAGGCGGTGCACAGGTGGCGCATCCCGCAGAGGTTGCCTTCGCCCTCTTCGCCCACGTTGGCGACCAAGGCCAGGTGGTGCGTCGTCCCCCGCAAGGGCTGACACGCACGCCAGGCTCTCGCCAAGGCCAGCAGAGCTGCCAGGCCAGCCCCATTGTCGGCGACGCCCGGCCCGCGCAGCCTTCCGTCCGGCTCCACCGTGATTTCGTCTTTGTGCCGTGGCGCCAGCACCGTGTCCAGGTGAGCCGTGAGCGCGATCAGCGGCCCCGAGGCCGGCTCGGGGAACGCGATCACGTTGCCCGCGCGATCCATTTCCACCTCGCAACCCAGGCTCCGGAACTGATTCGCCATCCATTCGGCGCGCCTTTGTTCGAAAAACGTCGGGGCGGGGATCCGGCAGAGTTGCAGGTGCTGCTCGTGGACCCACTGCTTTTCGCGGGTGATCCACTGCAGGCATTCCCGGATCCGTGGCGATTCGATCAGCTCGGCCAGAGCAGCGCCCAGTTTGTTGGCCGTACCCGCGCCCATCTGAGAGCCAGTGTATCAACGCCCGTCCCGGCGCGAAAAACCGGAATCAAGTTTCAAAAAACTCTGGCTTTCCCGCCCCCAACTCCCTACAATGAATCTGCGAGGTGACCCATGTTCCGGCCCCTCAGGGGCTACAAGGCCCGCTACCACTACCTCAACCTCCTGGTTTCCTGCGACTTCGATCATTGCAACGTCTTCGTACTGGGACCTGACCTGGTAATCCAGGGTGTTCGGCAGTTCGACGAGGCCAAGGCGCGCGAGCACGCCCTGGCGGTGGCGAAAACCTATATCCACGAGGAGAAGAAGGAGGACTTGCCGGTTCTGGAAACCGTCGAGTGGCAACCCCTTGGGCCCGGTGAGTGGTTGAACTGGCGCCCGTAACCTGCGGTGAGATCGGGCCGCCAGCACGAGGGAGAGGAGTGTGCTGTTAGGATGTTTTCGATCAGCCCATCTGCCATGAAGTGCAAATGTCTTTTCCTGGCCAGGACGTGGAATCCCTGGCTTTTGGTTTTGTGCGGGATAGTTGCGCTCACCGCCGGCTGCTCGCGCCGCTCCGGGGCCCGAGCGCCGCAAGTTTTCTTGATGGGGGAGCGGGTCGAGGTCGGACCGTTGATTTACGTCGTTCAGGACCTTGAGTGGCGCGACCAGCTCGGCGAAGGCATCCAGGCCCAGATGCCTCGCCACCGTTTCCTGCTTGTCCGCCTGAGCGTCACCAATAGCGGGATCCGTGAGACGGACATCCCGCCGCTGGCCGTGATCGGTTCCGACGGTCGCCAGTATCCCGAGCTGGAGAAAGTCGAGGGAGTACCCGAGTGGCTCGGTTACTTGCGAACGATCCAGCCCGCCGCCACCGAACACGGCCGGGTGGCCTTCGATGTTCCCAAGGGCGCTTACCGGCTCCGCGTGGCTGCCGTGCTGGACGACGATCAGGAGCGAGAGGCCCTCGTGGAGCTTCCTTTTCAAGGGATGCCCTCGCCGCAGTTGCCCCTGACCGGGCCGGGCACGCCCTCGCAGTGATTGCCCCGATGCCGCTGACCGCGATTGCCTGGCTGCTGCCGGGTTTGCTTTTGTCCGCGGCCCCCGAGCTGCGGATCGCCAACATTACGTTGCACCAGTACGATGGCGGGCCCGCTCTAGGCGCCGACTTCCGCTTCGGACGCGGTGAAAGCGTTTTCGTTCGCTATCGCGTGCTGGGCTTTGCGCGCAGCCGCGACGCGCAGGTCCATCTGGAATGCACGTTGGATGCTCTGGATTCACGCGGGGTGCGCCTCGTGCCCACGCAGCGCAAATCCGTCCAGACCGAGCTCGCCCCGCAGGACAAGGACTGGGCTCCTGTGCTGCTCCACGAGTTCGTGATTCCCCCGCTGGTGGACCCGGGAAGCTATCGCATCGTGATCGAGGCGGAAGACAAGCTGTCGGGCGCGCGCGCCCGCGCCGAGACGACCTTCCAGGTCCGCGGCCCCATCGTCGAACCGAGCGACACCCTGGTGGCGCGCAATTTCCGGTTCCTGAAAGGCGAGGAAGGCCCCGTGGTAGAGGGCGCGCCGATCTTCCAGCGCGGCGAAATCCTGTGGGCGCGCTTCGAAATCACGGGTTACAAGATCGGCGAGAACAACCGTATCGAGGTCGAGTACGGTTTGAGTGTGCTCGGACCCACCGGCAAGGAAATTTATTCCGAGCCCGTGGCCGCCGCTGAGCGCAGCACGCCTTTTTACCCGCACCGGTATTTACCCGGGATCCTCAGCCTGAACCTGGAGAAGGCACAGCCGGGCGATTACATACTGGTTGTGAAGATTCGGGACCTGGTCGGCGGCCAGCAGTACGAGGCTCGTCACCCCTTTACGGTGCGCTGATTGCCGCCTCGCGCAGTTCAGGTGGCGGCGGGTCCTCCCGCCAGGATGCGGCTCACGATCTCGACGTTCTCCCGGATTTCGTCCTTGAAGCGCGGGAACATGCCCACGATGATGGCGTCCTGCGGCTTGATGTTGGTCAGCACGAACCGGAAAGCCGCCTCCAGCCGCTCGGGCGTGTTGACGTTACGCCCCGCGCCCAGCACCTTGAAAGCGAAGCAGGTCTTGCGCGTCTTGCGCACCACCGCGCACATGCGCTCGGGATCGCGCTCCATATAGATCTCGCCCACCGGCGCCTCGCCGAACTCCTTGCGCGCCTCCTCCGGCGTGCGCGTCACGCGGTACATGCAGGTCATGTAATAGTCCACGTTCCAGCCGTGTTCCTCGATGTACTCGATCACGGCAGGGTTGTGCGTGGAAACGCCCGCCGGAACGCCCGCGTCATGCACCGCGTTGACGAAATCGCGCACGATGCTCATCTGGCCGGCGCGGAAGCGCTCGTCCGTGCGGTTGCCGTGGTGGGCGATGCCGATGGGGTTCAGTCGCGCGACTTCGGGCAACAGCTTCCAGTTCTTCATCAGCTCGAAGTCGGCCAGCAGCAGCCAGTGCATCTTGCCGCCCTCGGCCCGGTAACGCTTGAGGTCCTCGATGGTGGGATCGTTGTAATGCACCTGCCAGGTGTTGATGCCGCACTGCTCGGCCCGGTGCAACACTTCGATGCGCCGGTCCTGCGTCATCCATTCCCGCATCAGGTTGTCGAGAATGCGATTGAAGTGGGAATAGCCGTAGAGCGGGTTGGATCCGATGATCAGGCGGGTAATCTCAACCTGACCGAATTTGACCTTGGGCAGGGGAGGCGGAGCTGCGCCCGCCGTAACGGCGAGCGATCCCGCGATCCCGAGAAATTCCCGACGAGTGGCGCCATCCCGTGCTGACATAGCGAGCAAATTATAACACCTGGGGCCCGGAAGGGCTCCTACTTTGCCGCCGCCTGGCTTTGCCAGGCCAGGATTTCTTCTTCGCCCACCGCCCGCCCTTCCTCCAGGTAATCTTCTTCCACGTTGACGCGCCACAAATCGAAGCGCCCGCCCAGCACGTTGCGCGCCGCCAGCATCCCCGTCAGCATGGAGTGGTCCTGGTTGTTGTAACGGTGCATGCCGTTGCGCCCCACGACCTGCAAGTTGGGAACCGTCTCGAGAAAACGCCGCACTGCGCTCAAGCCGCGCTGATAGGCGTCGTCATAGACCGGGTACGCCTTCTCCATGCGCACCACGGCCCCGTCCACTACGCGTCCTGCCCCGGCCAGGCCCAGCGTTTCGATCTCGCCGCTGGCCATCGCGATCAGTTCTTCGTCCGCAGTCCTCCACAGCTCGTCATCCTGGAAGCAGAAGTATTCCATGCCCAGGCACGTCTTGCCGGGATCCGGGCTCATTTCGGGGCTCCAGTTGTTGTAGTTCTGGATGCGCCCCACCTTTACTTCGGGATCGTGCACGTAAATCCAGTTATCGGGGAAAAGATTGCTGCCCTCGACGATGAGCGCCACGGTGAGAAAGTCACGGTAGTGGAAGTCCTCCGCCGCGGCTTGTAACTCGGCGGGCGGTTCCGGATCGAGCGCACGGATGAAATCCTTGAGTGCGATGCTGCTGATGTAGTGTTCTCCTCGCCACAGCCGCCCGCCTGCCTGGACCGCCACGACCCGTCCCGGGGCCCAGTAAATCCGCTCCACCGGCGCCCCTGTTACCACACGCCCGCCGCCCGCCTCCACCAGCTCGCGCGTGCGCTCCCACATCATGCCCGGGCCGCGTCGCGGGTACTCGAACTGGCGAATCAGGGTCTTGACTGCCTTTTGTTTGTCGGCCAAGGTCCGCGAGAAGGCGTTGCGCAGGATCGAACCCGGCGACAGCCCGCGGATACGCTGCGCCGCCCATTCCGCCCGGATCCGGTTGCAGGGCAGGCCCCAGACCTTTTCCGTGTACGTGCGGAAGAAAATCTCGAACAGGCGTCGCCCGAAGCGGTTCGAGATCCAGGTTTCCAGATCGTCTTCCGGCATTCGCGGCGCCAGCCGGGCGCGCAGGTAACTCAGGGCGCAGCGCAAGGATTCGAAAGGCCCCAGCCCGATGACGGCGTTCAGCGGCTCCAGTGGGTACTGAAAGAACTTGCCCCGGTAGTAAATGCGCGACAGACGGGACCGGGTGAGCAAATCCGCTCCCAGAACCTCGCGCCACATTTGCTCCACCAAGGAGACCTTGGTGAAAAAGCGGTGCCCGCCGATGTCGAAAAGGAAGCCCTTGTAGCGGACGGTGCGAGCCAGCCCGCCCACCACGTCGTCCTTTTCCAGCACCAGGGGGCGCACGCCGCGTCGCACCAGTTCGTAAGCCGCCGTCAAGCCGGCGGGTCCCGCCCCCAAAATCACAACGGGGTAGAAATGTTCCGCCTCCCCGCTCATTGCCCGCTATTTTACTGCGATCAGCGAGATCTGCTCGAGCATCGGCCAGCGATCCTCCGCGTCCGGTTTGCGCTCCACGGGCGGCAGCGGCTGCACGGTGGTGCGCGTCGGGAAAGCGCCGGGCGTGAAGTACTGCGCGTAGACGCGGTTCATGCGCTCGAAATCGGCAATGTCGTCCAGGTAGACGTTGGTCGCCACGACGTGCGAGAAATCCAGCTCTGCCTCTTCCAGTCCGTCCAGCAGATTCCGCATCGTCTGCCGCAGTTGATGCTCCACCGTGGAGGCGTAAATGCCGCTGCGCGGGCCGGGTATGAAACCCGACTTGGCCGAGCAATACAAAGTGTCCGCGGCGAACACGCAGGGGCTGGCCGTCGCGCTGGGCGCCATGTTTTTGGGTCGCACGGCGCGCCGTCGGGTGAGGTCCTTCACGGCCACGCCTGTGAACTCGATTCCGGCGCCTGCCGGCAGCGCCTTGACCCGAATCGTGGCCCGCGCCGGCGTGTTGCCGAACTCGAAGCGGCGGGCGTAAAGCCGGTTCATCGTTTCCATCGGCACCCGGTCCGTCAGGTACGGATTCACGAAAACCAGATGCCGGAAGTCGAGGCCGGCTGCCTTCAGGATTGCGCCGAGTTGGTTCAGCGCCGTCTCCACTTGCGCTTCGGGTTCGGCCGGGATGCGAGCAGCCAGCGCCTCGTAGCCGAGCACGCCCGAGACGAAAACGCGATCCCCGGCATCCACGGCCGCCGAACAGAAAGGTGGCACGGCGACGTCCTTCAGGAGCGTAACCTTCTTGCGCGCCAGGTCGCGCACCGCCACCGCGTTGATCTCCACCGGCGTACCGCCCGGCATGCGCTCCACGCCCAGCACGGCGCAGGCGGGCGCATCGTGCGGGAAAAACTCGCGCCACACCGGCCCGAGTTCCTCCCAGCGACGGACGTCTTCAAGATAGATCTGCGAGTACACCACGTGGTCCATGCTCAAGCCGGCGGCTTCGACCACCGCGCGGACGTTCTCCAGCGTCTGACGCACTTGCGCGCGGAAGTCGCCCGGCATCGCTCCGTCAGGAGTCCGCGCACCCTGCCCCGAGACGTAGAGCCAATCTCCCACGAGGATGCCGGGACTGTATGGCCCGATCGGTTTGACGCCGGGCGGGAAGATCGCGCGCCTCTCCGCAGCGCTCGCGGCGGTTACGACCAACAGGAAAGCCAGGACTCGCATGCTCATGAGCTTACTCGACCACGAGCACTTCGTACTCATCCAGCCGCGGCAAGCTGACCTGGATACGCCCGCCCTGGCGGCGGAAATCCAGCGTGCGATTCGCCACCAGCGCCCTGACGCTGCGCGCCGGCGCGACGCCTTCCAGCTCCACCGTGATGTTCGTCAAGGGCACGATGCGCTGGATCGGCCGCGTCATCTCACCGGTGAAGTTGAGCAGATGCACGAGCCGGCGTCGTCCGTTTTCCTGCGAGCGCAGGACTACTTCCACCGAGCCGGGCGCATTTTCCAGCCGCACAGGCGCAGGCGCCAGCTCGCGAACCAGGTTGCCGACCAGAGCCAGGTGCTCGCTCATGTGAAAGCCCTGGATCGAGTTGCCCAAATCGCCCGCCACATAGACTGCACGACCTTTGCCGGCGCGGTGGAGCACCACGGCGGGGTCTTCGGAAACCTCGGGCACGCCATCGTATTGTCCCGCCAGCGGCCGCGTGAAGTACAGCGCCGTCTGTCCCTGGCCTCCTCGCACGCGCAGGTGGTAGATCATGGCCGGAATCAACTGGCGCCGGAAGCCCGGCAGCAGATCGGGAGCGCCTGCGGCCGCCTGCATGAAGTCCCAGCGCTTGGGCCCGACGATCCGCTTGCCATCGTGCACGCCGAAGACATCCGCCAGCGCGAAGTCTTCGCGGCGCACGCCGGTTTCATCGTAGAGCGAGGTTTCGAAAGTGGCCACCAGGTTGCCGCCCGCCTGCACGTACGAGCGCAGGCGATCTGCGACCTGCGCGCTCATGCAGGCCACGTTGGGCAGTACGATGAGCGCGTAACGCTCCAGTCGCTCGCGGGCCAGCGATTCGTCGTCAATCACGTCGAACGGCGTATGGGAACGCACCAGCGCCTCGGCCAGCCCGTTGAACTCCCCGTCCAGATTGCCCACTTCACTGCGGGCCGGCACGCGGTCCACGTCAATCAACTGCGCGTCGGCGCCCGCATAAAAGCTTGCGGTCAGGTCGGACCAGACCAGCGCCACGCGCGCCTCGGACCGTGTTCCCACGAAATATTTGGCGTTCCGCTCCACGAACCGGTTCATGGCGGCCATGGCGTCGGTCTCGGGTAGCGCCGCTTCGAAGGGCGAGAAAGCCAGCCACACGCTGGCGCCGTTGGCGATCGAGTCGGCGTAAAGCAGGCGCAGCTCGGGCGCGGGCAGGATCGAAAACGTCCACGGCTTGTGGGCGGCGGCGGCGAAAATCACGCGCGGCTTGTCCGGCGCCTGTGTTTCCAGCAAGCGCGCCGTCAGGCCGGCTTTCCAAAGCGAGGTGCGCGTAAGGTCGCCGTAAATGAAACCGCCCTCGCTGCCCAGCAGATCCTGCGCTTGGACGAGAACGCGGTTGAAGCGTCCGGTGGCCCAGTTGCCTCCGCGCACGCCGCCGTTCATGTAAAAGGCGATCTCGGGGTTGACGGACTTGATTACGCGGCGCGAATCGCGCAGGAAGTCCGCCAGGCTGCGCGCCTGAAATTCCATCAGGGTGGCGAACGCACGGCCGCGTCGCTCGCGTTTGGAAGGCATCTCACCGCCGTACAGCTTGCGATACTTTTCGCGGCAGTACCGGCAGTAGCAGGTTTCCGCGAAGAAGACCGGACCGTCGTAGAAAATGCCATCTATCGGGTAAGCGCACAGATCGCGCAGGACCTGGAAGACCCATTCCCGCCACGGGCTGTTCACGCACAGCGAGGTGCCCGTTTGATAAATGCCCTCGAGTGGGCGTCCCTGCTCGGTGATCTGGACCCAGTCCGGGTGACGGCGGGCGAATTCGTGGTTGAACCAGTGCACGTTGAAATAGATGAACACGCGCAGCCCGCGCGCCTTGGCTTCCGGCAGGTACTGTTTCAGATAGTCGGGATTGACGCGGCTGGCCACACGGCTGGCGAAGAAGAAGCCTTCGTCGTCCAGACCCTTGCGATGCTGCATGACGGCAAGGTGCTCGGCGTTGAAGCCCAGTCGCGCCTTCAGTGCAGCCGATTCCGCGGGCGACTCGGCGATCCCCGGATGATAATCGGTCAGCAGGTGAATGATGCGCAGGGGCTCGCGTTCCCACCAGGGAACGCTCTGACCGCAGGCAAGACCGGCCAGCATCAGCAGCGCCGGCGCGAACGTGAGGTGCAGTGGATGGCGTGTCATGGGATGATCTCTTTATCTTTGCCTCGCGGGCGGCGCGCCGGCAAGCAGGAAGTACAGGCGCCAGTAGGCGTCCCAGCCCGTCGTCCGTTGGATCTTGAGGATTTGCCGTTCGCCCTCGTTCAGGACCGCCTCGAGCAACCCGCGCTCCGCCTGTACAGAAGAGGCGCGGATTGAATCGAACATTTTCATTCCTTCCTGTTTCCCTCGGATCCAGGCCGCGAACGCGCCCCGCCGCAGCGCCAGCGCCCCCCACAGCAGTTGCGCGGCCAGCACCGCCCGCCCGTACCTGCGTTTCCAGTCCGCCGGGTAGTGTTTGGCCACGAGCAGGAGTTGGTTGCGCGCGATCAGGCGCACGGTGGCGGCGCTCCAGCGGCCCAGCGTGGCGCTGCCCGCGTGGCGGCCACGCGCCTGCGGAACGTAAAGGCCGCGGATCCCGCGCACCGCGCAGCGCAGGCAGAACTCCACGTCTTCGAGGTACGAGCCGAAGCGTTCATCCAACGGGCCCGTCTTTTCGAACAGCTCGCGTCGCAGCAGGATGGCGGTGAATCCTGCGAAGGCAATCGCGCGGGCCTGATCCCAGTCCGGCCCGTCCAGCCGTCCGGAGCCCGCCCGCCACGCCGTTGCGCCCCGGCAGACCAAGTCGAAGGTCCCGTCCAGTCGCCGCGGATCGGATTCCGAGAGGAGCTTGCCGCAGGCAAACCAGGCGCCGTTTGCCTCTGCGGCCCTCACCAGCCGCTCCAGCCAGTCGGCCTCCGGCGTCACGTCGTTGTTCAACAGCGCGACCCATTCGTGGCGGCAACGCGTCAGGCCTGCGTTCACGGCCGCTGCGAACCCCGCGTGCTCGCGGAGTTGGACGACCTCCGCTCCCAGGCTGGCGGCCGCCTCCGCGCTGCCATCCGTCGAGCCGTCATCCGCCACGACGATCTGCGCGGGCGTCAGGGTTTGCCCGCGCAGCCGGGACAGCAGGGACACCAGCCGCGCGCGGCCGTTCCAGTTGGGGATCAGGACGCTGACCGGCTCCATGACTCAGCCGTTCTGCGGCGCCGGTTTCCTGCTGCGACGGAAGCGCTTCTTGACCAGAAACCAAAGGTTGTAAATCCCGTCCCGCCACGGATTCAGCTTCTTCTCGCCCAGCCGCGACGAGTACAGGATGGAAATCTCGCCGAAGCGGATGCGCGGATTTTTCAGAGCCTCGATCTTGATCTCCTCGGAAAAGGCCATGCCGTCGGCTTCCAGCGTCATTTCCTCCAGGATGGAGCGCCGGAAAACCCACATGCCGGATTGCGAATCGCGCACCCAGCGCAGATAGAGCAGGGACATGGCCAGCGAAAGAATCAGATTGCCGATCTTGTGTTTCAGGCTCATGGCCTTGGGATCGCGCACGGGGAACCGCGAGGCATTCAGAAAATCCACTTCCAGATGCAGGAAGGCTTCCAGCAGGTAGGAAATGGCGTCCACCGGGTAGCTGTGATCGCCGTCCAGCGTGACGATCAGGTCGCCGGTGGCGTGCGCGAATCCCTTGCGGTAGGCGCGTCCGTAGCCCCGCACGTCCTCGCGGATCACTTCGGCGCCGAGGCTGCGGGCGATTTCCGAAGTGCGGTCGGTGGAACCGTTGTCCACCACGATCACCTGATCCACGAAGGCGGGCATGCGTCGTAGCACTTGCTCGATGCCCTGTTCTTCGTTCAGGCAGGGGATCACGACCGTGATGCGGTGGCCTTTGTACACGGCTCTGATTGCGTGTCTTCGAAGCTATCATAGTGAATGTCATGAAACGCTGGTTGTGGTGGCTGGCCTTGCCGCTGGTGGCGGCCCAACCTTCCGAACTGTCGCGCATCCGGACGATCTACCTGTTGCCCATGGGACATGGTCTGGATCAGTACCTGGCTGGAAGTCTGACGCGCATGGGCGTCTTTCAGGTGGTGGCCGATCCCAAACAGGCCGACGCCGTGTTCACGGATCACCTGGGCGAGGCTTTCGAGCAGCGCATGAACGAGCTTTACCCGCCGCAACCGGCGCAGGCCCCATCCGAAAAGCAGGATCAACAGGAGAGCAGGAGCAAGGCCGCCGCGCGCGAAGAGGCGCCCCGGATTTCGAGCTGGGGACGCGGTCGCGGCACGATTTTTCTGGTGGATGCGCGCACGCGGATGGTGCTGTGGTCCACCTACCAGCGCCCGCGCAATTCCTCGCCCGACGAAATTGAGCGCACGGCGCGGCGCATTGCGGAACGCCTCAAGCGCGATCTGCAGAAAAAGTGAGCGCCGCCGGCGCCACCGCCCGTTTGCGTCGCAATCCTTCGCGATATTCCTCCGCCAGTCGTGCGGTGATGATCGCGCTGTCCCAGTGAGCCACCACCTCTTGCCGGGCGCGCTCCACCATGGCGCGGGCGCGGCCGGGGTCCTCCAGGATCTCGACCACGCGCCGGGCGAACGCCTCGGGGTCGTCCGCCAGATAGCAGAACTCGCCGTCTCGCCTCGCCAAACCTTCGGCGCCGAGCCGGGTGGAGACGACGGGAATCCCCGTTGCGAAGGCCTCCAACAGCTTGACACGCACCCCCGAGCCGCTGAGAATCGGGCACACGAACACGGCGTAGCGGCCCAGCGGCTCGCGCACGTCCTCGACGCGGCCCCGCAGCTCGATGGCTTCCAGCGGCCCGCTCAGCCCGTAACGCGGCGGCGGGTCCGATCCCACCACGACCAGGCGTGCCGAGGGCCTCAGGGCCAGCACGCGGGGCAGAACTTCCCGCACGAACCATTGCAAGGCGGCCTGATTGGGCAGGTGGCGGAAGCTGCCCAGAAAGAGCATGGTGTCCGGCTCCCTGCCATCGGGACGGAAGGGATAATGGCTGGTCTCGATGCCGGCGCGCAGCCCGTCGCGAACGCGATCCGCGAGCGCAGGCAGGAAGGAGAGCAGGTACTCGCGGTTCTCGCGGCTGCACACCTGGATGTGATCGAAGCGCGGCAGCGTGCGCAACTCGTAACGCAGGGCGCGCAGGTATTCGAAGGCCGCCCGCACTTTCCACAGAGCGCCCCGCTTCTCGCGCAACGCCCGACCCAGCGACTGGAAATAGATGTCGTGCTCGAACAGGGCGCAAAGCAGATTGCGGTAATCGCCGTGGTACTGCGCCAGCGGAGTGTACTCGAGCTGGATCACGTCGCAGCGACCCAGGTAAATCTGCCGGTGGATGAGCCAGTGCAGGTCGGGTAGCGCCAGTTCCCGCACCGCGTGAGGCGCCAAAGATGCCGGACCCGGGCTGGAGGGCGGGCGCACCAGAAATTCCATGCTCGCGCAAAACGGGCGCAAATCCTCGTGCGCTTTGCGTTCCTCTTCTTTGTCCAGCAGCGCGATCAGGTGCACCTCGGCGTGGCGCGCCAGCGCTCTCAGCGTGTGCAGCATGAAGACGCCGCCCCCGTGCACGGGCGGGCAGATGGGATAAGGCGAAACGAACAGCACACGCAGCCTGTCTTCGTCCTCCGGCGCCTGGAAGCGATCGCGGAAGTAGCCGCCGAGAGGCCGCCGGAAGGCTTCCTCGTCACCGATGGCGGAGGCAGAACGGGCGCGCCAGCGCGCGGCCAGCGCGGCGGGCAGCCGGCCCACTGCCCGCCACAGCGCACTGAAGCTTGAGCGTTCCGGTGAGTCGCCCGCCACTGCGCTCACCAGTCCGTCGGCCAGCGTGAAGAAGAAGTGTCCCGCCAGCCGCCGCCACTCGTGAATGTTCTTCCACGCGAAGAGCAGGAAATTGCGTTTGAGAATACGTTCGATTTGCGCGGGCCGGAAGTGCTTGCCGATGGTGCCGCGGTGTTCGTGCCAGACGATGCTGCGCGGCTGGTAGAGAACTTTCCAGCCGCGTTTCCATGCCCGGTATCCCAGATCCGCGTCTTCCAGATAGAAGGGCGCGTAGAGTTCGTCGAAGCCGCCCAGCTCGAGGAACTTGCGCCGGTCAAACGCGCAGGAGCCTCCGCCCCCGTAAAAGCAGGGAAAGAGTTCGCGGATGCCATCGTCCACCCGGTGGCGCACGCGCAGCGAGCCGTTCTCCCACCATCCCTCGGTCAGCCCCGTTTCCTCACGGCGGCGCGCAGGATCGCTGAAAAAGATCTGGCACGAGACGGCAAACACGCACCCGTCCTGAAAACCTTCGAGGAGCGGCCCGAGGAAGTGCGCATCCACGCGCATGTCGTTGTTGAGCAGGACCACAATGTCGTTGCGGGCCTCGCGCACGCCCGCATTGGCCCCACCCGCGAACCCCAAGTTGCGTCCGGGCCGGATGACGCGGACTCGCGGAAACTCGCTCCGGAGGAACTCGGCTGTGCCGTCGGTGGACCCGTTATCCACCACGATGATCTCGTTGTCGGGATGGCCCTCCAGCGCCGCGACCACCGAGGGCAGGTTCCGCGCCAGCAGGTCGCGCCCGTTCCAGGAAGGGATGACCACGCTGGCGGCGCGAGTCGCTGGTCGGGAATCGGGGCGCGTCCTGTCCAGACGGCGCCCCGCGATCCACCAGAGCAGATCCGTCAGCGCAAGGGCAACAGCCACAGCCAGCATCAGCAGGGCCGCGCCGACAGTCAGCGGCAAGGCCAGCAGCAGGCGAAGCAGCAACCGCATCATCGTTGTTCACCCAGCTCGGGACCCAGCCCAAAGGCCCTGCCCAGCCGCACCCAGCGCGAGGCCCGCACGGCCGCCAGCCGCGCTTCCAGCTCCCGCACCTGCGCATCCAGCCGCTGGGCCCACTCAGTGCGCTCGACGACGGTGGCTTCGGCTCGATCGAGCAACTGCACGCATTCGGCCAGCTCCCGCGAGCGAGCCTCCAGCTCCGCGCGCGCCGCCATCAGTTCGGCGGTGAGCTGCTCTTCCACCTGTCGCGCCCACTGCGTTCTTTCCGCCAGCTCCCGCTCCAGTTCGGCCACTTTTTGTTCGTAGCCGGCCACGGCGCGACGCGCGGCTTCCTGTTGCTCGGCCAGCTCCTGCTGCAGGGCGACGATGCGCGCCCGCGCCGCCGCCAGCTCCTGATCGAGGGACGCGGCCCAGCGATTGCTACGTTCCAGCTCGGCGGTCTGCGACCGGTACATTTCGAGCAATTCCTGTTTTTCCCGCCGCGCCTCTTCCAGCCAGGCGTCCTTCTGGGCCAGCTCCTCTTGTAGTGCGGCAATGTGCCGCTCGCGCTCGCGCAGCAGGTTGGCCGCCCGCGGCGTCCAGATCAGCGCCGGCGGCAGCGGCCCCGGTTGGAGGCGGCACACAGCCAGCAGGAAATGCGCCTCGGCGGGATCGGGTTGCGCTTGCTCCATGGCGCCCTCCACCGGCGGTCCTGCTTCGACGGGCACGATGGTGATGGCGGCCTGATGGTTCTCGACGTAAAGGGAGACGAAGGGGAAGAAGTCAGCCAGCTCCGCGCGCAGCTCCTGCCAGTCGAACTCGCGGTGATGATAGGGATTGGGCCCGGACTCCCCGCGAGCTTCGGCGTAGTAAAGACGATTCGGCGTCGAAATCAGACACTCGCCCTCGGGTGTCACCACGCGACGCAACTCGGCCAGCAGGCCGCGCCAGTCCGCCAGGTGCTCGATCACTTCGAAGGCTACGATCACGTCGAAGCTGGCCTCGGGGAAGGGCAGCGCCGTGACGGTGGCGCGCAGAAAAGAAAGGTTGTCGCGCCGGTAATGCGAGCGAGCGAACTCGATTGCCTCCCCAGACACATCCACGCCGCAGACCCAGTTCGCCTGCCCGGCGAGCAGGGCCGCGCCGTAGCCCGTGCCGCAGCCGGCATCGAGCACGCGGCGTCCTTGCGCCCTGCGCGATGCGAACACGTAGCGCGCCAGGTGCTCGTTCCACAAATCCGGTTCGATCTGGCCCGGGATGGCGCGCTCGCCCGTGAATTCAGCCAACGCGAGACTCCGCTGCTGGGGCTGTTTGCAGCCGGGCGTTCACTTCCACCCGGCAGGGCAAATGGATGTAGCCGTAAATCTGGCCCTCACTGTGGCCCATCTGAAGCGCAATGGCGTTGTCAATCCAGTCGCACATGCGGTAATGCAGCAGGGTGCCGTCGGCGATGGCGGGCGAGAACGAGAAGGAGGCCGGATAGAGTTCAGGCAGGTCCACGTGGAAATCCACCGTGTAGATGTCGCCGGGCAGCATGGGCGGCAGCTCCACGCCTTCGCGCGCGGTGTTGGTGCCGGAGAAGTCAATGCCCAGGTGATTTCGCAGCATGAAGCCTACGATGGGCATGGGGATTTCTTCTTTGGCGCGCACGCTGATGCGCACCACGATGCGGGAATTGGGCTCGAGCAGTTGCAGCGGCCGCCCGTACTCATCGAGCACCGCGATGCCCAGCACCTCGGCGCGCCCGTCGCCATAACGATGATCAATGTTCGGGATGCGGTCCACGATCTCGGGAGCGACAATGCGGCCCGCCGTGCGGTCACGCTCGGGCCGCTTCTTCAGTTGCAGATAAGCGGAATCCTTCTCCACCATCGCCGCCAAGTACTTGGCCACGACGGCGTCGGCAGGCCCCAGTTCGCGGATGCGGCCCTGGTCCAGCCATAAGGCCCGGTCGCCAATGGCCTTGACGTCGCCCATCGAGTGCGAGACGAACAGGATGGTGATGCCGCGCGAGCGCAATTCGTGGACCTTGCGCATGCAGCGCTGGCGAAAGTAGATGTCGCCCACGGCCAGGGCCTCGTCCACGAGCAGAATTTCCGGATCCACGTGGATGGCCACGGCGAAGGCCAGCCGTACGATCATGCCGCTCGAATAGGTTTTCACGGGCTGGTTCATGAAATCGCCGATCTCGGCGAACTCTTCGATCTCGCGGTATTTCTGCTCGATCTGTCGGGTAGTGAACCCCAGGATGGCGCCGTTCAGGAAGACGTTGTCGCGTCCGGTGAACTCGGGGTTGAAGCCCGAGCCCAGCTCGAGCAGCGCCGAGACCCGCCCGTTCACCTTGATCTCGCCCTCGGTGGGTCGCAGAATCCCGGCCACCAGTTGCAACAGGGTGCTTTTCCCGGACCCGTTTTCGCCGATGATGCAGAAGGTCTCGCCCCGCCGGACTTCGAAATCGAGATCGCGCAGCGCCCAGAAATCCCGGTGGAACCGCAGGCGATTAAAAGTCAGCAGTTCCTTGAGGCGATCCAGGGGCGAGTCGTAGATAGGGTAGCTCTTGGAAAGGCCTCGTACCTCGATGGCGTTCACGGTTCCGAGCTCAGTCGCTGGAGCGTCGAGACAGGCTCTCTTTACCAAAATCTAGCGAGGATGGATACCGGTGTCAAACGAGGGAGTCGCGAGAAAAACGAATGGGCGGTTGTGCGTCGGGTTGTCGCAAGGGCTTAGGAGACACCGTCCAAGCGCCTCGCCCTTCCTCTGGCTGCTTTTCCTGAATGCGGTGCAATGTCCCGCGGCGCGCGGGAGCGCTCAGGCTCTCGCAGGCGTCTCAGGTTTCAGCCAGCGACTCTCCCTTCGCCAACCGCCCACCTGTGTGGACGTTCGTTATGTTCCACCTCCCAAGGAACTCCCGAGGTTTCTCTCCCTCGGGCCGCCCCGGCCCCTGTGGACCGGAGCAAAAGCCGGCGTCCTTGAACGCCACGCTTTCACCTTTAATATGCACCCGCGCGTGCCGCCTGTCAAGGGATTTTTACACCTCCGAAGCATTTTCTCCCGACGCGTTAAGCAATTCACCCGAACCAGGCGCCTGGCGACCGCAAGGCGGGGCCTCGCCTGAAAGCCCGCACCTTACCTTGACGCTGCCGTGTGGGCGTGATAGGATATGCGCTGCAGTACTTTCACATTCGGGGAAAGGGTCATGCAAACAAGGGGTCACGCCACACTCTGGCTCGCAGTCTCTCTTCGCTGCTTGCTCGCCGCGCTGGGCTTTAGCCAGGAGTTCCGCGCCACCCTATCTGGTCGCGTCTTCGACCCGACGGGCGCCGCGGTCCCTAACGCGCGCGTGGAAGCAGTCAACGTCGCCACCAACGAAACCACGACGGCGACCACCGACGTCTCGGGCGCCTACACGCTGCCCTTCCTGCGCCCGGGCACGTATAGGCTGACGGTCACCGCCTCCGGTTTCAAAACATTCACCCGTGAAAACATCGTTCTGCAAGTCGGCCAGATCGCCGGCATTGACGTAAAGCTCGAGGTCGGCGAGGTGGCCGAACGGATCGAAGTCACCGCGCAAGCCGCGCTACTGGAAACGCAGACCGCCAGCCGCAGCGGCATCGTCAACACTACGCAGGTCACCGAACTGCCACTCAACACGCGCAACCCTTTCATGCTGGGCGCCATGATGTCGGGCGTCATCTAGCGGGGCAACGCCATCTGGATGCGGCCGTTCGATAACGGCGCCATCGCCGAGTGGGTGGTCAACGGCGGCCGCCAGCGCCGCAACGAGTTCCTCCTCGACGGCGCGCCCAACAACGCCCAGATGGGAGGCAACAACATCGCTTACGTGCCTATCGTGGACGCGGTGCAGGAATTCAACATCCAGACCAACACGTACGACGCCCAGTACGGCCACACCGGCGGCGGCATCTTCAATGTCGTGCTCAAGAGCGGCACCAGCGATTTCCACGCCACCGCCTGGGAGTTCATGCGCCGGCAAAGCTGGGACGCCAACACATTCCAGAACAACGCGATCGGCGCCAAGCGCCCCGACCACAAACTGGATCAGTACGGATTCCAGTTCGACGGCCCGGCCTACATCCCGGGCATCCTGAAGAAGGACAGTCGTGTCCGCCTGTTCTACCTCGGCAGCTTCGAGCGTTATCACGAGCTGTGGCCTCAGTTCCTGCGCAACTCCTACCCCGAGCCGGAAATGCGCAACGGCGACTTCAGCAAGCTGGTCAACGCCGACGGCTCGCCCATCTTCATTTACAACCCGTTTACCACGCGGTTCGACGCCAACCAGAATCCTATTCGTGATCCGTTCCCGGGCAATATCATCCCGCCCAGCATGATCAATCCCATCGCCCGCAACGTTACCAAATACATGCCCCTGCCCAACGCCAAGACGCCGAACGTACGTTACTCCACCCAGAATCTGATTCACGAAAAATACGCTGCTGAAGATAACTTCTATAACCTGATTTTGAAGTTCGACTGGAACTTCGGCGACCGCCATCGCGCCTTCGTACGCCACGCCTCCAATGACCGGACCGAGGACCGCTGCATCAACGGCATTTGTGAAGGCCCGGGCATGAACGGCCAGCAGCCCTTCCAGCGCATCAATGACGCCTACGTGGTGGACTGGGTCGGCACCATGACGCCCACCCTGATCCTGAACGCCCGCCTTTCTCACAACCGCTTTATCGAGAAGGGCTACGGGCGGGGCAACGTGGGCTTCGATCTGACCTCGCTAGGCCTTCCCGCCTCGCTGATCAACCAGCTGCCCACTCCGCGGTATTTCGGGGTGTGGAACTTCGACGGCTACTCCACGATGGGCCGTTACCAGTCCATCAACATCACCAATACCTATAACCTGCAAGGCAACGCTACCAAGATCTGGCGCACTCATACGATCAAGGTGGGCGCCGATCTCCGGCGGATCCACTACATCCTCCAGAACACAGGTAATATTTTGCAATTCGATCACAGCGCCGCCTGGACCCGCCGGCTGTGGAACCAGGCCGAGGTCAACTCGGGCGACGGCTACGCGACTTTCCTGCTCGGACTTTCCGGCGGCTCCTCCAACTATCCTTTGTTCCCCTTCTTCCGTCAGTGGTACTTTGCTCCGTATCTTCAGGACGACTGGAAGATCACCCGCCGGCTCACGCTGAACCTGGGCGTACGGTGGGACTACAACGGCCCGCCGGATGAAAAGTACAACCGGTTGAACCGCGGTTTCGATCCCACCGTGCGCAACCCCGTGGTGGACCAGATCCCGCCCGCCATGCTGGCGCAGTACCCGCAGTTGCGCGACCTGAAGGGCGGCCTGCTGTTTGCCGGCGTTGGCGGACTGCCGCGCGCCGCGGGCGATCGCGACCTGAACAACTGGCAGCCGCGCATCGGCGCCGCCTACCAAATCAGCTCGAAGCTGGTCATGCGCGGCGGTTTCGGCATTTACTACTCCAACCCCAGCAACGACTACTTGCAAACCGTGGGCTTCTCCACCAGCACTCCGATTGTCAACAGCCTGGACGGCGGCCGCACGCCCATCCCCAACGTTTTGAGCAATCCCTACCCGTCGGGAATCAACGTCCCTACGGGCGCTTCGCTGGGGCCGCTCACCTTCGTGGGCCGCAACACGAGCTGGTTCAATCCGCGTTTCCGCATCCCGTCCGTGCGGCAGTTCTCCTTCGGCTTCCAGTACCAGGTCACGCGCACCGCTACTGTGGATCTCTCCTACATCGGCAGCCGCACGGTGGATGAAAACGACTCCAAGGCGTACAACATCCCCAGCCTGGAGTTCCGCAAGCAGTGCAACCTGCTCGAGGGCGGGAACCCTGCTTACTGCGACGCCGCTCTGCCCAATCCTTTCCGCGACGTGCCAGCTTTCGCCGGGACCGGCTTCTACACCGCCAACACGCTTTCCCGTTACCAGCTCAATCGCCCGTTCCCGCAGTTCAGCGGCGACATGACCGAGTTGGGCCGCAACGACCAGCGCATCTGGCACAACGGCCTGCAAGTCAGCTACAACCAGCGCACGGGCCGCGACGTCACGCTGCTCGTCAATTACACACTTTCCAAGACCATCGAGCGCACCGGCTGGCTGGATCCCTTCGCCGGCGTCATGCAGCAGGGTCCGATCACTTACGACCGGCTGCACATGTTCAAGGCCACGGCCGTGTATGAGCTGCCCTTCGGCAAGGGCCGTCGCTGGGGTTCCGGCGCCACGGGCCTGGTCAGCAAGCTCATCAGCGGATGGGAGCTGACCACGTTCATCAACACCACCTCGGGCGAGCCCATGGACCTGCCGGGCAACGTGATCATCCTCAAAGACCCGCGGGTCAAGCCCGACTGGAGCCAGGAGCGCGTCCGCTTCTGGAGTCCCTGCGTGCTGCGGCAGTACAACGACGGCAGCATCCGACCGCAGCCCTACAGCATCGCGGCCGGCTGCGGCACGGACTTCGCCAACTACGCGTGGTTGATGACGGCCAGCTACGCGCCGCGCTATACGCCCTACCGCACTTCCTGGATCCGCTCCCACGCCTGGTTCAGCATGGACGCTTCGCTGAACAAGACCACCAGGATCGGTGAGCGCGCCCGGTTCCAGTTCGGAATCGAAGCTTTCAACGCGCTCAACCACACCAACTTCACCTGGGAGCGCGGCACCACCGATCCCAACAGCCCGAACTTCGGCCTGATCTACTTGAGCCAGTCGTCCCTGACCAACAACGGTTACCCGCGGCAGGTCCAGGTGCGGCTGAAGTTCTACTGGTGATCGGCAAGCGGGGCCGCGATCGCAGGGCGCACGCGATCACGGCCCCGCCCCGAGTAGATCGCTCAGGGTAACCAGCGCGAAGCCCCGTTCGCGCAGCACAGGAAGCAGTCGCCGGACGGCTTCCATGGTGGGCGCGATGTCCGGCCGCGGGTCCAGTTCGCGGCCGTCGTGAAGGCAGAGGATCGCGCCATTGCCGGCGCGGCGCTCCAAGCGACGCACGATCCGCTCGGCGGGCAGCTTCCAGTCTTGCGCGAGCACAGTCCACGTGACCAAAGTCAGGTCCAGCCGACGCAGGGCTTCCCGCAGACCCAACCAGCGAACGCCGTAGGGAGGGCGGAACCAGCGCGGGGGCCTGCCTGCGACTGCTGTGATCGCCCGCTGCGCCGTCGCTACCTCCTGGTAAATGAACGCGGGGTTGCGCAGCCAGAGGCGCGCGTGCGCGTAGCCGTGATTGCCGAGTTCGTGGCCTGCCTCGACCGCGGCGCGCACGATTTGCGGGTAGCGTTCGACGTTGAGGCCGCAGACGAAAAAGGTTGCTCGCGCCTCGTGCTGCGCCAGCAGCTCGAGCAGCTCGGGCGTGCCCGGGCTCGGACCGTCATCGAAAGTCAGCGCGATGGCGGCGCGGTTTCGCGGGCCGCGGTAGATCGAGGGTCCGAGCCACTGGCAGGAAGGGCCGCGCACGGCATAGGCAGCCGCGGCCAGGGCAGCAGCGACGCCTGCGGCGAGTTCCGGAAACATCGCTCACCAGTGACGCTCAGCTCTTTCCGGCCCACTTCACGCTGTGGTCCGAGCTGACGTAGAGGGTCTGCGGCGGCGAATCCAGGCGGAACCACGTCCACGGCCCCGGGATCCATGGGTAGCGGTGGATGACGTCTTCGTTGACCGTGACGCCCAAGCCGGGTTCGGAGGGCACGACCAGATCGCCCTTCTCCACCACCAGCGGCTCGCGCAGGATTTCCTCGGCCAGCGGGAACGGGTACATGCCCGGGCGACCGCCATTGGAATAACACGGGTATTCCAGCCACTCCACCACGGTTTCCGGCCAGCAAATGCCCAGGTGCGCTGCCGCGATCAACTCGAGCGCCGTGCCCCAGCTGTGGAACGCGAAACGCAGCCCTTCGCGCGCGATCTCGCTGAGCAACGTCCGACCGGTGGGATAGCCGCCCTGGCAGCAGATATCCATCTGCACGTAGTGCACGCAGTTGTTATGGATCAGGTCCAGGAAACTGTCTTCACTGGGTTCGTGTTCGCCGGAAGCCAGGGGCACGTAGTTCTTCTCTTTGAGGCGGCGGTAGGATTCGTGATCTTCGGGCGGCCAGGGTTCTTCCAGCCACGCGATCCGGTACTCCGCCATTTGCTGCGCCAGCCGCTCGACAGTTTCCCAGGAATAGCTGCGATCGCCCATGCGCCACCAGGCATGCGCGTCCACCATGAGCTCGACATCGGGACCCACGACCTCGCGCATCAAACGCACCGCCTCGAGGTCTCCTTCGGGTCCCAGCGCGGGCCGCATCTTGTAGGCGGGGAAACCGAGGGCGGCGATCTGAGCCGCCTCCCGGGCATACCCTTCGGCGGGCTGGTACATCCCGGCGCTGCCATAAACTCGAATGCGATCGCGCACGCGCCCGCCGAGCAACTCCGACACCGGCACGCCCAGCGCTTTGCCCAGAGCATCGTACAGTGCAATCTCGACCGCGCAGTAGGGCTTGATGGCTTCGGGATGCTGGCGTGCGGGACCCTCCAGGAAGAGGATGCGCAGGGCGTCCGGATCCGCCAGGGTCTTGCCTTCCAGAAACGGTGCGACGACGCGTTCAATCGCCTGCTGGGCGGATTCGCTTGCCGGCCCGGGGCCGTACCCCACCAGACCGTGTTCGGTCTCGACGCGGATCAGCATGGCGTCCCGCTTGACGATGGTTCGTTCCCCGCCCCAGAAGGGCAGCCGCAGGGGTTCAGGCAAGGGCGAGCTGAGCAGGAAGGATCGGACGCTGGTAATGCGCATGGCAGTTTCCAGCTTTTCGCTGCCTGCGGCCCGTTGTCAAGCGACAAAAAGAGCCGGGCGCCGCGGGGGAGGCGCCCGGCTGAGGAGCATCCACGGTGGGTTCGGAGGTGACGCCACCGTGCTGTGGAGGAGACTGTATCAGGCTAACAGGCCTCCGTGGCCGAGACAGGCGACTTCCCAACCCGAAACCCGATACCTCGCCAGCAACGGAGGCAGCAATAAGTCTACCACGTTTGGCTTGGCGGAGCGGTAGCAACCCGGCGCGGACACCACGGGGATGTCGTCGCAGTAAGCCAGCAGGAGCAGATTGCCGGGCTCCACCGGCGCCAGGAACTTTTCCAGTTGCCCGCCCACCTGGGCTACGGCGCGCCCGATCGCATCGGAAGGCCCGGCCGGCGCCGTGGTCGAAGCGATCAGGATCACCGTGGGTCGCACCCGCAGCAGGTGTTGCAAGGCACGCACCAGCGCGGCATCTTCTTCGACGGCGCAGAGCGTGAACCCGGGCGTGACGCCGAAACGCTCCAGCTTTTGCCGGACGATGCTTTCGAACAGTTGGCGCGCGCGATCGCCGTGCAAGGGATCGCTGTAGAGGACCCCGATCACGGGCGTGCGAATCGGGCGTGCCTGCAACAAAGGCCCGCGCTCGCGCAGGACCGAGAGGATAGCTTCCAGTTCCTGCTGCGCGACGGCGAAGGGCGCGCTCTTGATCGTGGCGATGCGCTGCCCGGCGCGGGCAAACCCGAAATTGGTCACCGTCGCGATCACGACCGAAAAAGTGCAGTTGATTTGCCGCAACAAATCTTCATCGAGGAGGACGCAGCAGTCTTCCGTGGCCAGCAAATTTGCGCGGCCGCCAGGGGCCAATTTCACCTCGGCCGCCCCACAGGCCATGTGGGAAGCAACGGCCAGCACGGCTTCGTCTTCGGGAACCTCGCCTTCTTCCAGCTCGG
Organism: Bryobacteraceae bacterium; assembly: GCA_028275505.1. Classification (GTDB taxonomy): domain Bacteria; phylum Acidobacteriota; class Terriglobia; order Bryobacterales; family Bryobacteraceae; genus DTHT01. The sequence goes on from JAPWUP010000019.1 coordinate 26,144, forward strand.
TCACCCAGATCTTGTCCAGTCCCTCGGTGGCCAGAAGCTGGACGTCTTCCTCGCTGATGACATGTCCCTTGGCCAGCAGCTTCTTGCCGCTGGCCCGGAAAATCGTGCAGGCAAGAATTCGCCCTGTTGCTTCGCGGACATCCACGGCTTGCGCTCGCATGTTCGACCTCTTGTCGCAATATGGCGCGCCGTCAACCCGGATAATTGTATAAAAGTAGACGTCGAACGAACGCTTCTTTCTCGCGGGACAGGACGAATTTTTTGCGGGGAACGGGTACGCATTTTAGGGGTAGGAGGGATACTGAATGAAAGTTAACAAACGTTTGCAGGAACTGGACTCACATCCCTCGCTTCCCGCTTTCAGAGGCCTTGCTCACCCGCTACGTATGCGGCTACTCCGGCTCATGAGAGATTTTTCAGAACCGCAATCTCGTCGCAGCTCTGGAATTTCGGGCAGCGCAGGCAATCCTTCCACGCTTTCAGCGGCAATTCGGAACGGTCCACCTCGAAATATCCGAGCTTTCGGAAGAATTCGGGGATGTAGGTAAAGGCGAAAACGGTCCGCAAACCCAGATCGCGCGCTTCCTGCTCCAGCGCCGCCACCAGACCGCGTCCGAGGCCGCGTCCCTGCGCCGCCGGATCCACCGCCAGCGAACGGATCTCGCCGCTGGAAGGGGAATAGATGTGCAGCGCTCCGCAGGCAAGCAACCGTCCGGCCTCGCGCACCACCGTGAAATCGCGGAGGTTTTCCGCCAGTTCGAGCTCGGTGCGCGGCAGCATGATGCCTCGGGCCGCAAACGAATTGATGAGCCGCAGCAGTTCGGGAATGTCGGCGACGACGGCCTTGACGAAGGCTGGCTCCAGAGTACAGACCCAGGGCGATGCGGCGGTGGGATCAGGGTTCACGAGGGAGTCTCCTGCTCGATGAGCCGGGTGCCGACGTGCTCGCCGGCCAGCAAGCGGGGCACGACGTCGGTTTCAGCGCCGGGGGCGATCAGCACGCGGCCTACTCCGGCTCGCAAGGCGCCCAGGGCTGCCTCGAGTTTGGCCTGCATGCCGCCGGTGGCGATGCCCTCGGCGATAAGCTGTCGGGCCTGGTTTGAGGTAAGCTCGGGCAGGGGTCTTCCGTTTCCATCCAGCACTCCGCCGACGTCGGTGAGAAGGATGAGGGCGTCAGCCCGGAAGCCCGCAGCGAGCGCCGCGGCCATTTGATCCGCGTTCACGTTGTAGATGGCCCCGCGCCGATCGCCCCCCACGCAGGCTACTACCGGCATGTAACCGTGTTGCGTCAGCAGCTCCAGCAGCTCGGAATTGGCCCGCACCGGGCGTCCCACCGCGCCCAGTTCTTCACTCAGCGGCTCGGTTTCCATCAGGCAGCCATCCACGCCGCTCAAGCCAATCGCCATGGCGCCCGCCTCGATCAACGTCGCCACCAGTTGACGGTTGATGCTGCCGGCCACCACCATCAGCACAGCTTCCAACACCTCGGGGGTGGTGACGCGCAGGCCGTTCACGAACCGGCTGCTGACGCCGCGCTCAGCCAGGAAGCGGCTCATCTGTTTGCCGCCGCCGTGCACCACCACCAGCCGCGCGCCGTCCGACGCAACCTGCGCCAGCTCGCGGGCCAGGCGCCGCCGGGACGCTTCGGTTTCGAGCAGCGTGCCGCCCAGCTTGATGACCGCCCTCACAGCAGCGCCTCCGTTTCCGCAAAGCCGAGCATCAGGTTCATGTTCTGCACCGCCTGGCCGGCAGCACCTTTGACGAGATTGTCAATGGCGGCCACCACCACGCCGCGACCCGTGCCCGCGTCGTACACCACCCCCAGATCGCAGTAATTCGTGCGCTGTACGGCGCGCAAATCGGGCAGGTGCCCCGGCTCGTAAAGCCGTATGAACGGCTCGCGCCCATAGCGCCGCTCGTAGATCTCGAGCAGGGCTTCCGGACCCGCGATTTCCAAGCCGCGGAAATAAACCGTTTCCAGAATGCCCCGGTCCACGGGGACCAGTTGGGCGGTGAAGCTCAGCTCGCCTTCCTCCAGTTCGCAATTCAGCAGGATCTCCGGCACGTGCCGGTGGTCGAGCACGGAATACGCGCTCAGATTTTCCGTGACCTCGCAGAAGCTGGTGCGCAGGGTGGGCTTGCGCCCGGCCCCGCTCACGCCCGATTTGGCGTCGCAGACGATCCCCGCATAGCGGTCCACCACGCCAGCCTCCACCAAAGGCCGGATCGCCAGGCTGGCGGCCGTGGGATAGCAGCCAGGGTTGGCCACCAGGCGCGCGTTGCGGATGCGATCCCGATAAAATTCCGGCAAGCCGTAGACCGCCTCGGCCAGAAGCTCGGGTTGCGTGTGCTCGGCCCTGTACCACCGGCGGTAGGTTTCGGGCAGCCGCAGGCGGAAGGCGCCACTCAAATCAATCACGCGAGCGCCGGCTTCCAGCAGGCTCGGGGCCAGCTCCATGGAGACCTCGGGCGGCGTGGCCAGAAAGACCACCGCCAGCTTGTGTTCCCGCACCGCTGCCGGCGTCAGAGGAACGCAGGGAGGACGCGTTTCCCCCCGGATGCGCGGCGCCTCATCGGTCTCGCCCCGATGCTCAAGCAGCCAGGGTTCGACATGGCGGTGCCGCGCCAGGATGCGCAGCAGCTCCGCGCCGCTGTAGCCGCGAAACCCGACAATGCCTGCCCGCTTCTTCATCGTGCGTTTAAATATTCAGGTACTTGAATAAATATAACACACCGGTGGGACCCGGGGATTTTCCGGCGCTCCTCAGGATTCGGCGGCCGACTTTTCCGCCAGCTCGCCCAGGATGGGCAGCGAGTACACTTCGTCCCGGCTGGTCTTGATCATCATGAAGATCCCCACCGCCACCAGTCCCAGGTTCAACCACTTGTCCGGGCGCAGCGCTCCGCCGGGAAGCGTGCGGAAAAACGGCCCTACCACCCACTCCACGATGAGATAGACGACAAACAGGTACAGCCCCTGGAAAGCGTGGAAGCGGACGGTGCGGTTCTGCCGGAACCGCTCGCTGGCCAGCACCCCGACGGCCGCGATCCAGCCGATCAGCGGCACGTAACACAGCACGGAAGCGGTTCGCGGGCTGAGGGTCTCGCGCGGCGGCTGTCCGCGCTCCGGCACGGGCTGGCGCGCCCCGCAGCGGCGGCAGTAGACGTCCGTCTCCGCCACCTGATTGCCGCACTGGCAACAATAGGGCATCGCGCCTTCCTGTTGAGAACTACGAGGAGCGGCGGAAGCAAGTTCCCCCGATCCGCTGGTTCTCTATGATACGATTTCCGCCATGCGGCGAGTCCTGCTCTCGGTGGCCTTGCTCGCGCTCGTGCCCGCCTGGCCTGCAGCGCGCGATTTGCGGATCTACTTCGTGGACGTCGAAGGCGGCCAGGCCACCTTGATCGTCACACCCGACGGCGAGTCTCTGCTGGTGGACGCCGGCTGGCCGGGCTTCGACGATCGGGACGCCAAACGCATCCAGGCCGCCGCCCGCCACGCCGGCATTCAGCGCATTGACTATCTGCTGATGACGCATTACCACCTGGATCACGTGGGCGGCATCGAACCCCTGCTGAACTACGTGCCCGTGGCCTGTTTCGTGGATCACGGCGAGAACACGGAAACTGGGGAAAGCGCCCGCAAGCTTTCAGAATCGTACCGCCGCGCCCTCTCCAAGGGCCGTCGCCTGACCGTAAAGCCGGGCGACAGGATCCCGCTGCGCGGTGTGGAAGTCCTGGTCGTCGCCGCCCGCGGCGACCTCATACCACGTTCCTTGCCCGGCGCCGGCGCGCGCAATCCGCACTGCGAAGGGACCGCGCGCAAGGACGATGATCCCACCGAGAACGCCCGCTCGATCGGCTTCCTGCTGCGCTACGGCAAGTTCCGTTTCCTCGACCTGGCCGACCTCACCTGGAACAAGGAGCTGGAGCTGGTCTGCCCGGAGAACCGCATCGGCACGGTGGACGTTTACCTGGTGAACCACCACGGGACGAATCTCTCGAACGCACCGGCCCTGGTGCAGGCGATTCGCCCGCGCGTCGCCATCATGAACAATGGCGCCAAAAAGGGAGGCTCGCCCGAAGTGCTGCGGCTGTTGCGGAGCCTGCCCGGGCTGGAGGATCTCTGGCAGCTTCACCTTTCGCTGAATGCCAGCCGCGAAGAGAACGCGCCTGAAAACCGCATCGCCAATCTCGATACTCCCTGCCAAGGATACTGGATCGAGTTGCGCGCTGAGCCGAATGGCTCGTTTACCGTCACCAACCAGCGCACCGGCGAGAGCAAGCGCTACCCGCCGCGTTGATTTTCAGCGGGCAGTGGCCAGATACTCGCCCGTGGAAGCGTCCACGAAAATCGAGTAAGCGCTGGTGCCCACGGAACGACCCCAGATGACGCGCCAGGCGGGGTTCGGGAAGCGCTTGGTTTTCTCGAGGAGGTAACTCATGGGCATGTCCGGGTTCTTCTTGGCGTAGTCGGCGCCTTTTTTCATGGCGACCTCGTGGGCGGCGGTGGCGTCTACCTTGAATGCCGCCACGGGGAACGGCTCGGCCTGTCCGCGCGGCCCGGTCCAGGTCTCCTCCGGCCCCGCGAAAACGCCCTTGTGCAAGTTACCCTCGGCCTCGATCACTGAGTATGTGATGCGTCGCGCGCGACCCAGCCGCTGGGAAACGAACACCGCCTCCCAGGCGCCGCACTTGCCCGCCTTGCAGGGGACCTCGGTCAGCTCGATGCTGGCCACGCGCAACGGCGTCGCGTCCGGCGCCCAGCTTCGCGCGTAAACGTACATCTGATGGAATGCATACTGGGCGGAGACCGGCTCCGGCGGCTTGGGCGGTTCCTTGGCCTTTTCCGCTTTCCTGGGCGCCTGCTCGCAAGCAGCCAGGAGCAGAAGGCAAGGCAGGGGAATCAGGTAACGATAACCTCGTCGCATGGCGGGAACCTTTCGCACCGCACCATTTTAGCCGACCGCGGGCGCGGTTCCGGACAAGCCCGTGGGTTTTCTTAGTGAAGCACCCGATAGCGTCGCAGGATCTCGATGGTCGCTTCGATGGGCAAGGCCTCCACGGTGCGGCCGCGCCCGGTGGTGGTCACAGCGCGGAACAGCGAGTTGTAGACGGCCTCCTCGGTCGCCTCGATCACCGCCAGAAACAGCGGCGACATGGCTTCGTTCGAGAGCACCCGCGCCGGCTGGCGGGGCCGATCCGCGTAGATCCGCAGTTCAGGCGCGGTGCTGAACGCGATGGCGTAATCGCCGCTGCCGTTGGCGCCGGACGATCCCGTGCGTCCCAGACCCAGCATGGACCGCGCCGCCAGCCGCTTGAGATTGCGTGCATCCAGCGGCGCGTCAGTCGCGATCACCACGATTACGGAGCCGTCGCCCGTGCCTGAACCCGCCCGCAGTTCCCTTCCTACGGGCGCGCCACAGATGCGCAGGTCGCCACCGTAGTTGGTTTGAACGAGCACGCCCACCGTCCAGCCTCCCTGCGCCTCGGGCAACCGCCTCGACGCCGTGCCGATTCCGCCCTTGAAGCCGAAAGCGATGGTTCCCGTCCCCGCGCCGACGGCGCCTTCTTCCACCGGCCCGCCGCGCGCGTTGCGCAGTGCCTGGAACACTTCCTCGCGTCCCACGGGCCGGCTGCGAATGTCGTTCAGCGCGCCGTCGTTGGTCTCGGCCACTACCGGGTTGATCGAGCGCACATTCTCGTTGCCGGGTAACGCCAGCATGTAATCTACCAGCGCGTCGGCAACCCTCCACACGTTCAGCGTGGAAGTCAGCAGGATCGGCGTTTCGATCTCTCCCAGCTCATTGACCTGCGTGGAACCGATCAGCTTGCCGAACGCGTTGCCGATGAAGACCGCGCCCGGGACTTTTTCGCGGAAAAGATTGCCGGTGTGCGGCAGGATGGCTGTGACGCCGGTGCGGATGTCTTCGCCACGGATCAGCGTGGCGTGGCCCACCGCCACTCCGCTGACGTCCGTGATGGCGTTCAGCGGCCCGGGAGGCAGGCTGCCCACCACGATTCCGAGATCGCGGGCGCGCGGACGCTGGTTTTGTTCGGCCATGATCACGCCTCCGCAAAGCAGCACCCCAAGCGGGACAAGCAGGTGGAATCGCACTCGCTCATCTCCTGCGCGTGCCAGGGGTCAGGGACGGCTGGCTTTGACCTTGCGAGCCTGTCGCGGGCGCCGTCGCCTGACCAGGCTGTATGCCGATCTGGCCCAGCCGCCCCATCCTCAGCGGATCCTTGCGGAAGTCGTAAACGAACTCCCACTCGTTGTATTTGGTCCGCTCGTTGTAGACCATGATGGACTCGCCTTCCGCCGTGCTGGCCACGCCAGCGATGCCACCGCCCATGATCTGCACGCCCAGAGCGCCGGCCTGCTGCTGTTGAGCTTGGATCGCGGCAAGACCGCCTGGCCGCGGCTTGGTGAGAAGATCCCGGATGAGCTGGAGGGCCGGGTTCTGGGCTGGCTCCGAGGGGAGAGGCTGGTAGCCTGGCTGCGGGAACGTGCTCTGACCGGGTGCAGGCGCGCCGCTGACGCCCGGTTGCGTCGAGTAAACCGGCTGGGGCGGTTGCGACGGCTGCGTAGTGCCGGGCGTGATCGTGATCGCGCCGAGCGAGGGCACTCCGGGCTGCCCGTATGGCCCGGGCAGCCCCGGAACATTCTGTGTGGGATAGGGAGGCTGCTGGCCGGGCGGAAGGGGGGCCTGTCCGGGAGCTTGGGGCACGCCCACCTGAATGGGGATGCCGGGCGTGGGCTGGATCCCGCCGGTCTGGACCGCTCCGGAAGTCGTCCCCGGCTGCAAGGAGACCTGGCCCGGCACAGGGTAGGCTGGCTGGCCGTATTGGACTTGGCCAGGGATCGGATACACCGGTTGGCCAGTTTGGCCGGGCCCCTGACCCGGTGCGGGATAGACCTGTTGCTGCCCGGGTTGGATCGGGTACACGACGACCCCGGAAGGCGAGGTCTGCGGCTGGGCAATTGGCACAGGTTCGAACCTTGGCTGATCGGGTCCACCCGGGCTGGCGTAGGGCGGCAGTCCGACGTAAGCGACCCCAGGCGGCTGGTCCGGCGAGCCGCCTGCCGTCGGGTCAACTGCGAAGCCGGGCGCCGGTTGCGCGCCCGGCAATTCGCTCGGTCGTCTCCGGATGACGGGCAGAGGGCCTTGCTGGCCCTCGGCTTGCGCCTGTTCCTTGCTCTCCAGTTTCTGTTCACCCGTCGAGCCGGGTTTGTTCAGGACCGAATCCGTGAGGACGCCGCCCGGCCCGATGTGAATCAGCCGCCACTCGTCCTTGCCCGTCATCGGGTCCTTGTAGCGCCGGCGCAGGAAGCGGATGTTGTTGGTTTTTTCGAGATCGCTCAACTGGGCCGGGTAGCGGTTGAACTTGCGCACGTAGAGCTGGATGGCGCGCTTGTACTGCTCGCCCCGTTCGATCAGCAATTGTTCTTTCTCGCGCTGGCGTTCGAAGGCGATGCGCGGCAGTTCGCGGTAAAAGAGGAACGCGACGGCTGCCGCCATGGCGAACACAAACAGCAGAGCGAAACCGGATTCCCGGGATTGTGCGCGCGCCGCGCTCATGAGGGTTCCTCCAGCGCCAGCGTCTGCTGATGCTTGTGCTCGATATCTTCCACCACCGCCGAGTTTACTCCGATCCGCACCACCTTGTAGCGTTTCTGAATTACCTCGCCCTCGCCCGCCACGATGATATCCTCGCCGTTCAGAAAGAAACCGCGTCTGGGACCGGCTCCCGGGTTGCTGGCATAGCCGTAGAACTTGAGCGGGATCGGCGGCGGTGGCGGTTTCGGCGTTTCGGCGGGCTTGGGCGCCTCGCGCGCAGCGTCATCGGTCTTGGGCTTGGGAATGACTTTGGGCTCCGGATTCTTGGGCAAAGGCGCCGGTCCGAACTGGAAGAGGTTGCGCGCCCCGCCGGTCAGCGTCACCGACTGCAAGCGGGCCAGCAAGTCTAGCCGCAGGGTCGGATCAATCGTGCCGGGATCCAGGGGCCGCTCGCGCCGATCCACTTTCAAAGAGGGCCGGAACTCGCGCAACACGGGACGAGGGGGCGCCGGACGGGCTTCGGGCTCCGGGCGCGCGGATGAGGGCAGCGGTGAGGTCCGCGCGACGGTCGCGCGAGTGCCGGGCGGCGCCGGCCCGGATTGCAAAACGTTGGTGTACGTCACGTAGGCGAGAACCACGAGCAGGCCTGCCAGCAGCGCGACTTTCTTCGGCTCCGCTCCGACCTTCATGGCGCTGATGCCTCCCTCCGCGCCGCCACCGCCGCCGGCGCCGCCTGGTCGCGCACGAAAGCGTTCAGCTTCATCGTCACGTTCAGCGTCATCCCGGAGGCCTGCGGTGCGGCTTGCAGGTCGCTCAGGATCAGCAGACGCGGCGAGCGATCCAGCAGGTTCAGGAAATGCATCAGGTCGGCGTACGTGCCTTCGTAGCCGGCGTTAATGGTCATCATGCTGAGGCCCTGGCTGCCTTCGATCGGCTCGAACTGGAAGGAACCTTCTTTCGGCTTGA
>JAPWUP010000134.1 GCA_028275505.1 Bryobacteraceae bacterium
CCAGGCAGATCCTGGGTCAGGATCTACCTGGGCATGTCAGCGACAGGGGCGATGTCAGCCACTCGGACAGATCCCTCTCCCCTTGCCGGACCATGCGCGGGTACGGCTGATGCCAGCGCTGCGGGAAGCGTTCGATCGCTTCTCGCGGCACCGCCCGATGCAGTTGGCGCCCCCCTCACCTCACCACGCCCCAGGTGCGCAGGAGCAAGGCGGTGCCGACCAGGACCAGGGCCAGCAGCAGGGGTGCCCATCGCCGCCACACGAGGAAGAATCCAACCGCCACCGCCCCGGCAAAGTAATAAAACTCGGGATACGTCTGGTAGAGGCAGCTCCACAGCCTGGCGTCGGCCGGGCAGCCCGCAACCATACCCACTTCCCCCGCTAACTTATATCACAGCGCGAGGGATCCCGGGAAGACCGAAATTTAGGCCTCGATCTGGATCAGCCCGGACGGTCGGCTCACAGGGACCGAGTATTTCCGCTCGATCTTTTCGCGGAAGCACGGGCCGGAGTTGTAAGTGCAGAACGGGTACAACATCCCGTTGGGCGCCGCATAGTGGATGATGCACCGCCGGACCCGTTCGATGTCGTAGTTGTACAGGTCCATGAAGTGCATCCCCGCCACCATCAGCGTCTTGTAAGAGAAACCTTTCTTTTCCGCCTCGCCGCGGCCGTAGCGCTTGTCCATCAGGCCCTGTAAGGTTTGGAGGAATTTCTGGAAGGTCAAGCCCTCGGGAGCGCGCTCTTCGTAGAAATACTTGCGCAGCACGTTCCAGGCCTGGATCTTGGTGTAAAGCTTCACCGTCTGCTTGGTAGTCTTCCGCGCCAGCAGATCCATCTCCTGGAGCATGCCGCCGATATCCACGAAGCGCGTCACCGGCGTGCCCCGCTTCTTGGAGTCCACGAACAGATAGGTGCCCATCGAGCAGTGCGGGTGCGAGGTCAGCGTGGTGGTCAGCTCGCCGCGGATGGCGCTGGCTAGCCGCGAAAATGGCGCCACGCAGGACAACGGGAACCAGTCCTCGACCGCATCGCAGATACCCGTCTGCTCGTGGATGGCCAGGGCCACGTCCGCCATGGTGAAACGCTTGGCCTCTAGTTCGCGCCGCGAAATGCGACCCGTGAAGCTGACCGGCTGGAAGGCGATGGCGCTGACCACGTCAATGTTGTCCAGCGCCAGCTTGACGATGTCACCGATCTGGTGGTCGTTGAGACCGCGCACGATGGTGGGCACCAGACAGATCTTCATGCCTGCCTTGCGGACGTTCTCAATGGCCTGCAGCTTGGCCTCGAGCAACGGCCGGCCCCGCGTGCGCAGGTAAATGTCGTCCGTGACGCCGTCGAATTGCAGGTAGAGCGTGTGCAGGCCCGCTTCTTTGGCCCGCTGGGCGAACTCGAAGCTGGTGAAGGCCAGCCCGTTGGTCGCAATCTGGATATGCGAAAAGCCCATGTCGCGGGCCATCTCGAGCACTTCGAAGAAGTGCGGGTAAATGGTCGGCTCGCCGCCCGAAAACTGGATCAGCCGGCCCGCCACGGGGCGCTCGTTGCGCAGCGTCTGGAGCATGCGCCGCACCTGGTCCAGCGTCGGCTCGTACAGGTAACCGGTCACGTTCGCGTTGGCGAAGCAGATCGGGCAGGTCAGGTTGCAACGGTTGGTCAGGTCAATGTTGGCCAGCGAAGTGTGGCTGGTGTGCATCGAGCAGAGGCCGCACTGGTCCGGGCAGCGCGTGGCATTGGGAATCTGGGGATTGCTCAGCCCGCGGTTGTCCCCGAAATTCCATTTCTCCATCTTCAGGTAGAGCCGGACATCGCCGTAATAGACGTCCTTGAAATAGCCATGCTGCGGGCAGGTCTTCTCCATCATGACCTTGCCGCGTTCCTCGAAAATGCGGGCTTCGATCACGCGCACGCACTCCGGGCACAGCGACTGCGTGATCTTGGGCAGCCCTCGCCTCAGCGGCTCGATGCGCGCCCCGGTAAAGGTGGTCTCCGGCTGGATGATCTGATATCCCTTGACCTTGACCTGGAATGGGGGGTAGGTGATCGTGCTCAACTGTCGTCCTCCTGCACGGTGCCCTGGGCGCTTGTCGCCCTTCAGCGCCATTATAAACAGGGAGTTCCGGATGCTCTAGCCCGTTCGGCCCAATGGCCACTTTCCGGGGTCGTAAGGGGAATATCGGGGCTGAATGGTACCAACCCTCCCCGCCCGTACTGCACCCCGGTGCCCGGAATCACCCCCGGCGCCCTTCCTGCTAGGATGGATTTTCTGCGCCTCGGAATCCATACCTCGATCGCCGGTTCCCTGGAGCAGGCCGTCTGGCGGGCCACCGCCCTCGGCGCCAATACCTTCCAGATCTTTACGGGCAGCCCTCGGCTGTGGCCCCGCCGGTCGCTGGATCCGGATGAGGTCAAGAGGTTCCGGGCAGCGCGGGAACGTGCCGCATTGTGGCCTCTGGCCGTGCACGATAACTACCTGATCAACCTCGCAGCCGCGGACCCGAGCCTCAGGGCCCGCTCCGTGGCCGCCCTGCGCTGCGAAATCCGTCATGCGCTGCGGCTCGGCGCCGAATATCTGGTCATCCATCCCGGCAGTTACCGCGGCTCGACCCCGGAGCGCGGACTGGAGAGCGTCGCCGCCTCCCTGATTCGCGCCACTCGCGGCCTCCAGCCCGACGGCCTCGTCCTGCTGCTCGAGAACACGGCCGGAGCGGGAAATTCCCTGGGCGCGCGCTTCGAAGAGCTGGCTGCCATTCGCCAGATGGCGGCGGGCGGCACCGACTTCGAAATCGGTTTCTGCCTCGACACCGCGCACTGCCTCGCCGCCGGCTACGACGTCGCCAGCGCAGCAGGATTGCGCCAGACACTTGAGCAGGCCGATCGCATCCTGGGCCTGGACCGCGTGAAGCTCATCCACGCCAACGATTCCAAGGCCCCGTTGGGCTCGCGCCGGGACCGCCACGAACACATCGGCCGCGGCGCCATCGGCCCGGATGGCTTCCGCCGCATCCTCAACCACCCGCGCCTGCGCCGGCTCCCCTTCATCCTGGAAACGCCCCGCTCCAGCGATGCCGACGATCGCAGGAATTTGCAAACATTGAAAGATCTATGCCGGAGAAGAACTACGACCCGCAGCAATTGGAAATGAAATGGATGGAGCGCTGGCGCGACGCCGCGCTCTACCGCGCCGATACCGATCCCTCAAAGCCCAAATACTACGTGCTGGAGATGTTGCCCTACCCCAGCGGCACCCTGCACATGGGCCACCTGCGCAACTACACCATCGGCGACGCACTGGCCCGCTACAAGTGGATGCGCGGTTTCAACGTGCTGCACCCCATGGGCTGGGACGCCTTCGGCCTGCCCGCCGAAAACGCGGCCATCGAGCGCGGCCTGCACCCGCGCGACTGGACGCTGGGCAACATTGCCGAAATGAAGCGCACCCTCGAGCGCTACGCCTTCAGCTACGACTGGAGCCGCGAAATCTCCACCTGCGAGCCGGAATACTACCGCTGGAACCAGTGGTTCTTCCTCAAGATGTACGAGCGCGGCCTTGCCTACCGCAAGAAGGCGTGGGTCAACTGGTGCCCGCAGTGCGCCACTGTGCTCGCCAACGAGCAGGTCCAGGACGGCGTGTGCTGGCGTCACAAGTCCACTCCGGTCGAGCAGCGCGAACTCGAGCAGTGGTTCCTGCGCATCACCGCCTACGCCGAGCAGCTGCTCGAAGACATCCGCCAACTGGAAGGCCACTGGCCGGAACGCGTGCTCACCATGCAGCGGAACTGGATCGGGCGTTCCGAAGGCGCCGAAATTGTTTTCCGGCTCGACGACGGCCGCCCGATTCCCATCTTCACCACCCGCGTGGACACGATCTTCGGCGCCACCTGCGTGCTCCTGGCGCCCGAGCATCCCCTGAGCGCCGAGCTGACGCCCGCCGAAGCCCGCGCGCAGCTGAAGGCCATGATTGACGCCCGCGCCCGGCGCGATCTGGCCGAGACGGAAAAAGAGGGTATCTTCACCGCACGCTACGCGATCAACCCCTACAACCACGAGCGCCTGCCCATCTGGATCGCCAACTTTGTGCTGATGGAGTACGGCACCGGCGCCATCATGGCCGTCCCGGCACACGACCAGCGCGACTTCGAGTTCTGCCGCAAGTACGGCATCGAAATCCGGCCCGTCATTCGCCCCGTCGGCGAACCCCTGGCCGAGGCCAGCGCCATGCAGGAAGCTTTCGTCGAGGACGGCATCGTCGAGCGCTCCGGTGAGTTCTCCGGCCTCGCCAGCGCCGAAGCACGCCGCCGCATGACCGAGAAAGCCGAACGCGAAGGATTCGGCAAGGCCGCCGTCACCTACCGGCTCAAGGATTGGGGCATTTCACGCCAGCGTTACTGGGGAACGCCCATCCCGATGATCCATTGCCCCGACTGCGGCATCGTGCCCGTGCCGGAAAGCGACCTGCCCGTCGTTCTGCCCCTCAACGTGCAGATCACCGGTCGTGGCCGCTCCCCGCTGGAAAACGTGCCCGAATTCATCAACGTCGCCTGCCCGCGCTGCAAAGGCCCCGCGCGTCGCGAAAGCGACACCATGGACACCTTCGTGGATTCTTCCTGGTACTTCTACCGTTACTGCGACCCGCACAATGACCGGCTGCCCTACGATCCCGAAATCATCGCCTACTGGTTCCCGATTGACCAGTACATCGGCGGCATCGAGCACGCCATTCTTCACCTGATTTACTCGCGCTTCTTCTGCAAGGTGATGCGCGATCTCGGCCTCATCCGCCACGACGAACCGGTGCGCAGGCTCTTCACCCAGGGCATGGTGCTCAAGGACGGCGCCGCCATGTCGAAATCGCGCGGCAATGTAGTGGGGGCGGACGATCTGGCCTCCCGCTACGGCGCCGACACCGGCCGGCTTTTCGTGCTCTTCGCCGCGCCCCCGGAGAAAGAGCTGGAGTGGCAGGACACCGGGGTCGAGGGCATGCACCGCTTCCTGGCGCGCACCTACCGCTTCGTCACGCGCAACGTGGACCGTGTGCGCAGCAACGAGGCCGGCGATCCGGAAGCCGACCGCCGCGCCCTGCGCAAGCTGCACCAGACCGTCCGCAAGATCACGCAGGATTTCGAGGTGCGCTGGCACTTCAACACGTCCATCGCCGCGCTGATGGAGCTGCTCAACGAACTGCACGCACTCGAGGCGCGTCTCTCGGCCGCCGTGCTGCGCGAGGCGCTGGAGAAAATTACCCTGATGCTGGCGCCTTTCGTCCCCTACCTGGCCGAAGAGTTGTGGGAAGAGCTGGGCCGCCAGGGCCCGGTCTTCAAACAGCCGTGGCCTGAATACGACGAGGAGCTGGCGCGCGAAGAAGAAGTGGAAGTCGTCGTCCAGGTCAACGGGCGAGTGCGCAGTCACATCCGCGTGCCACTGGGCGCTCCGCGGGAAGAGCTGGAGCGCCTGGCCTTGCAGGATGATAAGATTCGAAGTTTTGTCGAAGGCAAGCAGATCGTTCGGGTCATCGTGGTGCCCGACAAGCTGGTCAACGTCGTCGTCCGTTGAGGAGGCCAACCGTGACAGATCGCAGAAGCTTTCTGGGTGCGTCCGCCGCTCTGACCACGCAGATCTTCACCGGGAATCTGCGTGGCGCCAACGATCGCATCCGCATCGGCTTCATCGGCATGGGACGGATGGGCATGGCCAATCTCGGCTTCGCCATCCGCCATAACCTGGAAATCGCCGCCGTATGCGACTGCTACCAGCCCCACCTGGAGGCTGCGGTCGCCTACGCGCGCAAGAATGGGCAGCAACCCAAGGCCATCAAGGACTTCCGCGAGATTATCGCGGACCGCTCCATTGACGCGGTCTGCATCTCCACGCCCGATCACTGGCATGCCTACATGACGGTGGAAGCCTGCAAGGCGGGCAAGGACGTGTATGTGGAAAAGCCCCTTTCCACTTACATCGTCGAGGGCCAGAAAATGGTCGAGGCGGCGCGTAAGTACAAGCGCGTGGTGCAGGCCGGAACCATGCAGCGCTCGGGCGTCCACTTCCAGCAGGCGGTCGAAATCGTGCGCAGCGGCAAACTGGGCAAGGTCACGTTCTGCCGGACCTGGAACACCGGCAACATGCCCCGCGAGGGCATCGGCAACCCGCCGGATGAGGAGCGCATCCCCGAAGGCCTGGACTGGGACATGTGGCTGGGGCCGGCGCCTATGCGCCGCTTCAACGCCAACCGCTGGGGCGTCCATCCCGAAATGAAGCCGAAGCCCTTTCCTTACTTCCGCTATTTCTGGGATTACGCCGGCGGCTCACTGACCGACTGGGGCGTCCACGTGCTGGACATCGTGCACATGGCGTTCAACGAACCGATGCCCAAGTCAGTAACTGCCCTGGGCGGCAAGTACTGGCTGACGGACAATCGTGAAACGCCCGATACCCTCGTGGTTACTTTCGAGTATCCTGAGGGCTTCATCGCCACTTATGAAAACCGCCTGTGCAACGCGGAAGCGCCGCTGGGGCAGGGCTACGGCACCATGTTTCACGGCACGGAAGGAACCCTCTACGTCAATCGAAGTTTTTACCGCATCATCCCCGAGCGCAGATCGAAGCTGCAGCCGGTCGAAGTGCAGCGATCCAATAACGCCAACGTGGACCACTGGGCCAATTTCATTGAATGCATCC
Organism: Bryobacteraceae bacterium; assembly: GCA_028275505.1. Lineage (GTDB taxonomy): Bacteria > Acidobacteriota > Terriglobia > Bryobacterales > Bryobacteraceae > DTHT01. The sequence continues at coordinate 6,676 of JAPWUP010000134.1, forward strand.
GCACGCGCCAGCGGCCCATCTCCGACGTGGAGACCTGTTACAAGACCACTGCGGCCTGCATCCTGGGGAATGTCTCCCTGCGGGCGGGAATCCGCGTGGACTGGGATTCCGAGAAACAGACCACCGTGCAGCCCGAGGCGCGCAAGTACCTCTGGCGGGAATATCGCGAGCCTTGGAAGCTGGAAGTCTAGCCGGGGCCGGTTTGCGGCAACTTACTCGCTGACGCGCTTTGCCGTCATCTCGAAGCTGCGCTCGCCGAATTCCACAGTGAGCTTCAGCTCGTCGCCACTTACCTTGCCCTTGTAGTGAATGCGTACCTCGTTCCCGCCGAATTCACGCACCACGACAAAGCTGATCTCGTCACCGCTCACCTTGCCTTCCTGGATGGGCGCATCGCCTCGCGGGCTCGAAACGGTCCCGGTCAGTTTGTCACCCTCCACTTTGAAGGTGAAAATGCTGGTGCGGGTCTGCCCATCCGGCGTCGTGAATTCGGCCTTCCATTTTCCTGCCACGTCCGCCGCCACGAGCGCCGCGGCAACCATCAAGGCGGTCAGCACAAGGATTGCTCTTCGCATAAAGCCTCACCTCGAACCGGCTTGTGTTTCCCCTGACTCCTAGATGATACGGCCGTTCCGGGTACGCGTGCTGTAGGCTCCGGCGCCGAGCAACGCCCCCTCTGTGCCCCCGGGCACGCGTCGTCGGTATGTTCTTAGCAGGACCCGGGGTACCGGCCTTGCCCCGCGCACGGGCAGTGCCATGGGGGCGCCCCGCGGGCGCGGGCGCGCCTTAAACCAAGTGCATTAAGTCAGGTGGCGGCTTCAGCTCGAAAGCTTCCGCTTGCGCCGCCGCATCACCAGCAGCACGAGCACTCCACCCGCAGCAATCCAAAGAATCGCCGACAGTACGGTGCTATCCATCTGCCTCTCTCCTTTCGCTCAAAAAATTCCTCCCTTCCCGCCGACCGCGCAGAGCCGCTCACATCTGGAACGATTTCATCATCGGGAACAGGTTCTTGAACAGTTGCAGTAAACCCGGTCCCGCAGCCACCACGAGCATGGCCGGCAAAATGAAGAAGAAAATCGGGAACACGAGCTTGACGCCCACCTTGGCTGCCCGCTCTTCCGCCTGCTGGCGGCGCCGCACGCGCAGGTAGTCCGAGTGCGTGCGCAACGAGTCCGCGATGCTGGTGCCGAAGCGGTCCGCCTGGATCAGCGTGGCCACCAGTTTGCGGATTTCCGGCTCACCGGTCCGGTCCGCCAGGTTCTTCAGCGCCTCCAGCCTGCGCTTGCCCGCGCGCATCTCCAGATTCACCAGCTTGAGCTCCTGGCTGATTTCCGGGTGCGTGTACTCGAGTTCGCGGCTGGTGCTCAGAATCGCCTGATCCAGACCCAGACCTGCCTCCATGCACACGATCATCAGGTCCAGTGCATCCGGCAGCGACAACCGCAGCTTCTCCTGCCGCCGCGCCACCAGATGATCCAAAACCATGTTGGGCGCGAAGAAACCCGCCAGAGCCGCCGCCACAACCAGCACCACCCGCAGCACCGGGCTTTCGGTAAGGGAATCGCGCACCAGCAGGGCCACGATCAGGGCCACGGCGCACAAAACGACCTTCAGCCCGTAGTAAATCTTGGGCGCCACGTCGGAACGAAAGCCCGCTGCAATCAGATAGCGGCGGGTCATGGAAACTTCCTGCGGCGAGATGGGCACCGCCTCGCCCACTTTTTCAACCAGGCGAACCATGAAAGGCTTGCTCTGCGGCGCCTCCAGTGGCCCTGCGTCGGCCGCCACTGGCCCGCCCAGTTGCTCGTAAAAGCGGCGCGGCCGCACATAGAGACGGTAGCCATAAGCAGTGATGCTCAGCGTGAGCACCACGAACAAAGCCAGGGATATCAGCGCAGGCATGGCGTCACACCTTGATGTCCACGATCTTGCGAATCGTCAGATGACCCAGCAACAGGCCCAGGACCGCGGCGCCCACGATGTACTTGCCGTCGGGATCGTTGAACATGGATTGCAGGTAACCCGGCGCCACCACCATCAGGCCCAGCATCAACACGATGGGCATGATGGTGAGCACCGCTCCCGTCACCCGCCCGTGCGCGCTGGCCGCGCGGACCTGCCCCTTCAGCTGGAAGCGTTCGCGAATGATGCGCGCCAGCTTGGTCAGAACTTCCGCCAGATTGCCGCCCGTTTCGCGCTGCAACAGCACGGCCGAAACGAAAAACTTCACGTCCAGCAGGGGCACGCGCATCGCCAGATTCTTCAAGGCCGTATCAATGGGAAGGCCGAGATTGTGCTCGTTGAAAACCTTGCGAATTTCGACGCTGAGCGGCGGCGAGGATTCGTCGGCTAGCATCTCCAGGCTGATGGAAAACGCATGGCCGGCACGCATCGCTCGCGCCAGGAAATCCAGCGCCTCGGGAAACTGCTCCTCGAAGGCGGCCAGCCGGCGTTTGCGCTGCCGCAGCACCATCAGATAAGGAGCCGCGCCGCCGGCCAGCGTGCCCGCCAGAGCGCTCAACCACGCCACCGCCAGCGGGCGCAACCACAAGCCCAGCAGGCCGCCCAAGAAGGCGGCGAAGATCATCTGCATGAGCAGACCGCCCGGGGTCAGCGTCATGCCCGCCTGCTGGATGTGCATCTCCATTTTCCGGATCAGGTCGAAGCGCTCCAATAGTCGCGCCAGCAGGGGAGGCTTCTCGGGCTCCAGCAGCACCGAGGTGACTGTCTCCCCGGCCGAGCCCGTGGCTGTCTCCAGCATCCCCGTGATCTTCTTGCGTCTCTGCCCTTCCAGGTAGCGAAAACCCAAACCTAGGGTCAGCGCCACCAGGGCGAAGATCAGAAGGAAGGTCAGAATTGCAGCGCCCATAATCGCCTACTTGATCTCCACCACGGTCTGGAAGATGGACGGGGGAAGCTGGATCCCCGCCGCCTTCAGACGCTCGCTGAACTTGGGACGAATGCCCGTGGGACGGAAACGGCCCAGCACCTTGCCGTCCTCGCGGACCCCGGTTTTCTCGAACACGAAGATGTCCTGCCCGGTCACCTGGTCGCCCTCCATGCCCACGCACTCCATCAGGTGGGTGACGCGGCGGCTCCCGTCGCTGAACCGCGCGATCTGCACGAACAGGTCAATGGCCGAGCTGATCTGCTGCCGGATGGCGCGCACGCCCATGTTAGCGTTGGCCATGCCCACCATCACTTCCAGGCGGCTGATGGCGTCCCGCGGCGAGTTGGCGTGAATCGTGGTCAGCGAGCCGTCGTGACCGGTGTTCATCGCCTGGAGCATGTCCAGCGCCTCTTCGCCACGCACCTCGCCCACGATAATGCGGTCCGGGCGCATGCGCAGCGCGTTGATCACGAGTTGCCGGATCTTGATCGCGCCCTGTCCTTCGATGTTGGGCGGCCGCGCCTCCATGCGCGCCACATGGACCTGCCGGAGTTGCAGCTCGGCTGCGTCTTCGATGGTGACGATGCGCTCGTCTTCGGGAATGAATCCGGAGAGCACGTTCAGCAGCGTGGTCTTGCCCGCGCCCGTGCCGCCGGAAATCACGATGTTCAGGCGCGCCCGCACGCAGGCCTTGAGTACCTCGAGCATACCCTCGGTCAGGGTGAGGTTGCGCACCAGTTCTTCTGCCGTGATGGGATCGCGCCGGAACCGCCGGATGGAGAGCAGCGGCCCGTCCACGGCTACCGGCGGGATGACGGCGTTGACGCGCGACCCATCGGGCAGGCGTGCGTCCACCATGGGTGAGGACTCGTCAATGCGCCGGCCCACGCGCGCCACGATCTTCTCGATGATCCGCATCAGGTGCTGATCATCCTTGAACTCGACGGGCGTGCGCTGGAGCTTGCCGTGCCGCTCCACATAGACCAGCCGCGGCGTCGTCACCAGGATGTCCGACACCGTGGGATCCTGCAAGAGCGGCTCGAGCGGCCCGAGGCCGAACACTTCGTTCAGCACTTCCTCGGTAATCCGCTCCTTCTCCGCCAGACTCAGCGGCGTGCGCTCCTCTTCGACCAGGCGGGCTACCGCCAGACGTACCTCGGTGCGCACGCGCTCGCCGGCCAGAGCGCCCAGCGCTTCCAGATTGATGCGCTCCAGAAGCTTGCGGTGCAGCGCGAATTTCAGTTCCTGGTACTCGGGGGTAGTCGTCCGGTACTCGGTAATCCGGGTGGCCCAGCTCGTGTCCATGGCCGCCCGAGGTCCTACCGCGGTCGAATCGGTTGCCATCGCTCAGTCTCCTCGACAAAGTCTTCGCACGTCGCTCTCAGAAAAAGATTCCCAGCCTGGCTTTGGCTTTTTCCGCCTTTTCCTCCGGCACGCCGGCGATCTTGGCCGCGAGCCGGCTGAATTGGCGGCCCAGCTCGGTAGTTGC
>JAPWUP010000136.1 GCA_028275505.1 Bryobacteraceae bacterium
TGGCCGCGGCAAGCTATGTGATCGGCAAGCTGGGCGCGGAGTTCTTTCTCACCCGTATGTCCCTGGTTTTCATGCTGGCGGGTTTGATCTGGACCTTTCGCGGTTGGGGATGGTTGAAACGCCTTGCGTTCCCGCTGCTGTTGCTGGCTTCCACGGTGCCCTTGCCCGTATTGGTTTACAACCGTCTTGCCGGGCCGTTGCAACTGGTAGCCTCTGCAGCCTCGACGGAGCTGGCGCAAGCTCTCGGCATCTCAGTGTACCGCGACGGCAACATCATTCATCTCGCCACCACGACGCTTGGGGTGGCCGAAGCCTGTAGCGGGCTGCGCTCGATCTCCTCGCTGGCAGTGGCAGCCCTGCTGTTGTGCTACCTGGAGCTGCGGCGTCCGCTGACGCGGGTGACGCTAGTGCTGATGGCACTGCCCATCGCGGTGCTGTTCAACGTGATCCGGGTGGCCGGGACGGCGATGCTCTCCGAGCGCGATCCTTTGATGGGTACAGGGTTTTATCACGGATTTTCCGGCTGGCTGATTTTCTTGTGCGGCTTCGGCTTGCTGTGGCTGGCCGCCCGCACCTTGAAGGTACTGTTCGAGACTCGCCTCGTGGGTGGAGGGACACAATAATGATTCAGGACTGGCGGTGGTGGGCCACCTGTGCCGTGCTGGCAGGCAGTCTGGTCGCCACCCGCTCCAAAGAACTCAGCCCGCCCGGTTCGCTGGCGCGCCCGCTCTCGGAAATTCCGCTTGAGCTGGGCGGCTGGATGGGCACAGAGGACCCGCCGCTGCGCCAGCAAGTTGCCGAATCGCTCGGCGCGACTGCGTATCTATCGCGCACCTATCGTCGGGGCGCCCGCATTGCCAACCTTTTCATCGCCTATTACGCCAATCCGCGGGCCGGGGAAACGATGCACTCGCCCAAGCACTGCCTGCCGGGCGGGGGCTGGGAACCGATCGAGCTGAAGACCGTCGAGGTATCCAGTGAAAACGGCCCCGTCGAGATCAATCAGTACGTGCTGTACCGCGCAGGCGAGCAGTCCCTGGTTCTTTACTGGTACCAGACTCCGCAGCGCGTGATCGCCAGCGAATATCTGAGCAAGGCCTATCTGATCTGGGACACGCTGCGGAGGAGGTCCCCGGCCAGCGCCATCGTTCGCGTCAGCCTGGTGAGGACCCCGGGAGCGCAAGAGGCAGCCCTTGAGCTTGCCCGCTACGCCATGCGCGAAGTCGCGCGTTGCTACGGGCGCTGAAAAACATCGCGGGCCAAGGCGCCTGCCCGGGCCCGCGATTGGGCTAAGAAGATGGGTTGGGGCTTCAGGCTTTTGCGCGCAACCGTCGCCCGATGAGCAGCAGCACCGAACCGAGCAGCAAGATCGCTGCGGGCTCCGGCGTGACCTCTCCGATGAACTCCTGAGGCCTGTCCCACTCGGGAACCTGCGGGCTGATCACGCGGAAGAAGCGGTAGAACGGGTCGCCCGGGTCATCGTAGTTGGGGTCGGTAATAATCGTTGTGGCCGCCGTCAACCAGTCGTTGGGATTGCCTCCCGTGGCCGGCGATGGGGGCCCCTGCGGGTCCAGCAGCATCCAGATTGCGGACTGAATTCCTTTGGCCTGGAACTGGCTTGCCGGATTGCCCCAGTCGGCGAAGTACGGCGCATACTGGGTCGTCAGCCAGGCAGCCATCATGTAGCGCTGGAGCGCGGTGTAGGTGTTGTTGGCGTACTGCCATCCGTTGTCGGGAACGTTGCCGTAACGCGTCTCGTTGGCGAAATTCGGATCGTAGAGTGGCGTAACGTCAACCGTATAGGCAGTATTGAAAGCGAAGCCGTGGGCGAAGTCAATGCAATACACATACATTGGGTCGCCGTCCAGTGTCGCCTTCGCACGCCCCCCGCTGAGAACGTGCGGATCCCAAGACTGGATAACCAGAATCGGGTCTGCGTGGACGAGAGTGGCCCCGAAAAGCAGGGCTACGCCCGTCAGTAGCTTGGCTTTGGAACTGAAAGACTTCGTCAAAGTTCAACCTCCTCCTTGTGGATTCGTGAACGCGTTCACGGCATAAGCGAGCAATCGGAGGACCAATTCGCCGAGCTTAAAAGGCCTTCACTTTTCAATTGCTTACCGGGAGCCGGCCGGCCCGCCACCTCTGGCCGCCCCAAAAGTGCGGGATTCGGAGAAATTCTCGGGGATTTCTTGCCGCTTACGGGCTGGATCGCCGCGCAGCGGACATCAATTCTGCGGCGGCGCTGAGCTGGGGAAGGCGTGGATCGAGGCGCCGGGCCTCGGCCAGCGCCAGACGCGCCTTGGCCGGCTCGCCTGCCTTCCAATAGGCCATGGCCAGGTGATACTTCCTCAGTGCTGTGGCGTTGGGGCCCGAGGCGGCGCGCTCCAGGTGCTGGACGGCGCTACCGTACAGGCCTTTGTGGTAGTAAGCCCAGCCCAAGGTGTCGTCCACCGCGGCGCTCTCCGGCGCCAGTTCCTTGGCCTTCTGGGCCAACTGCAACCCCTCGTCGGGACGGCCCAGGTTTTCCACCAGCAGGAAGGCGAGGTTATTCAGAGCGAGTACGTTGCCGGGTTGGATGTCGAGCGCTCTGCGGTAGGCCTCGGCAGCCGCCTGGTAGTTGCCGGCCTGGTGCTCGAGGGCCGCCAACAAGGCCAGAGCCTCAGCATGGCGAGGTTCGGTCTTGAGCAGCTCGTTGAGAATGCCGCGGGCCGAATCCAGCTTGCCTTCCGCGGCGTCCACCTGCGCGAGCCTGAGCGCAGGCTGGACGGCCTTGGGATCGGCGGCCCTGGCGGCGACGAACGCGGCGCGCGCCTCGGCAGCCCGGCCTGACTTCCACAGCCATTCGCCGGCGAAGGTCTGCACGGCCGCTGACTTTGGATGCGCCTGGGCATGCTTGCGAACGCGGGCGACGGCAGCCTCGGGTTGCTTTTCGAGCACGAAGCTGGAGGCGAGCAAATCCAGCGCTGCCACGTTCTCCGGGTTTCGCTCCAAAGCCTCCTCGAGGCTCTTGCGCGCCCCGGCGAGGTCTTTAGCGAGCAAACGCAAGTTGCCGTCCTGAGTGAGCAGCTCGCTGGTGCGGGCAATGGCCAGCCCCTGCTTGACGCCTTCGCGCGCCTTGACGTAATCTCCCAGCGCCATCAGCGCCGAGTTGCGAGTTACGAGAAGGTGGATGTCGTTTTTCTGGGAAGCGGGCGCCTGGTCGAGGAGGTCGAGGGCAGCCCGTGCGCTGTTTTCCCGGAGCAACATGCCGGCCAGCTCAAGCCGAGCGGCCAGCAAGGAAGGATTGAGGCGAACCGCTTCGGCCAGCTCCTGCCTGGCGGTGGCTGCCTCTCCCTGACCTCGACGCACCACCGCCAGGTGATAATGCGCTTCGCCGGATTCCGGATCGATCCGAAGGACCTTGACCAGATCCTGCTCCGCCTCCTGCCACTTGCCCATGCGAGCCAGCAAGGCACCGCGTTGCAGAAGCGCCTGCGTATCCCGCGCGTTGCGCTTGATGGCCTCGTCCAGCACTTTTTGTGCGTCTGCCGCGCGGTTCACGGCAAGGTAAGCCGCAACCAGGCGGCTGCGAACGTTGCGGTCGGAAGGATCGGCGCGGTGGAGCCGCTCCAGCTCGGCAACGGCTTCGGTGGCCTTGCCTTCGCTAAGGAGAAAGAGGGCGTATGCGGGCCGATAGTTCCGATCGGGGACAGACGCCAGGCGTCGGAACAAGCTTGCGGCCTCATCTTTGTGCCCGGCGCGCAACCTCAGTTCCGCCAGCCGCAGGAGGGCTGGTCCGTGGTTGGGGTCTATCTCCAAGACTCGCGCCAGTTGCACCTCCGCGTCGCTAGTCCTGCCCTGCGCGAGGTAAAAATCACTAAGAGCCAAAGCCGGCTCCGGCGATTTGGGCGCGCGCGCTGCGGCCTGCTTGAGTACGGCCTCGGCGCCAGCCAGGTCCTTTTGCGCCAGCTTCACCTTCGCCAGCATCACCGAGGCATTTAACTCGCCCGGGAATTTTTCCAGCGTTTGTTCGAGGCGCTTTTGGGCGTCCTCGGGTTTGCCGAGTCTGAGTTCGGTCAGGGCAAGGGTGTTCAGGACCGCCGCGTCCTCCGGCGCCACGGCAAAGGCAGCCTGCGCACGTTTGGCTGCCTCCTCGAGGATATCCTGGCGACGGCTGGTGGCCATCAGTTGCGCCAGTTTCAGTTGCGCTCCTACATGCCTGGGGTTGAGCTCCGTCGCCTTCATCAAATGAGCCACGCCCGCCCGGAAATTGCCGGATTCAAGGTGCGCCAGGCCCAGACGATAGTAAGGCTCCGGATTGTTGGGGGCCAGTTTGACTGCGTTTTGAAAATCGAGGATGGCGCGAGCGTAATCCTTCTGCTCGAAGTGGCGCTGGCCGGTGGCCATGAAACGCGCAAAGCGCGCTTCGGGAGTTCGCTTGCAGGAAGCCGAAAGCAGCAAGGCTGCCAGGGCGAGAATACAACGGACGAACTTCAGCTTCATTTTCACGGGCGAGAACTCCTGGAGAAGCTGTGACGCCGGCGGAGCAGCACGACCGCTGTAAGCGCCATCGCTCCCGCCAGCGTCAGCACGGAAGCGGGTTCCGGGGTAACGACCACGATAAACTCCTGCGGTCGCAGCGCAGCGGGATTCGCCGGGCTGACCACGCGGAAATAGCGGTAAAACGAATCGGTCGGTTCATCGTAGTTTGGCTGGCCGATCGTGGCGATGGCCGCCTGGAGCCAATCGTTCCTGTTGCCTGCGCTCGGCGGGTAAGGTGAGCCTGCCGGATCGAGCAAAGCCCAAATGGCGGACTGGATGCCGCGGGCCTGGTAGCGGTTGGCAGGCTTGCTCCAGTCGGAGAAATATGGCAGATATTGCGTGGTCAACCACGCGGCCATCATGTATCGTTGTGTTGCATTGTAGGTGCTGTTGCCGTAATCCCAGCCGTCATCAGGCACGGCGCCGTAGCGTGTTTGAGCAGCGAGGTCGCCGTAAACCGGGGTGACGTCCACCGAATATGCGACGCCAAACCGGAAGTTGTGGCTGAAATCCACACAAAAGACGTAGACGGGGGTCCCGTCGAGCGTCGCGCGGAATCGCCCGCCACCCCAACCGCCGACGTCAACTAACGGGTCGGCGGAGTGAACGACAAGAGTCACCGGGTCGGCTTGAAGTGCAACTGTTCCGCAAAGCAGCCCGGCAAAAATCAGTCTGTACAAGCAAGTGCTACGAAACATTGAAAAGCAACCAATCCTTTCCGTGGGCCGTGCTCGGGCACCCTGCCGGGCTCCCGGGCGGCGCCTCCGCAGATGGAACATGCACTCTTGGGGCCAACCAGGGGATGCTCGGGTCTGGCGGCGGGACTTCGGTTCAGTCAACCACCTCGATCGAGTAGTCCTTGATATGACAGGCCACCCCGTACAGCCCAATTTCCGAGCCGCACTCGCTGCGCACGACTTCGGCTTCGCACCGCATGCGCAATTTCCGCGCCCAGATAGACACGCGGTGGGGGAACTCGATGACGCAATGCAAAGTATCCCCCGGCTTGAAGGCGCAACGGACCCAGCAGTAAAAGCCCTGGCTGCTCAGGTTTTCCGTCACAGCGTCGAGCGTGATCTCCTTGCCGTTGGATGCGGCGATGCGGACCGGCCACCGTACCGGCAATCGCAGGCACGCGCGGCGCTCGAACGGTTCATTCATGTGAAACCTCGGGATTGTTTGCCAAAACGTGGGACTGCACGGGGTGGTTCGCCCTGCGAAGCCGAACGGCAGGGCGCGGGCAAACTCTGATGCGCTGTGCAAGCCGGGCTTGCTCCTTCGGGCGATTCGTACTGGGGAGGCGACTTGGGTCCAAGGGCAGCACCCTGCGCGTCGGAAGAGCACGCGCGCTGCCAGTTACCGGAACCCGCGCGGAACGGTGCTTGCAAGGATGAGCTTTGCAGCGAAACGTGGAGGTGAGGAGGGGCCAAAGTACTAGTACTTTTCCTGGCGGTTCAGCTTGCCCGCGCCGGTTCCACATTAAATTGACATGCCCAAGTAGATCCTGACCCAGGATCTGCCTGGAGGAGGGCAGATCTTGGGCTGAGAGAGATGACAATAACACAGGCGGCAGGGCATAGACTTTGGGATGGACCCAAGGGGCGCGCTCGGCCCGCAGCTGGTCAGGGGTGCGATGCCCCTTGGCGGAATTCTCGCGGAGGTAGTTGAACCAGAGCTGATAGGTCCAGGCCTGATGGAGGAAGCGCTGGAGGTCGCCGCGGAACGGTTCTAAGTGGTAGAACTCCTCCTCCCTGAGCCCATGCACGGCCTCCACGTCGCTGTTGTAAGTGGAGCGGTGGGGCGGGTTGAAGCGGTGCAGGCGGCAGCGGTATTTCTGCTCGACCAGGCGGGTGAAGGCCGGGGGCGTGCGGCGGCGGTTCCAAGCGCCGCCGAACTCGCTGCCGTTGTCGGTCTGCACGGTAAGCTCCTCGAGCTTGACCCCGCAGGCGGCCAAGTGGGCCAGCAAGCGATCGCCGAACAGCAAGGCGTAGGTGGAGTCGTTGACGGCCGAGAAGGCCAGCCAGATGCCGCCTTCGGGTACGATGCGGGCAGTGAATTGGTAGCGGGGCAGCTCAAAGTAGCGCTTGAGGCGCCGGGGGCCAAAGCAGGGGATGGCGTCGCGAGCCTCGACGACCTGCTGCTCGACCTCGGGCGGGGTTTTGTGGGGGATGTGGTGCGGGGCCCGGGAGCGCTCTTCCAGCCCGGCCAAACCCTGCTCCTGGTAGCGGCGTAACCACAGGCGCACGGTGTTGCGCGAACACTGAAAGTCGCGCATGGTAGGGCGGATGCCCTTGCTGAGGGCGCTCATCACCATCTGGTACCGGACGGCGAATTTGGGGTCTTGGCTGCTCATGATTTCCTGGTAGGATAGGTCAAGGCACAAGGCGTTCCTCCCGATTGGGTGTCAATCCGAAAGGATAGCGGAAAAGAACGTTCTTGTGCCGACATGTTTTTAGCCTCGGCGGCGCCAGGCCAGCTCCCAGCTGAGGGCGCTGGGGGTCCGGGCGGGCCGTTTGGGTTTGTCCCCTTCGCCTGCGCTAGGCTTCGGCTTCGGGGACAAACCCAAGCTTTGTAGCATGCGTTGGAATTGCTTCCACATTGGCTCGGTGAACAACCTCAGCCGGGGTGGGTCACCATGTGCCTGGGCAGGAAACCAGTGGATATGCCCGACATGCCTACCTACGATATGAAACTGCCGGATTCATTTAAGTTAATTCACTTACTACCCGCGGCTGATGTGCACGCACGGTATCTCTGCTAGCGTCCTGCGGAGGTTTTCACCGTGCTCGCCTCCTGCCTACCCCCGCGGGCGAACGCCTCTCCCTGCCCGTTGAGCTTCGCCTCCGCCACCGCGATACGGTTACAATGCAAGCATGCTTGTGCGATGTCTGGTCGCTCTGGCAAGCGCAACGCTGACGGTTCATGCCGCCGTGAAAATCAGCGGCGAGCGCAAGCTCTGGCACCGCCTGACCCTGACTTTCGACGGGCCCAAGGCGGCCGAAGATGGCGTCCCCAACCCCTTCCGCGATTTCCGGCTGACCGTCACCTTTACCCACGCCAGCGGGAAGCAACATTCCGTGCCGGGATTCTTCGCTGCCGACGGCAGGGCCGCCGAAACCTCTGCGCGCAGCGGGAACCAGTGGCGCGTTCACTTCACGCCTGACGAGGTCGGCGCCTGGCGTTTCCGCGTCTCCTTCCGCACTGGTCCCGATGTCGCCCTCACGCTGGACCCGCAAGCGGGCACGCCCCTTCCCCCCGACGGGCTGACCGGCACCTTCCAGATTGGGCCCACGGACAAGGCGCCGCCGGATTTCCGCGCCAAGGGCCTGCTCCGTTACACCGGCGAGCACTACCTTCGCCATGCGGGCACCGGCGAACGATTCCTGAAAGGCGGGGCCGACAGTCCCGAAAACTTCCTCGCCTACTTCGAATTCGACGACACGTTCGATACCGACCCGGCGCCCAACGAGGGCCCCTCCGCCAAGCAACCCTTCCTCCACCGCTACCAGCCTCATGCCCGCGACTGGCGTCCCGGCGATCCCGTCTGGAAGGGTTCCCGCGGCAGGAATATCATCGGCGCTCTCAACTATCTGGCTTCCAAGGGCATGAACTCGGTTTATTTCATCACTTACAATCTCGATGGCGGCGACGGCAAGGATGTCTGGATGTGGATTACTCCCCAAAGCCGTGATCGCTACGATACAAGCAAGCTCGACCAGTGGGAAATCGTCTTTTCGCACATGGATCGTCTGGGGATACAGTTACACGTAGTAACCCAGGAAACCGAAAATGACCGCAAGCTGGGCGGTAGCGCCGGCCTGAATCCGATCCGAAAGCTGTATTACCGCGAGTTAGTGGCGCGCTTTGCGCATCATCTGGCCGTCATGTGGAATCTCGGCGAGGAAAACAACACGCCGGATGCGGATCGCAAGGAAATCGCCGCGTGGATCCGCGCTCTGGATCCGTACGATCATCCCATCACGGTGCACACGCACAACAACCGCGCGCCGGATTTTTACAACGGCCTGCTGGGCGATCCTCACTTCGAAGCCACTTCCATTCAGGGTCGCATGGAAAATTACTACCGGGACGCTCTGGTCCTGCGCGAACGCAGCGCCCGCGCCGGTCGTCCCTGGGCTGTGTTCGGCGATGAGCAGCCGCCGGCCCAGATCGGCGTTGCACCGGACGATGTGGATCCCGATCACGACGTCCCCCGAATTCACGCCCTGTGGGGAAATCTTATGGGAGGCGGGTCCGGAGTGGAGTGGTACTTCGGCTATCAATACCCCAACAATGATTTGAACTGCGAAGACTGGCGTTCGCGCGATCGCATGTGGGATCAGACCCGGTACGCTCTCGAATTCTTCCGGCGTTACCTGCCCTTCTGGGAGATGAAGCCCGTGCCGCTGGGCGACAACCGGGCCCTCGTCAAGGAAGGCGCCGTTTACGCCGTGCAACTGCCGCGCGGCGGCGCCATCTCGCTCAATCTGCCCGCTGGCACTTACTCCGTCCACTGGTACGACCCGCGTCGCGGCGGCTCGTTGCAGCAAGGATCAGTGGCGTCCGTCACCGGGCCCGGCGTCTGCGACCTCGGCAAGCCGCCGTCCGATCCTGACCGCGACTGGGTCGTACTGGTGCGCCGGCAGTAGAACAGGCCTACTGGCCCAGGATGTCGAAAGTAGTCGTACCGGGCTCGCGGACCTTGAAGTACACCTGCTCCCAAGCCTTGTGCGCCGGATGGTCCGCGTAGGCCTTGAGGGCCTGCTCGTTCTCCATTTCCATGCAGACGCCCCACTGCCGGACGAGGCGCTGCACCGGACCGGTAACCTGCTTTTCGCCGGCGGCGAGTTTCTTGCGCGTCTCGGCGTCCGTGGTGTAAATGGTCAGCGGCGCGCGCAGCTTGCCGTACCAGACGCGAAGCAGCCCCGGGATCTTGCCAGGCAGTCCGTCGGTGGCTTTGAAGAAAGCTTCCCAGTCGGCCTGCGTGGCTGATTCAACCGGCGTGAACACGAAACAATGCATGAGTTTTTTCTCGCCGGCAACGACGAGGCAAGGCGCAGCGAGCAAAGCGACTAGCAGCAATTTCCGCATCTTTCATCCCCCTGCGTGAGATCCGCCCCCGCACTTTCAGCCCCCGGGGGCTCCCACGATTGTAGCAACCGCGGGCACGCGCCGCATGGCCAGGCTGCCCTTGACTTCCGTCAGAGTCATGAGACATCCTGTATGCAGGGCGCTGCCCGTAACGAGAGGGTGGGGGCGGCCGCCCGCCCGCTTGCCCGTCAAGCGGGAAATCTGACCAACGCAAGCTTCAGGAGGCATGGACATGAGTTTGAGGCCCAGATCCGCGGCCGCAATCGTGTGCGCCGCTTTCCTGTCGCTCGTGGTCTCTGGGTCTTTGCTGGCCCAGTCCGACACCGCGCAGATCTCCGGCTTCGTCAAGGACCCCACGGGATCCGTGGTGCCTAACGCCACGGTCACTGTCACCAACGAAGCCACGGGACTGGAGCGCAAGACCCAGACCAACGAGACCGGCTACTACGTGGTTTCCAACTTGCCGCCGGGGTCTTACACGGTCACCGTGGAAGCTACCGGCTTCAAGAAGTTCATCCGCAGCCAGAACCGACTCGAGCCCAACCTGCCCCGTACGGTGGATGTGACCCTCGAGGTAGGCGCCGTCACCGAAACCGTCGAGGTCACGGCCTCGGTGGCCGCGGTGCAGGCGGACACGGCTACCGTCGGGCGTCTCGTGGAAAGCTCCGTGATCCAGAACATGATGCTGAACGGGCGCAACCCGATCTGGCTCGCCCTGCTGAAAGCCGGCGTCCGCTCCGGCTCCTCACTGGCGAGCTTCAGCTTCGGCCTGACCACGGCAGGTCTTAGCATCAACGGCGGCCGCACGCAGGACTTTGTCATGAACTTCGACGGCGCTGTGGCCGTCCGCACGCGCGCCAACGGCACCTCGATTGGCGTGGCGGACGTGGACACGGTGCAGGAAATTCAGATCCTGACGGCGAATTACAATGCCGAGTACGGGCGTTCCGCTGCCGGCCAGATTCGTCTGGTCACCAAGAGCGGCACGCGCGAATTCCACGGCAGCCTTTACGAGTACTTCCGCAACCGCGAGCTCAACGCCAACACCTGGGCGCTCAACCGCGCAGGCTCGCCCAGACCGGCCCACAAGTACAACCAGTTCGGTTACATCTTCAGCGGCCCGGTGTTCATTCCCAACACCTGGAACACTGATCGCAACAAGCTTTTCTTCCTGTGGAGCCAGGAATGGGTCCGTTTCCGGCAGGAG
>JAPWUP010000137.1 GCA_028275505.1 Bryobacteraceae bacterium
CCCCGTGCCGGGACGGGCGCTGGAGCCTGCTTCAGAAACGCTGCGATGCGCTCCAGCGCCTCCATCAGATTCTCGTACGAGTTGGCGTAGCTGAATCGCAAGTAGCCTTCGCCGTACGCCCCGAATGCGGTCCCGCTCAGGCAAGCCACGCCGGCTTCTTCGAGCAGCCGGTCGGCCAGCTCGTCCGAGCGGAAGCCGGTTTGCTGCACGTTGGGGAACGCGTAGAAAGCGCCTTGGGGACGCGCGCAGCGGAAGCCAGGCAGCGAGTTCAAGCCGTCGCAGAATGCATCGCGACGGCGACGGAACTCGGCCACCATCCGGTCCACATCGCCCTGCGGCCCGGTCAGGGCAGCCAGTGCAGCGCGCTGCGTGAAGCTGGCCGTGCACGAATTCGAGTTCACCATCAGACGGTTCACCGCCGCCACCAGCCAGGTGGGCATCACGCCGTAGCCGATGCGCCAGCCCGTCATGGCGTAAGTTTTCGAGAAGCCGTCCAGAATGATCGTCTTCTCGAGCATTCCGGGCACGCTGGCGATGGAGAACGGCGGCTCGTCGTAATAAATGCGGGAGTAAATCTCGTCGGAGAGGACCATCAGGTCGCGGTCCCGCACCATCTCGGCGATCGCTTCCACGTCCTGGCGCGAGAGCACGCCGCCGGTGGGGTTGTGCGGGGAATTCAAGATGAGCAGGCGAGTGCGATCGCTCAACCGGTCGCGCAGCAGGTCGAGATCGAGCGCGAAGCCCCTCTCCTCGACCAGGGGCAGCGGGACGGGAACGGCGCCCAGAAACCGGATCATGGATTCGTAAATGGGGAACCCGGGATTGGGATAGAGGACCTCGTCGCCCGGCTCCAGCAACGCCAGCATGGGGAAAAAGATGATCGGCTTGCCGCCGGGAACGACAGCCACGTGCTCGGGTCCGACGCGAATATTCCGTGTCCGGCTCACGTAGTCGGCGATGGCCTCGCGCAGGTCGGGATAGCCCTGTGTAGGGCCGTAGTGGGTCCAGCCCTCGTCCAGCGCTTTCTTGGCGGCCTCGATGATGTGCCGCGGCGTGGCGAAGTCGGGTTCGCCAATCTCCAGATGAATCACCTTGCGACCCTGGGCCTCCAGCGCGCGGGCGCGCACCAGTACGTCGAAGGCGGTCTCTGTGCCCAGGCGGGACATGCGTTCGGCAAGTTTCATGGTTTCAGGCTCCGGCGCCTGCGCCAATTCTATGCCATCGCCGGGGTCCTCCGCTGGGGAGCCGGGCGTCCTCCGGGCCTATAATCGGATTAGCGCCGCCTGAACCGGGCCCGCCCGCCGCGAGGTTGCACGTTCCAGCCCGGTCCTGCGTCAAAGCTGATGTAAGGCGCAAGGCGATGGCGGCAGTGGCGTCTATGGGCGAAGCTCTTGAGCCGGCGTTGCAGGGCGCTCTGGAGTGGGAAGACCGCCTGGTCGCCGAAAACCTGCGCAGAATCTTCCTGCTCATCTACCGCATTGTTGGCAACGTGCCGGACGCCCAGGACCTCACGCAGGAAACCTTCATCAAAGCCTTGCAGCGTCGCGAACAATTGCGCGATGCCGAGCGCGCGGCCCACTGGCTTTCGCGCATCGCCACCAACACCGCCCTGGATTTCCTGCGCCGCCACGGGCGGTTGAACTGGTGCGAACTCGAGGAGGCAGGCGAGCCGCTCGTCAGCCCCTTGGAATCGCCCGAGGAGAGGATCCTGGAAGCCGAGCGCAGACAGTGGCTGGAGGAGGCCCTGCAAACCCTCACGCCTCGCGAGCGGGCGGCCCTGATTCTTCGCGACGTGGAAGATCTTCCCGCCGAAGAAGTGGCCCGCTGCCTGAATTGTTCCAAGGCCACCGTGCGCTCGCACATCGCCAACGCCAGGGTGAAATTCCGGAGGTTCCTGGCGAAAAGGAGGCCCTGATGCATCCGCGGGAGACGGAACTGGCGCTGTATGCCGGCGGCGAGCTGGCGTGGTGGCGGCGCTGGCGTCTGAGCCGGCACCTCGCCCGGTGTGAGTCCTGCCGCATGCAGGTGGAAGAGTTCGGTCGCGGGCGGCAATGGCTGCGTGAGCAGGACGAGCTGCCGCCGGGGATCAACTGGAGCCGCCTCGCCGCGGAGATGAAGGCCAACATTCGCCTGGGACTGGCGGCCGGGGAATGCGTCGGCCCTGTCCGTCAGCCGCCGCTTCGCTGGAGGCCCGCGGCGCTCGTATTGCCCGTGCTGTTGCTCGTGCTGGCGGGCTGGGTGCTCCAGATCTGGCATCCGCCTTTGCGCCGTCCCGCCGGCATGCGAGGCCCCGTGGTGACGGCCACGGCGGCGGGCGTGGAATTGCGGCAAGGCGGGGCTGTGCTGACCCTGCTGCATCCGCACGCCAGCGACGTCGGTCGCTTCGCCAGCGGCGAGGGTGTGCGCGTGCGGTACGTGGACGCGGAAACCGGGATGGTGACGATCAGCCATGTCTATGCGCAGTAAGCTCGTCATCGCCGCGTTGGTTGCCGCCTCGGTCTGGGCTCAGAACGAGGCGCAGCGTCCCGCCAGCTCCCTGAAAGTGAACTTCCCCAAGGATTCACCGGTGGCGCTGGTGGGGGCGGACTGGGGCGAGTCGCAGCAGAGCGCGCGCGGCAGCGCCCTGGTGCTCGACCTGCGCACTTCGCTGACCTTGCGCAACCTGGCGCCGCGGCCGATCCGCGGCGTCACCCTGCTCGTGGTGGCGCAGGCCATGACGCCCGGAGGCAAGGCTTCGGTCAGCGTCCCCGGTCTGGACGTCAAGCCCGGTGAAACATTTCCCGTCCGAATTGATTTGCGTTTGCTGCGTCCCAACTCGACGCCCGGTCCGCTGGTGGAAGTCGAGCTGGACGGCGTGCTCTTCGACGATCTGTCCTTTTACGGCCCCAATCGCCTGAACTCCCGTCGCCTGATGACGGTGTGGGAGCTGGAGGCGCGGCGCGACCGGCAATATTACCGACAGGTCTTGGAAACCGCCGGCGCCGAGGCCTTGCGGCGCCACATGCTGGAAATCCTGGCCGAACGTCCTCGCCTGGACGTGCAAGTCAGCCGCGGGCGGGCAACCGCCGTGGCGCCGGGCGGTCGGTCCGTCGAGTTCGCCTGCCTCCAGTTGCCCGGCGCGCCTCTGGAGCTGCTGCGCGGGGAAGCGGTGGTGAGCGGATCGGAGACCTTCACGCCGAAAGTGGAAGTCCGTAACCGCTCGAACCGTCCCGTGCGGTATTTCGAAGTGGCCTGGCTGGTTCGGGACCGTTTCGGTCGCCAGTATTTGGCGGGCGCCATCCCCGCAGCGCCGGAAAGACCGCTCGATCCCGGCGGTCGCGGCCTGGCGCTGCAGCAAGCCAGCTTGCGATTTGCCTCGGGCAGCGGCCAGCCTCTTACGCCGGAAGGCATGAGTGGGGTGCTGGCCCAGGTGGAATTCGCCGACGGGGAAATCTGGATCCCCGACCGCAGCGTCCTCGAGGACCCGCGGCTACGGCGATTGCTGCCGCCCTCCGCCGAGGAGCAGCGGCTGGCCGAGATCTACCGTCGCCACGGGCTGGCTACACTGATCGAAGAACTGAAGAAGCGCTGAAAGGGCTGCCCGACCCGGGTGCGATACAATCAGTAGCCTTATGGGGCTGAACTCCCGCGTGGATCTCCAACGCCTGATCGGACGCGCTCCGGATAGCCTGCGCGTCGCGGAAGCCGAGGCCTTGCGGGGCAAGTGGATCGCTTTGGAGATCTATTCGCCAGACCGCCTGCCGTTGCGACGCATCGAAGCCATCGGCGACTCCGTCGAGGAATGCATGCGGCAGCTCGCAGCGCGCGGGCTGGATCCCCGTCGCTACGAGTACATTCCCTACAAAGGGCCTTTCTGATCGCCTGACGGCGTTCGGGCGCGCTTCCTCTCAGCGGTACGTCTTGTCATCCACGCGGCTCAGATCCGCACTGTCCTCGAGAACCCCGAGCGTCACCACCGCGAATGTGAACACTTCCGTGCCGCGCTCCAGGTGCCCCCCGAATGCTTTTTGCCCGTCGGCCAGCGTCACGTGGGCATGGACCCGGCCCTGAATCACGTAGCCGTTCATGCTGACCAGATCGGCCGGAGCGGTCGGATCGCGCACGTAAAGGTTCCGCGAGGGAAACGTGCGATTGCTCACCACATGGACGTGATAGCCGCGCACGGAGCCCGCGCCCGCCAGGATCACGGCGTTCCGTATCCCCTGCTCTTTGACCATGCGCTCCAGCCCCGTCAGCAGATCGGTCTGGTACTTGAAGCGCAAGATCACCACGCGCTCGAAACGCGCCGGAATGGCGTAGACTTCGGGCACGCGGTCGCTGTTGGGCCGCGCGTCTTCCTCCGGCGTGGTGGCGTTGACGACTTCCCGCTGCGATCTCTGCGTCGCTGCCGTCAACCACAGCGTCGCCAGCAACAAACCTGCGGCAATTCTCATCGGATGAACCTCCCCGGGATCGGGCGGCGACCGGCGAGTCCGTGCATTGCCCGCCGACTGCCTAGCAGGTTATTCTGACATTCAGCCGGGGACTGTGACGGTGCCGGCGCGAGAGCTTCCCTCCCTGCACGGCAAGAAGATCTACATCCATGCGATGATTCGCGGCGGCGCGCGGCTCATGGCCGCCGCCTTCCGCGCCGCCGGTCTGGATGCCGAAGTCACGCCGCCTTCGGACGCCGCCACGCTGGAAATCGGCAGTCGCTGCACCGGCGGCGACGAATGCTTTCCTGCTCGCATCACTCTCGGCGATTACATGAAAGTGCTGCTCGAAGGCAAGTCCGATCCGGCGCGCACCGTCTTCTTCATGCCCGGGGCCGACGGTCCCTGCCGCTTCGGCCAGTACGCGGTGCACCTGCGACGCGTGTTGCGCGAGCACGGCTTCGAGCAGACCGGGATCATGTCGCCCAGTTGCGCCGACGGCTACCAGATGCCGCCCGCGCTGCACCGCACGGGCTGGCGGGCCGTCATCGCCTCCGACATTCTGCTCAAGCTGCTGCTCCAGCACCGGCCGTTCGAGCTGGAAAAGGGATCGGCGGATGCGCTCTATGAAGAATGCGTGGAGCACGTGGCGCGCACGATCGAAAGCGCCCCGCTGACGCCCCGCGCGCAACTCCGGGCGATTCGCCGCGCCCTCATCGTCTGCCGCGACCGGTTCCGCGCCCTGCCCGTTCGCCGCGATCCGGACGCTCCCCTGCTCGGGGTGGTGGGTGAAATTTTCTGCCGCCTCAACAGCTTCTCCAACGCCGATCTGGTGCGGCGACTGGAAGAATACGGGGCCCAGGTGTGGCTTTCCGACGTCGCCGAGTGGGTCTGGTACAGCCACGCCGAGCAAGTGCGCCTGTTGAAGCTGGCAGGGCGCGGCTTTTCGCTGGAAGCGTTCGCGACCCGCATCCGCGCCTGGGTCCAGCGTCGCGACGAGCGCTACCTTCTGGCGCCCTTCGCGCGCGATTTCGCCGCCTGCACGGAACCCTCCATCGAGGAAATCCTGGAGGCGGCGCGCCCCTACCTGCCCCAGCACGGCGCCATCGGTGAGATGGTCCTCAACGTGGGCAAGGCCGCCTGCCTGGCCAGGCGCGGCGTGGACGGCATCGTGGACATCAGCCCGTTCACCTGCATGAACGGCGTGGTCTCGGAAGCGATTTATCCGAGACTCAGCCGTGACCTCGGCGGGATTCCGATTCGCAACTTTTACTTCGACGGCACAGCCGCCGATCTGGACGCCGACCTGGGTGTGTTCATGGAATTGGTCCGCAGTTACCGCGCACGTAAGGCCGCAGCGCGAGTCCGTCCCGGCGCCGGGTTGCCTGTTCTCACTGGCCGGCAGGCGGCCATGGCTCACTCGTAGCGCAACGCTTCCACGGGATCGAGGCGCGCGGCCTTGGCCGCCGGCCAGATCCCGAAGAACAACCCCACGCCCACCGAGACCGCCACGCCCGCCGTCGCTGCCCACAAGGGCACCGAGGTGGGCAGATTGGGGAACACCAGCCCCGCCGCTTTGGAAATCAGCCAGCCCAGGAGCATTCCAAACAGGCCGCCCAGAAAGGTCAGCACGACAGCCTCGGTAAGGAACTGCCAGATGATGTCCACCCGTCGCGCGCCCACCGCCTTACGCACGCCGATCTCGCGCGTTCGCTCGGTGACCGAAACCAGCATGATGTTCATCACGCCGATGCCGCCCACCAGAAGGCCGATCGAACTCAGCACCACCATGACAATGGCCGTCACCGCCATGATGCGCCGGAAGTCTTCCAGCATCTGTTCGGGCGTGGAAAGAGCGAAGTTGTCTGGCGCGTTGTAGGGCACGCGGCGCTCGATGCGCAGCACGTGCCGCACCTCGTCCATGGCCTGAGCCAGGCGACCTTCCTTGGCGATGACTACCAGCACGTGTTCCTGCGCGTTGGGAAACATCTTGCGCATGGTGAAATAAGGCAGCAGGATGCGGCGGTCCTCCTCGCCAGGGAACGAGGCCGCCGGTCGCTTCATGACGCCGATGATTTCCACCCGCCGCCCGTTCACCTCGATCCACTTGCCCACCGGATCCACATTGGGGAACCACTGTTTCTGGATGTCCTCGCCAATGACGCAAACCGGAAGCCGGTACTGATTGTCCATGGCCGAGAGGAAACGCCCGTACTTCATTTCCACGCCGTTGAAGGCGTAAGCCTCCTCCGTGCCGCCCAGCTCGAAGTTGTAAATGTCATCGCCCTTGTAGCGGGCGCGATCCATTCCGAAACGCGAAAAGATGTTGGGGCTGAGCAGGTACGGGCTGACGTACTCCACCGAAGGGCAGCGTTCCGCGATGGCGCGCGCGTTCTCCAGCGTCAGCGGCTTGCGGTTGCGCTCCTCCGCGCTCAGCCGGCCGACGCGCGGGCCGATGCGGAACTTGAAGACCAGAATCGTGTTCGGCCCCATGGAGCGGAAAATGTTGCTCACCGCGCTGTCCAGTCCCGTGATGATCGAGCCCACGCCGATCACCGCCGCCGTACCGATGATCACGCCCAGCACGGTGAGGAAACTGCGCAGCTTGTGCGCGCGGATGGTGGCCAGCGCCATGGCCGCGCCCGAGTACAGGCTTTCCCACGTCATTTCTCGTACCTCAAGGCGGCAATGGGATCCATCCGCGCGGCGGTGCGGGCCGGGTACATCCCGAAGAACAGGCCCACGCTGGCCGAAAGTCCCACGCCCAGCACCACCGAGTAAGCCGGGATCGTGCTCGGCACCGGCGTCAGGTTGCGCACCAGCAGCGAAACCACCCAGGCCAGCAGCACGCCGATCAAGCCGCCCGCCGCAGCCAGCATGGCCGATTCCACCAGAAACTGGTTCATGATGTCGCGCTGCCGCGCACCCACCGACTTGCGGATGCCGATCTCGTGCGTGCGCTCGGTCACCACCGCCATCATGATGTTCATGATCACCACCCCGCCCACCACCATGAACACCGAAACCACACCAATGGCCGTGGCGGCGATGGCGCCGGTAAGCTGGTTCCAGCGCTCCACCAAGGTGTCCGAGGAAAAGATGCCGAAGTTATCCTCCTGGCCGGGACGCAGGTGACGCCAGGCGCGCATGAGCATGCGAACCTCATCCTGCGCCTGGTAGAGATACTCCGGCCCGATCGCCTTGGCGGCATAGCGGATCCCGCGGCGCGATCCGTACATCTTGAAGAAGGTCTGGATGGGGATCATCACGAAGGCGTCGCGCGACTGCCCGAACACGCTGCCCATGGCGCGCGCCACCCCGATCACTTCGAACGGGCGGCCCTCCACGCGCACGATCTTGCCGATCGGATCGGTAGAGGGAAAACACTTCTCCTTGATGTCGTTGCCGATGAAAGCCAGCGGCAGCCGTCGCCGATCGTCGCTGTCCACGAAGAATCGCCCGATCGCGGTGCGCGTGTTGGTAATCGCCGCAATGGTTGGGCTGACCCCCGAGAGCACCACGTCGTCAATCTGTTCGGCGCCGCAGGCCACCGAAGTGCGCCGGCTCGCCTGCATTCCCATTGCGCTCACCAGGGTCGCCCGCGAGCGCACGAATTCGAACTCCTCCGGGCTGAGTTCGGGATTCTTGCGCAGCATCTCGACGAATTTCTTGGGGTCGAACTGGCCGGAGACCGGAAAGCGATCCACCCGGAAGCCATCCACGCCCATGTCGGAAACGGTTTCCGCGATGTAGACATCCATGCCGTGGATGACCGACATCACGGCGATGAGCGTGGTCGTGGCCAGAATGATGCCCAGGAGGGTGAGGAAGCTGCGCAGCTTGCTCGAGCGCAGCGAGGCGGCGGCCACCGACACAGCTTCCCACAGCGAGGCTGTTCCGCTCATCTGTAAGCAAAGACGAAGCGCGGCGGGCTTTTGTTCCCGCTCGCCTCAACCGCGCTTCCAGCGGGCCAGGTAGCTCTCGGCGGCCAGCGCTTCCAGCTCCCGGTTCAGCTCGGCTTCCCATTCCGAGAAGCGCCGCTCTCGCAACCGCTCGAGCAGGCGGACGCGGCGTTGCGCTTCCAGCACGCGCTGCCGCTGCGCTTCGATACGCGGCTCGCAATCGGTCAGCTCTTGTTGTTTGCGTGCCCGTTCCAGGTTCAGGCGCCGACGGTAAGCTTCCAGGGCCGCAAGCTCGCTGCCGGTCACAGCCGGGGCCTCGAGCAGCGCCTGTTCTGCCCGCTGTCGCAGCTCCTCGAGCTCCTTCAGCCGCAACAGGATGGCGTCACGCTCGGCGACGAGCGCGCGCAGCCGATTCTGCTCCTGCTCGAACAGGCTGCGCCTCCAGCGCAGCACCGATTCCAGGCGAAAGACAAAGCGCTTCACGAGGGCGCTCGCATCCCGGTCACAGCAGGCTGACGATTTCTTCCAGCGCGGCGCGCGTCTGCTCGATCGGCGATTTCTGCTGCGCCGGCTGGCGCAGGAACTCGAGCAACCGCGGCCGCGCGCGCAGCACGGCGTCCAGTTGCGGGTTGGCCCCGCTCACGTATGCGCCGAGGTTGATGAGGTCCTCGGCTTGATGATACGCCGCCAGCGCCTCGCGGATGCGCTGGGCGGCGCGCCAGTGCTCGGGCGGAGTGATTTGGGGACCGAGGCGGCTCACCGAGCTGAGCACGTCTATGGCCGGGTAATGCCCGGCGGCAGCCAGCCGCCGCGAAAGCACGATGTGCCCGTCCAGGATCGCGCGCACGGCATCCGCGATGGGCTCGTTCATGTCGTCGCCTTCCACCAGCACGGTGAAGAAACCCGTGATCGAGCCGCGCCGGAAGTTGCCTGCCCGCTCGAATACCTTGGGCAGCAAGTTGAAGACGGAAGGCGTGTAGCCCTTCTGGCTGGGCGGCTCGCCGGCGGCCAGCCCGATCTCCCGCTGAGCCATGGCCAGGCGCGTCACCGAATCCATGACCAGCAGCACGTCGGCCCCGCGGTCGCGGAAAAACTCCGCCACCGCCAGCGCTACGAAGCAGGCGCGAACGCGCAGCGGCGCCGGGCGGTCCGAGGTGGCCACCACGACCACCGCCCGCTTCATGCCCTCCTCGCCCAGGTCCTCTTCGATGAAGGAGCGCACTTCGCGATTGCGTTCGCCGACCAGCGCGATGACGCTCACATCCGCGAAGCTGTTGCGCGACATCGAGCCCAGCAGCACGCTCTTGCCTACGCCGCTTCCCCCGAAAATGCCGATTCGCTGGCCCTTGCCGCAGGGAAGCAGACTGTCAATGACGCGGATGCCGGTGACCAGCGGCTCGCGGATCGGCTCTCGCTCCAGCGGACCGGGCGGCGGCCGGTAAAGTTCGTAGTAGTCCTCGGCTTCGATGGGGCCTTTGTCGTCCATGGGTGCGCCGAAGCCATCCAGCACGCGTCCCAGCAAGGCCTGGCCCACCGCGACGCGCGCTTCATCCCGGCGCGCCACGATGGGATCGCCGAGCTGCAAGCCGCCCGTCTCTTCCAGCGGCAGCGACAACACGCGCCCGTTGCGGAAGCCCACCACCTGGCTGCGAATCCGTCGCCCGTCCGCACACCGGATCTCGCAGAAGTCGCCCACCGCGGCCGCGGGGCCTTCCGATTCGATCAGCAAGCCCACCAACTCCTTGACCGTACCCGTCCATCGGAACGGATCGAGCCGCGCCAGGGTCTGGTGGTATCGCTTGAGATCCAGCTTTTCGCTCATGCCGGCCCCCGCAAGCGGTCCAGCAAGCCATAACGGATTTCTTCCAGTTGTGTTTCCACCGAGGCGTCCAGCGTTCCTTGCGCCGTTTCCAGCAGCAGCGCGCCGCGCGCCAGTTGCGGATCCGCGAGGACGCGGACTTGCCGCAGCCCCGCCTGCTCGAAGTAGCTGCGGATCAGCTCGGCGTCCGCAGGATTGACCCGGACGCGATCCACCTCGCGCCCTTCCAGCCGATCCAGCGCCGCCTTGACGATGCCCAGCAAAGCCTCCGGGTCCACGTTCAGCTCACGGTGCAGGATGCGCCGGGCGATGGCAATCGCCAGTTGTACCACGTCCTGCTCGGCCTCGCGTCTCAGCCGCCTCCGCGACTGCTGCCACTCGCGCAGCGTCTGGCCCAGCCCTTCCAGCAGCGGCTTCAATTGCCCGGCCGCCTGCTGGTGTCCTTCTGCGGCGCCCTTGCGATAACCGGCTTCGAAGGCCTGCTGCTCGCGGGCGCCGATCTCGCGCTCCAGTTCGGCAATGCGCGCCTCCAGCGCCCGCACCCTCTGCTCGGCGGCCGGATCCGCGCACGGCT
>JAPWUP010000138.1 GCA_028275505.1 Bryobacteraceae bacterium
TTGGGTTGGTCGGCGGCTCGCAAGATTTTCAGTCGTTCGACGAGCGCCGTCACTTCGTCCGGCGGCACGCTGCCGGCATAAAGCGCATCCCGCAAATCGGCCAGCGCGTTGATCGGCTCGACCAGGCGAGCAGAGCGCTGGACGTCTCCCAACAAGCTCGTGATCCTCTCGATCAGTTGGCTCACTCGCGCAAGGAAATCGAAATCTCCTGTACTCGACTCGGTAAAACCCATATGCTCTCACCGTTCTCCCACACGCCATTTCGGGTTTTTCAGTATAGTGCAGCAGCCCAGCCTCGGCCTTTGCCATGGCGGAGTGGCACTACTGGGTCGCAGATTGAACATTTTATGGTGGGATTCTTCTGGGCGAACCACCCATCCCGGGCCAAGCCCGGAGGAGAAGCGCCTCGCTGCCTACTTGGAGGGCTTGGCCAAGGCCGCAGGGCATCGGGACCGGGAGGAACCCCTCAAAGACTCCTGCCGCGGCTTGCCGCTGCCCGGCGAGCGCAAGTCCGTGGAACCCATGGCCGCTCGCCTGCACCCAGACCGCGTCCAAGCCGCCCGCCAGTCCTTGCATCACCCGGTGGCCAAGGCTCCCTGGAGCGACGAGGCCGTGCGGCCGGCGGTGCGTGTCCAACTGCCGCCCGCCATGACGTGCCGGCAACCGATTGTGGCTTGGATCGTGCATGACGCCGGCATCCCCGAGAAAGGCCGGCATTCGGTGGGGGTGGCGCGCCAGTACCGTGGGCAGTTGGGCAAGTGGGAGAACGGTCAGGTGGCGGTCGCGACCTGGTAGGCCAGCTTGCGGGTGCGTATGGGTTGTACCCGCCCTTGGACTGGAATAGACCGAGGACGGGGCGCGGAGAAAGAAAGCCGGTGTGCCAGAGCCGGTGAAGTTTCCGACCAAGCCCGAGATCGCGCGGGATCAGATTCGCCCAGCGCTGGCCTCGGACTTGCCGCCGGGGGGTGGTGTTGGCCGATGCCGGCTACCGCTCGGACACGCGCTTTCGCGAAAGCCTGAGCGAGTTGGGCTTGCCCTAGGTGGTGGGCGTGCTGAGCACGAGCAGCGTGTGGGGTCCGGGGATGGGGCCGCTGCCGGCCAAGCCTCGTGGCCGCACGGGCCGCCCACCCAAGCTGCTGCGGCGCAGCCGGAATCACCGCCCGGTTTCAAAATGCGTGAGCTGGGGATGGGACTGGGCAGGAAAGCCTTGCGCCGGGTGAGCTGGCGGAAGGGAACCAACAAGAAGTTGCCGTCGCGCTTGGTGGCGGTGCGGGTCCGGCCGGTGCGTCGTGACTCCTGGCGGGCGGAGCCACACCCGGAATTGTGCCTGTTGGCCGAATGGCCGCGCGGCGCTCCCGAACCCACCAAGTACTAGCTGTGGAACCTGCCGCCGGAGACCCAGCTCAAGGAGTTCGTGCGGTGGGCCAAGTACCGTTGGATCGTGGGGCGAGACTACTTGGAACTCAAGCCAGAGGTGGGCTTGGGGTGAAGGTCGCTCCTGGCCAGGGTTCCATCATCACGCCACGCTGTGCCTTGCGGCCTATGGGGTCCTACAGGTGGGAGGAGTACAGTCCCTCGCGCCGAAGCAGGGCGCCAATGGGGCCGGGAGCGGCGGCGCGGTCGGCTTCGTCGGGGATGGTGAGCTTGTAGTCGACGGTGAATCTGCGGCGCCGGGCTTTGGCCACGACCTCGGTGTCGGTGGCCGGCCGGGCAAGCGGCCTCGAGTTGGCAGCCCTTCCGCTACGGGCGGGGTCGCTCGGCTCGCCCTGCCTGCGCTCCAGCGCTGCCAACTCGGCCACGCGAGAATCTCTTGAGTTTCAGAGTGCCTGTCATGATGCCTCATCTTTCCGGCCCCTGAAAGGTCAGTAATTGCGGGCGGGGCCGGCGTCTCACTCATGTTGAGAATGAGGGGGTTCACACTGCTTCCACTTCGTGCAGCGTGATCAAGCCCTGGATCACGATCTCCTTGAGCCGGGGCAACAGCGGCCGCAGGACGGCCTCATCTTCCACGGCGACGATCATCACCGGACGGTCGTCGGAAACGCCGAACAAGCCCTTCCGGTGTACCAGGCCGTGCTTGCCGTAGCCCATCCAGCCCAGCACGACGGTGGCGCCGGAGACATGCGCGTGCTGCAGGCGCCGCAGCACCTCTTCGTAGAGCGGAACCTCTCCGATCCGGTCGGCTTCGTTGAGGAACATAGTCAACTGGAGTTTCTTCACGGGGCGATCTCCTCGCGGGGTGCACTCCTTTTCGAGCTTAGCGCATAAAGGGCGGGCAGGCCCAGCAGCGTGAGCAGCAGGGTGGACAACAGCCCGCCAACAAGCACGGTGGCGAGCGGCCGCTGGATGTCGGACCCGATCCCCGTGGCGCGAGCCGCCGGCACCATGCCGAGCAGGGCGACGACGATCATCAGCAGCACGCCGCGGAAGCGGGCGCTGGTGCCTTCGACGATCGCTTCGCGCAGCGGCATGTCGGGCTCGGCGCGGCGGATCCGGTTGATTTCGGCGATCACCAGCACGCCGCTCATCACCGCCACGCCAAACAGGCTGATGAAGCCCACCGCGGCCGAAACGCTGAAGTTGATGCCGCGCAGGTGGAGGAAGAGAATGCCGCCGACGAGCGAGAAAGGCACGTTCAGCAACACCAGCCCGGCCCAGCGGGTGGAGCCGAACATCACGAACAGAAGCGCGAAGATGATGGCGATGGTGACGGGCAGAATGAACGCCAGACGGCGCCGGGCGCGGTCGAGGTTCTCGAACTGTCCGCCCCAGGTGACGCGGTAGCCTGCCGGCAGACGGATCGCCTGCCGGAATCGCCGCTGCGCCTCGGCGACGAAGCTGCCCTGGTCGCGCCCGCGGATGTTGGTGCGAACCGTGATCTGGCGCTGGTTGTCGCGGCGGGCGATGATGGTGGCGCCGTCGGCGACTTCAATGGAAGCCAGCTGGGACAGCGGCACGCGGCCGCCCTCGCGGGTCGGCACGAGAATGCCGCCGATGGCATTGATGCTGCCCCGCGCCTCGGGCACATAGCGTACGGTGATGTCGAACCGCCGCTCGCCCTCGAACACGCTGCCAACCGTGCGGCCGCCGACAGCCATTTCGATTACGTCCTGCACGTCGCGCACGTTGATGCCGAACCGCGCCACGGCCTGCCGGGATATCGAGATCCGCAGCTGAGGCTGCTCCGGCTCCTGCTCGATGGCGCAGTCGGCCGCGCCGGGCACCTGCCGGATCAGATCGAGGGTCCTTTCGGCATAAGTCCGCAGCGTTGCCAGGTCCGGCCCGCTGAGGATCACGGCCAGGTCGGCGGCCGACCCCGTCACGGCCTCGGTGACGTTGTCGATGATGGGCTGCGTGAAGCTGAAGGCGGCCCCGGGGATCCGTTCTTCCAGTTCGCGGCTGAGCAGTTCTACCAGCCGCGCCTTGTTCATGCCCTTCGGCCAAGTCTCGTATGGCTTCAGGGCGACGAGAAACTCGTTGCGGTTAGGGCCGTACGGGTCCGTGCCCGCGTCGTTGCGGCCCGTCTGTGAGGCGACCAGCGCCACCTCGGGGTGGGCGGCGATGATCTGGCGGATCGCGCCCGCCACCTCGGCGGATTTCTCGAGCGAAATGCCCGCCGGCAGGTTCGCGCGCACCCAGATCAACCCTTCGTCGAGCGTAGGCAGGAACTCGACGCCCAGCCTCGCGGCCGCGACTCCCGCCAGCGCAATCACGGCGAGGGTCGCTGCGAGCACGACCTTCGGCCTCTCCAGAGACCGGTCGATGATCCGCCGGTAGCCACGGTCCAGCCAGCCGAAGACGGGGTTTTTCCAACCCGTGCGCCCGTCGCGCAACAGATAAGTGGCCAGCGCGGGCACGAGCGTCAGCGCCACCAGCAGCGACCCCAGCAGCGCGTAGCACACCGTGAAGGCCATCGGCGTGAACAGCTTCCGCTCCACGCGCTCGAGCGTGAACAGAGGGAAATAGGCCGAGATGATGATAACCATCGAAAAGAAGATCGGTCGCTCCACCTCGAGCGCCGCATCGCGCACCGAGCCAATGAGCGAGCTGTCGGTCCAGGGCGCGCCCGCCGTTCGGCGCCGTTCGACTGTGTGCAGGATGTGCTCCACCATGACCAGGGAACCGTCAACGATGATGCCGAAGTCCAGCGCCCCCAGGCTGAGCAGGTTGGCAGGAATGCCGGAAAAGTGCATGCAGACGAAGGCGAACAGCAGCGACAGCGGGATGGTCACCGCGGTCAACACCGCCGCGCGAAAGCTGCCCAGAAAAAACACGAGAACGAGAAGAACGACCAACAGCCCCTCGGCCAGCGTGCGGGACACCGTGCGCAGCGTCTGGTTGACGAGATCCGTGCGGTCGTAGATGGGCTCGATCGTCACACCCTTCGGCAGGCGGTTCAAGCGCAGATCCTCGATGGCCTCCTTGACGGACTTGAGCACCTCGGAAGGGTTCTCGCCCCGGCGCATCAACACGATGCCTTCCACCGCGTCGTGATCCTCCCCGACCGCGAAGATGCCGGTTCGGGGCGCCGCGGCGATCTGGACGTGGGCCACGTCCTTCACAAAGACCGGTACGCCCTGGGATTCGGCCACCACGATGTTGCCGATGTCGCTGACATCGCGGATGAGGCCGATGCCGCGAATTACCATCGCTTGCTGGCGGTTGTCGAGCAGCGCCCCGCCGGCGTTGCTGTTGTTGGCCTGGATGGCCTCGGCGACCCTTGCAATGGAGAGGCCGTACTTGATCAGCGCCCCTGGGTCGATCTGCACCTGGTACTGCTTGACCAGGCCGCCAAAGGGCGTCACATCGGCCACGCCGGGGACCTGAAGGAGGCGGGGCGTCACCACCCAGTCCTGCAACTCCCGCAGTTGCATGGGACTGTAACCGGCTCCCGCCAAACGGTAGCGGTAGATCTCGCCGATCGGCGTCGACATCGGTCCCAGGCGCGGCGAGACGCCTTCGGGAAGATCGGCGTCGCGCAGCCGCTCCAGCACCACTTGGCGGGCGAAATAGTCGTCGACGCCCTGATCGAAAGTCAGTTCCACGACGGACAACCCGAAGATGGTGCGCGAGCGGCGGGCGATGACGTTGGGCACGCTGTTCAGGGCGCGCTCGATCGGGATCGTCACCTGCTGCTCGATCTCCTCGGCAGCGTGCCCGGGATACAGGCTGATCACAACGACCTGCGTGTCGGAGATGTCCGGGTACGCCTCCAGCTTGAGTTGCAGCGCCGCCCAGATGCCGGCGCCCACCAGCGCCAGCGCCAACAGCACCGTCACCAGCCGCTGGTGAAGCGCGAATCGGAGCAGTCTGGCGATCATGGCTTCTCTCTGCCCGCCAACAGCAGCATCACGCCGTCGACCACCACCCGGTCGCCCACCCGGAGGCCGGACAACACCGGGATCCGGTCTCCTGTCGGCGCTGCGGTCTCGACGCTCACTCTCTCAAACACACCGGGCGAAGCCTCGCGCCACACGCAGGGCTTGCCTGCGTAAGCGAACACCGCCGCCACAGGCACGACGGGCCGCGGCTCGGTCTCTTCGGCCAGGTGCACGGTGCCGAACATCTCCGGCTTCAGCCGCCCGTCGGGGTTCGGGATCTCGGAGCGCACCTTCACCGTGCGGGTCTGGGCGTCCACCGTGTCGCCGATCAGCGTGACGTGGCCGTGGAAGACCTCGCCCGGGTACGCAGCCAGCTCGAGTGCAATCGGGGAGTTCAGCCGGATGTGCCGGATGTCGGTTTCCGGCACGTCGGAAGTGATCCAGACGGAGCTCAGGTCGGCGATCGTCATTAGCGCATTGCTGAGATCGTTGCGATACTCCCCGTTCGCCACGGACAGCTCGAGCACTTTGCCCGAGATCGGTGCGCGGATGGTGATCTGCTGCCCGTAGGCGCCCGGCTTTGCGCCGAGCAGTTCAAGCCGGCGCCTGGCCTGCTCTTCGGCGGCGCGCGCCTGCTTGACCGCCGCTTCCGCCTGCACGAGGATCGCTTCCGTATTGGTGACCTCCTTGAGCGGGGCGGCGCCGTGCGTGAAAAGATCTTTGGTGCGGTCCAGGTCGAGCCGGGCCTTGGCCAAGGCCGATTCGGCCTGCGTCACCGCCGCCTGGGCCTGCTGGTAGGTCGAGACGGCTGCATCGATCTCCGCGCTTTCCATGGTGAGCAGCGGCTGCCCGCGGCGGACGAAGTCACCCGTGCGAACCAGCACGCTCACCACCCGGCCGGTCACCGGGAGGAAGACCCGGCTGATCCGGTTCGAATTGGCCTCCACTTTTCCGGGCGCCGTCACTCTGCCGACCGCCACCAGCGCCGTTTCCACCGGCTGGACGCGGATCTGCGCCAGCTTGGGCGAACCGGGAGGGATCTCGACGCGGCCTGGCGCCGCCGCGCTAGTTTGCTGACGCGCCGGGGGCGCATACGGCCTGCCGCCGCAAGCGGCCAAGCCGAGAGTGACGGCCGCCGCGGCCCAACATACTGGCGCCGCTGTGCGGGGGCCCCGCATGGGTTTCCTCATCGTCAACGTCCTGCTATCGATGCCCCCGTCGCGCTCTCCAGCTCGTACAGGCTGCGCGCGTAGTTGGCGCGCGCGCTGTTGTAGGTCTGCATCGCCTCGTTGAACGCCCGCTGTGCATCGAGAAACTCCACAAGACTCGCCTCGCCGCGCTCGTAGGAGTACCGCGTGGTCTCCAGCACTCGCTGCGCCCGGCTGAGCATCTCCGCTTCCACCTGCCGCACCAGGCTGCTGTAGGAAAGGCATTTGCGGTAGGCCGTCTCGACCTCGGTGCGCACGGCCAGCTCGGCGGCCGCCAGGCGCGCCTCCGCCTGTGCGATTTCCCGCTGCGCGCGGGCGATCTCGCCCTGGTTGCGGTTGAACACGCGCAGGGGGACCGAGAAGGAGAACCCCATCGTGTTGCCGCTGATGCCGTAGGCCCATTGCCGTGTGACCTCGGCGCCCACCGTATAGTCCACCTTGGCGTTGGCCAGCTGCAGCCGTAGGTCGGCGCGGGCACGCACAATGGCCTGTTTCTGCGCCAGCAGGTCGGGCCGCGCTTCCAGCGCCGCGGCGAGCGCCGCCTCTTTCGTCAGCGGGACCGGCCCGGACCGCATGGCCTCGTCGACGTCAAAATCCTCGCCGGGCTCTTCCGGCCTCCTTCCCAGCGCCAAGCGCAAGCGCGCCTTCGCCTGGGCAAGCCGCAGCTCGTCTTCCTGGACGTTGGCCGCGAATTGCAGCGCCGCCACCCGGGACCGCTCGAGCTCCACCTGCGCCAGGTCGCCCGCCTTGAGCCTGGCCTCGTTGATGGCTACCAGTTTCTGAAGGCTGTCGAGGGTCTGCTGGTTGAGTCTCAGGTTCTCTTTGGCCAGCTGAACGTCCACATAAGCCGCCTGCACCTCGGCAATCAGTTGCCGGAGACGCTCGCGGAAGCCCAGCTCGGCCAGCGAATACTCGGCGCGGGCCAGCTCGATCCGGCGCTCTCGCTTGCCTCCCCGTTCCAGGGGAAAGTCAATGTGGGACGTGAAGGCGTTCGGGCCCAGCGGGCTGTCGGATCCGTAGGGAACCCCGAAGACGTTCAGCGTTTGCGCGGAGGCCGTGACCACGGGATTGGGGCGCAGCCGGGCGGTGATCTCCCGCGCCCGCGCGATGTCGAGGTTCGCCCTTTCGGCCATCAGCTCCAGGTTGCGGGCCACGGCCTCCCGGATGGCGTCATCGACTGAGAGCTTCCTGGCGGGTTGACCGGCGGCCATGGCGGCGCTGACCACCGCCACCCATGCCAATCGCAATCTCACCCCACCAGTATTGCAGTTCGCGTCTGATTCGGCCATCGCCCGCGCAAGGGAGTTGCCCGGGCGTCTTTCCGTCCCTTGCCCTCCCTTTCGGAAGCGGGCCAGCCCACCCCCTGCAGGCGCCCCAGTGAGCGAGCAGCGAATTCCCCCCTGCCGGGGGGATGCCCGGCCGAAGCCTTTCGGTGAGATCCTGAGATCCTGAGAGCAGGCAGGAGGACTGCTCATGAGCGAGAACCTTGCAGCCTTGGCCGAGGCGATCTGGCCGGAGCGGTCCCGCAGCGCGTTCGCCCCCCGCCCTCTGTTCCGGATCGCAGGTGTCGGCTTCGCCCTGCTGGTAGGCTTGGTCGCTGTGGCGGCCACGCTGGGGCTGCTTGCCTCGGACCGGATCCAGGACACGGCCCAGGAACTGGTGCGGATGCACGTGATCGGGAACGGCGGCCGGCAGGTAGAGGCCATGATTTTCCAGAAGACGCAGGGGCTGTTGATCCGGATGGTGTGGGTTCTCGGGTTCTGTTTCTTCCTGGCCGTGCTGATTTCCGCCATGACGCTTTCCGCCTTGCGCCGGGCCTTCCGGCAACTGGCCCACCAGGAGGACGAGCTGGCGAAAGTCTCATGGCATCTGCTTGATATCCAAGAGAAGATGGCGCGGCGTTTTTCCCACGAAATTCACGATGAACTAGGGCAGAGCCTGCTGGGATTGCGGCGAATCCTGAACCGGATTCCCGATCAGCCCGGCGAGAGCGGCGGCCCCACCCTCCGGCAGGCCGCCACCGCGCTGGTCGACGATGTGGTGGAGAGCGCCCGACGCCTGTCCCAAATGCTGAGGCCGGTCATTCTGGACGACCTCGGCCTCGATGCCGGGCTGCGGTGGCTGTGCGAAAGCTTCTCGCAGCGCACTGGCATTGCCATCCATTACCACTCCAATTTCGAAGGCCGGCTGGAGGAGCAGGAGGAGACCCACCTGTTCCGGATCGCGCAAGAAGCGCTCACCAACGTAGCGCGGCACTCGGGGGCGACGGCGGCGTGGGTGACGCTGCGGGTGCGCGCCGGAGACCTGATGCTGGAAATCACTGACAACGGGCGCGGGCTCCAACTGCTGCCCGGACAGCCCCGTGCCTCGCTGGGTATGATAGGAATGAAGGCGCGCGCCCGCCAGATCGGCGGCGAGCTCACCGTGGAAAGCCGCCGCGGCGGCGGCCTCACCGTGCGCGTGGTGGCGCCGCTGCAAGTGATGCATCATGGAGCGGACCTCAAAAATCCGGGTGTTGCTTGCTGACGACCACGCGATCGTGCGCAAGGGCCTGAGCATGCTGGTCAACGCGCAGAGCGATATGGAGGTGGCGGCCGAGGCCGCCTCCGGCGAGGAGGCCCTGCGCGAGGCGCAGCGCGTGCAGCCCGACGTCGTCGTCATGGATGTCTCCATGCCGGGGATGAACGGCATCGAGGCGACGCGCCGCCTGCTGGAAATGCTGCCGCGCACCCGCGTGATCGGACTCAGCATGCACAAGGACCTCGTTTACGTTCGCGAACTTCTCCGCGCTGGCGCCTCCGGCTATCTCGTGAAAGATTGCGACGACGCCGAGCTGCTGCTGGCCATCCGCGCGGCGGCGCGCGGCGAGGCTTACCTCAGCCCGGCCGTCACCGCCGCCGTGCTCACCGACTATCGTAGGAACGTGACGAGCCCGGTCGACCTGCTCACCAGCCGGGAACGCGAGGTGCTGGTGATGATCGCCGAAGGCAAGACAAACAAGGAAATCGCCTCGGCCCTGAATCTCAGCGTCTATACGGTGGAGTCCTACCGCGGCAGCCTGATGGAGAAATTGAACCTGCACAACGCCGGCGACGTCGTTCGTTTTGCCCTCCGCAACGGCCTCATCACTTGAACATTTGCAACGGCATGGCGGCAACGGAACGCCTCCCCGGCCGAGTCATGGCCGGGACCCATCCGAAGTTCCGCCTGCGGCTCACTGGGCAACTTCGCTCCAGCGTCCTGCGTCATTTTGGGGGACGCTCACGGTACTGTGGGATCGGGAACGGGTGGAATCCCGCGGGCCTCTGCGCCGCGTGGCGGCTGTGGAAGCCCGGTGTGTTGCGTGAGCGGTTGCGGCCTTCTCAAGCTGCGTGAGCCGCATTTCAGCACTGAGATCCGAAGTGCGTGCGCGAGTCCGGCCCTGGTCCAGAGCTGGCATCCTTTGCCTCGCCGGAAACGCGGAAACAGGCGCTTCGCTGGCGGTAATGCCAGAAGACCGCCGCGAGGGACCACGGATGGCTGTGGGGCGATCCGCCAGCCCACGACGTGAAGAGGTGGATTCTGTCGGCTTTGATGACCCAAGTGGGAGTTTTTGATGGGGCGGTGCCGGGAGCTGTCTTCCACGGAATCTTTCTTGCCCAAATGAACCAGGCTTGCAGGCCAAGGAAAAAAGAAATGGAGCCGCCCGCCGGGATCGAACCGGCGACCTGCACTAGAATCAGGTGAAATGCATCACTTCTGCATCCTCGCAGGTAACTGATTGGCAGCTAAAAGCCTTTATTTTTCTGCTCCTCTTGCATCATACCGTCTGCCCGGCTATAACCAGTTCAACCGTCTCCCTCGCCGTCTCGCTGGCTAGGAACGTCGGCTGATGGGCCAGGAGGAGGTTCTTGATATTGGGCCAGCAATTCTGGAGTCACGTCGGGCAGTTCCAGCAAGTATTGCCGAGCCAAGGCGTACGCTCGACGGTCGGGATCAGCTTCGTTCGTAGTCTGTCCAGTGGTGATTGTTCGCCGATTCGGAGGGGTGTGGTCAAGGGTACGAGGTTCGGGCTTTCCATCGTCCGATAAGTGCCCAGTGACACCTCGTCGGTTGTTCATGGCGGTAAGCCCAGACTGTCGGACACGAAATTGGAAACCCTGATTCTCCCACGAGCCAAGGCC
>JAPWUP010000140.1 GCA_028275505.1 Bryobacteraceae bacterium
TTTGAGGCGGTGGCCGTTATACTAATTAGAGGGACCGCGCTGGAGTGGCGGAACTGGCAGACGCACGGGACTCAAAATCCCGCGGAGCTTCGGCTCCATGAGGGTTCGACCCCCTCCTCCAGCACCATGAAATCAATCACTTAGCGGCAATCACTGAATCGGCCCCTCGGTGCTCGGTGTGCCTATGGTGTGCCGCTCGCCCCGTTGCGCCTCCTCGCGCCGCTCGGCCAGGTACCGCTCCAGCCGCGCCGCAGCCTGCCGCAGGTCAGCCTCCGAGACGATGTTGTAGCGGTCAAAGATGGCCCGGGTCTTGTGGCCGGAAATGCTCATGGCGATCCGCTCGGGCACCCCCGCCCGAATCATGTTGCGTACCGCCGTCCGGCGCAAGTCGTGGAAGACCTTCGTGGGTCTGCCATCCTTCCACAGGCCCGCCGCGCGGCAGGCCACCCGCCAGACCCACGTCAAGCGGTCTCCGTTGACCGGTCTGGTGCCGTCTTCGGTGAAAACCCACGGGCAATCGGGCCAGTATTGGTCTGCCCTGGCCCGCTCGAAGGCGAGCAGTTGCCGTAGGTCCTCGGACAGCGCAACCGTCCGCGGTTCCCGCGTCTTGGTTTGCCGCGCTTCCAACCGCACGGTGCCTTCGGCCAGGTCTACCTGTTCCCATCGCAGGCCCAAGACTTCCCCCTTCCGGCATCCTGTGTAGTACGCGAAGCTCGTAATGGCCCGGAACACGGGCGGCATGTGCGCCACCAGGGCCTCGTACTCGTCATGCTCCAGGAATCCCTGCCGGGCGTTTTCTTCCTTGAGCATCGGGATGTAGGGTACCGTGGCCACCTTCGGGGGAGTGTGCGCCGCGCCCAGCCGGAAGGCCCGCTTGAGCAGGGCCAGCTCGCGGTTGATCGTGGCCGGTGCCGCGCCCGCCTCTTGCCGCGCGGCGATGTAGCGGCGGATCAGCGCCGTGGTCACTTGGCCTGCGCGCAGGTGACCGAAGGCAGGCTTCAGGTGCAGGCGCACATATCGCTCGGCCCAGTCGTAGCTCTGGCCCTTGGCCAGGTAATCCGCGAGCAGGTCCTCGAACAGATCAGCCATCAAGGTACGCTTGCCGGCCACCGCCGTTCCCGCCAAGTCGCGCATCCGCAGCGCCTCGGCCAGGTACGCCTCGGCATCGCGCTTGGTGCCGTGGATCAGCTTGCTGCGGTATACCCTGCGGCTCTCGGCGTCCCGTCCGTAGTACACGCGCACCAGCCACTTGCGTTCGCCACGCTTGATGATTTGACCAGCCATCGGTCACTTCTCCCGGTTGTGGCGTCGCCAGCGCGCCAGCGCCGCTCGGCGGGCCAGGTCGGTTCGCTCTTGCGGGGTCAGCATCGCCATGCGCTTCAAGCCGCCCTTGCGGCCCAGCTTTACAGCGGCAGGATCCTTCCGCTTGCTCATGGCCACAGTATATGCGAAGCGGCAGGCAGCAATGCAAGCCGCCCCGCCCCCCGAAGCCGCCGGCTTGCGCTTGCGCGATGCGGCCCGTCACGGGTCATGGCCAGGTCATGCGCCGCCGGCCCCCGGCCAGGGGCAAGGCCTACGGGGCGGCCATGCATGGCGGTAGCAGGCCCCGGCCACGCGCGCGGCAGGGCGCGAAGGGGCCATAGCTCAAGCGTGATCGCCACGGGCCACAAGTGCGCCGGGCGGGCATCAAGGCTTGCGGCGGCCCGGCAAGCCGCGGTTATACTTGAATGGGGAGTAGCATTCTACCCCTCGTTGAATCGTGCGACACGGGGCGGCCAGCGAAGCCGCCCCCCCTTTCTGGCGCAGGCCGGCCAACAAGCAAGCCGTCTTGCGGTTCATTCGCTCTTAGTCGCCGCCGGGCCAGCCACGCTTTCATCGGCCCAAGTCTTGCCCGTCAGCTCTTCGTAGGCCCGGGCGATTTCCTCAACGAAGGCCGACAGCAGCTCCTCGGTCGTGTACTCCCGTGATTCAAAGAAGCGGCCTGCGGTACGGTCTGCGGCGGCGTAGATGAGTGACCAAATTGCCAGGCTCTCTTCGTAGTCGGTATTCGAGTCAATGACGGTCGAAGCGTAGTCGCGGATGATTGCCACCGCCTGGCGGTAGACGCGAAATTGGATGCTCATGCCTCACCCCCCCGAATCAAGCCGCCGGCCCAGGCTCCGGCATGGTGACAACGCTCAGCTCCGCGATCGCGGGTCGCTCTGGCTCCGGCTCGAAGTCCAGGGCGCCCACGAGGCTTCGGTAGGCCTCCTCGAACGCGCTACGGAACACGGCCAGCACCTCTTCCGGCGTCTTGGCGGCCTGCCAGGGCACCCAGGCGGCATCGCCGGCCTGATGGAGCAGCGCCCAGAGCAGCAGTTGATCTTGCGGTTTCAGGCGGGATTCGATTGTTGAGCCGAACTCCTCGCGCAGAACTTCGGTTGCTACGCAAATTGCTTTGCTGAGCATCATGATGTCGAGCCTCCGTGCGGATTGCGTGCCGCGGGCGGGAAACGTACAGGGCGGGCTACAATAGAGGCAGCCGTCTGCGCGCTCGCGCCGCGCGGGCGGTTAGTGGTCGCGCGATGTTCCGGCATCGCGCGGCCACGCTCAGAATACGGCATTGCCGGCCGGCGTGTCAAGCCCCTTTCCGTGCGCCAGCGGATCGGGCCTTCGGCTCAGAGTAGGTAAACCGGCAGCGTCCCACTCCGCCGCGTGCTTTGTCTGGCCTCGGCGGCCTCGATGGCCGGCGGGGCGTCAGATCGCCTGGCCTTGCGCGCGGCGTTACTTTTCCTCGCAAGTTGCGCAAAGTACTGGCCCACGTCCCGGCCTTCCGCGCGCAGTCTTTCCAAGAACGCCTCGCGGCCCCGCCGCGCCGCTTCGCGCCGGCGCTCGGCGGCAGACTCCGCACGGAGTCTGGCCTGCGCCTCGCTCACAAATGCCGCCCGCGCCGGGTCGTCGTCGGCTCCGGGCCGGATCGGATAGCGCCCCATGTGATCTCCACGCTCTCAATCGTGCTGGTGGTTCCGCCGCCGCCACAAGGCCCGCGCTTCACTGCACCAGGTCTGCCTTGTGTGTCGCAGTGTCCGCCGGCCTCGGCGGCCCAGGCCGGCGCCTGTCATACTTGGCCCATTTGGCCTGCATCATGGCCATCAACTCCGCCCGCTCTCGGGCGGTGTCGAACAGCAGGGAACCAGCAGGCAGCTCGCGCGGCATGCCCCGCAACCACTCGCGAATAAGCCGTGCACGATGCCTGCGCCAGGCCTGCCGCGCTTCAGGCGTGCGCAGCCACGCCGCACGCTCAAGACTCTGCTGCCAGCCAGCAAGCAGGTCGTGGCGGTATAACAGCAGCATTTCTTGCGAAGCCGTCAGCGCGCCGGCCTCGCCATCCTGCAGCTTCAACTTCGGCATGATGCATTACTCCAGCGCGGGCGGGCGGCCACGCGGCATTGTGGCCGGGGCATCATCGGCCAGGCCAAGCAATCGCCACGTGCGCCCGAAAGCCGCGGAAAGTTGCGTTTCAAGCCGCCGAAGTTTGACGCGCTCACTCGTGGCCAGCGCCCCGCTCGCCAGTTCGCAGCGCACTTCATGAAGCGAGTCCGCTAAGCTCAGCAGCTCGTCTGCGAGCGGGCGCACGGCCTCAAGTTGCGCGGAGTCGAAGTGCCGGGCCAGCCAGCGCTTGAGCCGCCGCCCCGCCGGCCCAAGCCGCGGCCTGGTCACGCTCGCGCTTGCGGCGCGTTTCGGGCCGGCTTTTGCGCCGGCGGGCGCGTTTTCGCGCTCCCCCGAGGCAATCTCAAGCCGCGGTAGCGCCGCGTCAGGGGTGAAGCCGCCGCTCAGGGCGGGGGCCTGCGCTTGAACGGGCGGGGCCTGCGCTTCAATGCCGCGCTTCGCGCTTTTTGCGCCCTTCGCGGGCTTCGAAGCCGGCCCCTCGGCGGCATCGGCGGGGCCGGCATCGCCGGCCTGGCCACGGGCGGGGCCGGCATTATGCGGGCCTGGCCTTTTCACGCGCGCGGCCCGCGCCGCGGGTTCCGGGCCTGACTTAGAAATTTTAAGCATCCCCCTCCCCCCTCACTTACTAAGTGCGATAAATTGCCATGCCTGCTCAAGCATCCAGCTCGGCGGGGGCAGCTCGGCCAGCGCCCGCGTACCTTGCTGCTCACCTATAGTTCCATCATCGCGCAAGTAAAGCCAGTAGTTCCGGTCCGTTTCGAGATAACTTCCGTCACGCACCAATCGCGAGTTACGCCACGCAACGCGCGCGAACTTGACCGTTTGCCCACGCGGTACTGCGGCAGCCAAAGTGCGGTACCATTCGGCCACTGCTTCGCATGACGGCGGTATGGAATGGCTGCGGAGCATGTCCATGAGTAACTCGTCCAAGTTACTTCCGCATGCCACGCCTGCGCGGGGGATGCCGGCCTGCTCAAGCCGCGCCGCCGCAGCGAGTAAGTCTTCCGCTTCTGCGCGGAGTAAGTCGCTTTTTCGCGGCGCTCCAAATTCCGTAAGCGGCGGGTTAAAAAGTTTCACGCCTTCCAGTTTTTCAATTTCAGCCAGAAATTTTCGCCGCTCAGTGTCAATGAATTTTGCCTGTTCTTGGAGTTCGCGCGCGCGAGTGCGAAGCTCGGTGACGCGGGCCTGACAGTAAGTAGTGAGCAACTTCTCGCGCCTGTGCCGCGCGGCGTCCACGGAAGCCTCCAGCAAGGCCAGCGCCTGTGTCGCCTCGCTGAACTTCCGCCGCGCGGCGGCAGTGTCTGAGTCAAGCAGGGCCTCGGCGGCCTCGGCCTTGGCGGCCTCAAGCTCTGCGCGCTTGGCCGTGTAGTTACGCCAGGCGTCGAGTTCGGCTTGGGCTACGCGTTCAAGTTCGGTTGCGAATTCGAGTTCCGTCATGTAAACCTCCAGTCAGTCATAAAGTTTCCGCCAGAACATTGTGGTGCGGAAATGTTTTGCCGCAGGTCGCGGCGGGAACTTGTTCGAGCCTGCCCGGCGGGGGCGGCATTGGGGCCACGCTCCGGCTTGCGGCGGCATCGGGGCGGCCATGTCGTGGCCTCCGCGGGCAGGCAAGCGGCGGGCGGCCAGGTCGCGGCCCCGGCGGCAAGCCTCGGGCGGCATCGTGGCCACGCTAGCTTTGCGTGCGCCCCCGCGGGCGGTAGCCTGAAGCGGGCGGCATCGCCGCGCAGGCCGGCCCGTACGATGGCCCGCGCAGCGCCACGAACGGCCCCAGAAACGCGCGGAACGGGCGGGGCGGTATCTCGGGCCTTCGCAAGCCCCGCCGGCGCAATAGCGGCGCCTGTAGCGCGCGCACGGGGCATTCTGTGCGCCGGGACGGCTTCGTGGGCGGGGCCGGCATCGTTGTCGGGGCCTGCCGCGTCGCGGCCAGGGGCGGCATTGCGCCGGGCGCAGGGGCAGCAATTGCCACACAGGATGCGGCCATCGGGCCAGACGTGCGCGGGCCACGCCGCCTGCCGGCAGCGGGCGCAAGGGCCGGCCAGGCGGGCCGTGATGGTGCATCGCTCACGCCGCATGGTTTCTCCCGTTCCTCCTCAGCGCGCGCCGCGCACGCACCAACATGCCGTGCGTCTCGGCCTCGAAGCCGGCGTCGCGCAGGGCGCAAGCCACGGCCTCGGGGTCAGGCACGATCGCCTCGATGGTGGCGAAGCCGCCGCACTCGCGCACGTGCAAGCCGCGCAGAATGCGGGCGCGTGTCTCTGCCAGGCACTTGTCCAGCCCGCGCTCGGCGGCCTCGAAGCAGGCTTCGTGGATTTGCTGCCGCTCGAACGGTGACAGGTACCGGCGATTCGCGCCGGCCACCTTGGAGCCGGTCGGCTTCGGTCTTCCGTAGTCGCTCACCCGCATAACTCCTCGCGCCCGGCGTGCGCATTATGCGCAATAAGCGCATTAAATTGAAAACAAAGGACTTCCTTTGCGCAATAACTGCGCATTAATGCGCAATAAGTCCCCCCGGCCTGACCCTTTTTGCGCATTAATGCGCAGATAATGCGCACGGTAACTCCTTTAGAATCAACTTAATGCGCTTTTTGCGCTTTTTGCGCATAGTCGCCTGAAACGGGGACCCAGACTTCGAACGGTCTTCCGCCCCCGGAACGTTTCTCTGCTCGCGCCAGGCCTGCGCCGGCCCGGCCTGGCGGTCACCTAGGGTCGGTAGTCTTCGCCGGCTCATGGTCTCTCCTTGCGGCCCGATGCCGCCGCGGGTCGCCGATCTCCCACCCGTCCGGAGCCTCTCCACAGCGCTTGACGGGGGTAAAAATTTCGGACCGTGACGTCGTAAATTGGCCGGCGTCACGCCGCCTTCTAATGTTTTCAATGACTTACCACGGGGGCGTGACGCCGTGACGTCAGTTTCGGAAAAATTCCCATGGCAAGATCCTCGCGTAAGGACTTTCCGGAAAGTGGCGTCACGCGACGTCACGCTCAACGTTTTCAACAACTTAGCTAACCTACCGACGTCACGCGCTTTGTTTTCAATCACTTGCATCACCCTCGTGGTTGACCCATCCGTCACGCAGGCGGATGCCTCGCCAGCCGCGGCCTGCATGCCGGCGCTCGATCACACAGCCTCGGCTCGACAAAGCGGCAGCAAAATCGTTGGGATTGAGCAACCTTGTCTCGCCAATTTGCTCGCAGTACCACTCATAGGCTTGCCTCAGCCTGCGCGCCGTGGTCCAGGCCTGGGGATCAAGCACGCAGCAGTCAGCGATGAAGTCGCGCAAGGGGTCCATATCGAGCCGGTATTGCTCGGTCGCTTCGCTGACCGCGTCGGGGATGTCCAGGCCCTCTTCCTGCCAACGAAGGCACCCCTCGACAGCCCAGGCCAGGATTGCTGGCCCGGACTCTTCCGGGTCACGCAATCGGGCTTTGACCGAAGGGTCGCGGCGCTCAGGCGGGATGACCTGGTCGAAGGGGATACGCAGGATGCGCCGCCACATAGCCGAGTCATCGTGGCGCACTCGCGGCGCATGATTGGCGGCCAGCCACAGCTTGAACTGAGGGACGAACTCGAAGGCCTCATGGTAGAGAAATCGTGCTCGGACGGTATCGCCGCCAGTCAGCATCTTCACCAAGCCCTCGGCGAGCCGTCTGCCCTCGTCCACTTCGATTGAGACCACGAAGCGGCGGCCCGCCAGCTCCGCGACGTCGTTGCGGATCGCGCCGGCCTCGCGCCGGTGCACGAATGTGTCAAAATCGGTCGTCCAGGCGTAGTCGCCAAGGGCGGATTTGACGGCCTCAAGAAACGTTGACTTCCCAGCAGCCGCCGGACCGTGGACAAAGAACAGTTTCTCTTCGCGAGTCGAACCGGTCAGCGAGTATCCGACGGCTCGCTGAAGGAATTCGACAAGTTGGCGATCGCCCCCGCAGGCTTCTTCCAAGAACCGTTCCCACAGCTTGCTGCGGGCGGCAGGGTCATACCGCACGGGCGCCAGGCGCGTGCAGTAGTCTTCTCGACGGTGCGGGCGAAGGTTTCCGGTGCGCAGATCAATCGTGCCATTCAGACAGTTCAATGTCCAGGGGTCGGCGTCAAATTGCTCCGGCAAAATCGGAATACCCGGCTCCGATTGAGCCGATACCAACGCCGCCCGCTTCCTGTCGGTACTCTCGGACCGGATCGCCCACAAGGCGACTTCCTTCTTGCGGGCGGGATCGGGAATTTCCCATGCCGCCCGATAAAGCTCGCGGGCCACAGACTTCATGAAGTCCATGACCTGTCCGGTGCGGTCCTCTTGCCAGCGCCGACCCGTCCAGACGTACCAGGTCTTCTGTGGGTGGCAATAGCGGATATCGCTGCCATGACGCATGACCAGGCGCTCGGCGTTTCCCGTGTCAGTTAAAGGCAGCGACAGAAACTTGTCGTCGGCTTGCTCGTCGTCCGGTCGGTTAGTTCTCCCATGAAGACCTTCAAGTGCCCGTGCAATCGTGGCTTCGCGGTAGTCTGCACGGTCCCATTTGTCGCGGTACAAGCCTGATGCTCGGAACAGACGGTCTATCCGTTCTCGGTCGCCGC
Organism: Bryobacteraceae bacterium; assembly: GCA_028275505.1. Taxonomy (GTDB): domain Bacteria; phylum Acidobacteriota; class Terriglobia; order Bryobacterales; family Bryobacteraceae; genus DTHT01. Next base: position 7,997 of record JAPWUP010000140.1, read on the forward strand.
CGGTCCAGAACGCCAGCAAGTTGCACAGTGCCAGGTCGGCTTCGCTGTGGCTTGGATATTCGCCCTGCCATTGACCTTGCCACAGCCGGCGGAACTTCTCTCCATCCCTGGCGGCCATGGCCCGATGGATCAACTCGCGATCCTCTTGTGGCAAGTCTCCGCCGCCGACAGATGGTGCGGAGAAAATCTCGGCGTGCAGCTCGGCCAGCGCGCGGGTCCGGTCCTCAATGCCGTAGTCGTTGATCCGGATGCCGGTCACCGTGAAGTACCGGTCCGCGTCGTACATCTCGATCGGGCCTTTGCGCCGGCGGCCTGGCGGCAGCGTCCCCCGGCAGATGATGTGGATGCCTGTCCCCGACGGCGAAATTTCTGTGTAGGTACGCAAGCGGTCAATGATCCTTGCGGCCCACTCAGCGATTTGGCCAGACTCAGGATCGCGGGCGTGGTCAAGATCAACTCCCGCGAAGCCGTTGCCGAGGACGAAGCCGATGCCGGCGATTTGACCGTTGCGGGTCGCAGCCGTAACGCACGCTTGGAACGTAGTCCACGTTGTGGGGTCATTGCATTTTGCGGGCGCTCCTTCGGGCGTAACTGGTACTTTCGTCGGCTTGCCGTCACGCTCGTCGTATCGCCAGCAGACCCAGCGGCGCTCGGCCCGCAAGTCGAAGGGGATGCGGTCTGGCTGGATCTTCAGCGCTTCCCCCCGCTCGCTCATCGCCCGCCCTCCTCGGCCAGCAGGCCCACCGCCGCGACCAGCGCCACGGCAGCCGCCGCCACTTCGCGCCTGGTGGCCTCGGCAGGATCGCAGGTAGCTCCAAGTTCAAGCCGCCGCCGCCGGGCGGCCTCAAGGAGGCGGGCCAGCCAGCGCCCTATTGCTTCATCGCGCGTGATGGTGTATGCTGGGGACAGCATCGCGCATACTCCTGCCCGCGCGCGCTCTCGAAGCCGCCGGGCTTTTCTTTTGCCTGCTTCACGCAGTGCCCTCCGCGTGCTCGGGCGGCCTGCGTCGCCAGCCGCCGGGTAGGCGGAAACCGCCTCGCTCGATAAATTCGTCCAACTTCTCTGCGTGGACACGGATTGTGCGCCCGATCCGGACACAGGGCAGCACCCCCGTCCGCGCAAGCTCGCACGCCCGGGAGTACGAAACGTTCAGAATCTGGCAAACCTGCTTCAAATCCATGAGCCTGACCATGGCTAACTCCTCTGCCCGCATTTTGGCAGGCTTCGCGGAAAAATAACAGGGAACTAATGGAGCGGCGGTAAGTTGTTGAAGGCGGGTTACTTTCTTGGGCGGTTAGGGATTCGGCGCAGGCCGATTAGCCGCAACAGGCGTTTTACGTGCTTCGCCACCGCCTCGGGCGTTATTCGCCATTCCTCGGCGGCTATCTGCTCGTACGTCATGCCGCCCACTGTGGCTTTGACCGTCCACTCGACTGGTTCGCGGTCGCTGCGCCACTGGCCACGCGCAGCGCCGGCGGCCAGGGCCTCGGCCACGAGTCGGTCAACGCGGCGGCAGGCTTGCTCGGCACTCGTTTGCCAAAGCCTGACGATCCAGCCCGAGTATTCGCGCAGCGCGCGCTTGAAGCGCCCCGCGCCTTGAGACTCCGGGTAGAAGCGGCAGCTCACGTAGCGGCGCCCATCCCGGCTTTCGAAGGTCAGCACTCGCTGCAAGCCGGCAGGCAATTTCGCGGGCGCAGGCACGGGCGGCAGGATCACGCGGTCGCTCCGCGTGCATACCGCGCGCCCCCACTCGGGCAGGTCCCAGAATCGCTGTCCGCAGCGGCGGCACCAGGCGATGGTGAACAAGGCCGTTTCCAGCACCCATTGCGGGACAGCGCCCTTGTCCAGCAGCCGCCAGCGCCTGGCCCAGGCTTGGACGGCGTCTAACAGGGCATCCCATCCTGGGGGCGCGTCAGCCCAGCCTTGAAGCCACGCGCGGATCGTGCGGGATGGCGCGCCTACGAACCACGGGGCTTCGGGGATGCTGAGCAGCTCGTCCAGCAAGGGGTAAAGTTCGGCGGCCACGTCCAGAAACGCGGCGCGTGCTTCCGCGCATATGGCCTCGGGGGAGCAGGCCTCACCACCGATCCTATAGCTCGTCGCCGCCCTCGGCATGTCGCACTCAGCCGCATTCTACCGCACTCCGCGCTACTCGGCAGCAGTTCTTGTGAACGGGCGGGCCGGACGGCGTGGCCGGCCCCTTCAGGCAAGCCGCAACGTTTTCGGGCGGGAATGTTTTTTGCTGGTGTGCCTATAGTGTGCCACTTCAGCCGCTTTCGCCGTTTCTACGCCAACTCAGCAGCATTCAGCGCAAATTACAAGTCGCACTCCGTCAATCACTTAGTAACTCCGAGTAACTCAGTGTAAGTTCGAGGGACAGACTCAAAATCCCGCGGAGCTTCGGCTCCATGAGGGTTCGACCCCCTCCTCCAGCACCAGATTTTGGGGGCGACGTTCAGGATAAGGGTGGCCGCACTCGTTTCTGGCCAGTTAGTTTCAGGGGAGCGGAAACATTTCCCGGGTATTATGTTTTCACGCGGACCCGGACTCGGCGCTCTGCACGAGTAGGTTGTAGAGCCGCTGGAGATCCTCGTGGGAGTAGTATTCGATTTCGATGCGGCCGCGGTGCTCGGACC
>JAPWUP010000021.1:0-15000 GCA_028275505.1 Bryobacteraceae bacterium
ATTCCTCCATAGCCGATGGACCAGCCGGCCGGAACGGTTTTTACCGACAACACGCGCGCTTTCCAGCTCAAGGCGGGGCGCACGTCGAGCAGCCGGGGCGGCGCCGGTCCGCGGGTTGGGGAGACGTAGCCATACAGTGCATGGCCCGGGCGCACCATGTCATACCAGGCTTCACGGCGGCCGTAGGCGATGGGGATCGTGCTGGCCAGGTGTCGGAAGCGTGGACGAATGCCTGCCTTGCCCAGCGAGTCGAGCAGTTCGTTGAAGCGCCGAATCTGCTGATCGGTTTGAGGGCTGCCGTAATCGGCCGCGCTGGCGAGGTGGCTCATCACTCCTTCCAGACGGAGACGGCGCGCCGCGAGTACTGCCGCGGCGATTTCTTCCGCGCGCTCGAGCACGCCCAGCCGCCCCATGCCCGTATCCGCTTTCAGGTGGTAGGGAAGCTCAGCGTTGCGGGCGTCGAGCCAGTGATCCAGCTCCTTCAGATCGCTGAGCGAGTGAATGACGGGCGTCAGGCGCCAGTCGAGCAGGGCCTGGCGGGTGAAAGGCAGGTTGTCCGCCATGACGAGAATGCGGGCGCGGATGCCGGCCTGCCTCAGCGTTACGCCTTCTTCGACCGTACTGACGGCAAGCCAGCGGGCTCCTTCCGCCTCGAGCACGCGAGCCACTTCGATGGCACCGTGTCCATACGCGTCGGCTTTGACGACCGCGACCACCTCCACGGCGGGACCCACCAGCTCACATACGGCCCGATAGTTGCGGGCGATTTGTGCGCGTGAAATCTCCACCCACGTGCGCAGCTCAGGGTCCACGGTTCAGTTTCCTCGCACTTGCCGGAACAGGCGCTCGTAGGCGTCCGTGATCCGCTCCCAATCATAGCGCTGCCGGACGCGTTCCATGGCTTTGCGCGTGTAGCGTTCGCGCTCGGCGGGGTCGAGGCTCAGCGCCAGGCGGAGTTTGTCCACGAGGTCATCCGGCTGGAAGGGGATGCCGGCGTCTGCGGCTACCTCTGCGTTTTCGGGCGTGTTCAGGTAAAGCACCAGCGCACCCCGCCCCATCGCTTCAACCAGTGCGGGATGCGTCCCTCCGACCTCGGTGGCGTGAATGTAAGCGAAGCAATGGGATTGCAGCTCGTGGTAACCCTGGCCGTAGATGGCGCCCGGGAAGAGAATGCGGGGATCCCGGGTGTCGCGGACCTGGGCGATGTACCGGCGCGCGTAAGGCGCATCGCCTACCATGACAAGGCGCAAGTCGGTTCGCACTTGTTCGAAGGCGCGGCGCACGAGCAGGGCGTTATTTTCGGGTTCCATCCGACTTACGTAGAGGAAATAGCCGCCGGGAACCAGTCCCAGGCGCTCGAGCTCGGTGCGTGTCTGGACCTTGCCCACCTCAGCGCCGTAAGGGATGAAGTGGGTGCGCTTGCCGTAACGGTCGAGGTAGTAACGGGCGATGGTCTCGGCGTCGGAGACGACCGCATCGGGCAACCAAGTGGCGAGACGTTCCGAGAGCCGGTACCAGGCGCGCGCCAGCCGGTTCCATTTGCGGCGCCTTCGCTCGAGCCCATCCACGTTGAGCACTACGGGGACGCCGCGCAAGCGGGGCCAGAGCGTGAAGATGGCGGTGGCGGCGTTACAGTACAGGGCCACGTCCGGCGGGTGCAGCAGCAGATCAAGGGTAGAGAGCGCCGCGTGGGAAATGGTTTCGAGGTACTTGTGTCGCACCGCGGGCAGATACCGCAGGCGGACGCCCAGGTACTCGGGCTGGCTATGACGGCTGCGGCAGTAGACTGTGACCTGGTGGCCGCGAGCGACCAGACGCTGCCCCAACTGCTCGGCGAAGGTTTCAAAGCCGCCGTAGCGGGCGGGGATTCCCCGCGTACCTGCGATAGCGATTCTCACAGCGATCGCTTGCCTGGCTCTCAGGAACGCTCGACGACGCCGGCCACTTGGGCGGCGGAGACTGCCTGGGCACGGCCGTCCGGGAAGGGGATGGCGACCGGACGGTAGCGGAACCAGGAGGCGATGTATTCGTCGCTGACCCGCTTGCGCTGCATGATCTGGCGACGTTTGGCCCACACCCGCTTCCAGTTCTTGATCAGGAACCAGAAAGCCTTGAGCGAAGTATGCTCCCAAAGCAAGCAGCAACCGATGACCATCAGGTCGCGCACGGTGATGGAAAACCAGTTCCTGAGGTAAAGATCCAGGGTCATGTTTTTGATGCGCATCAGGAACCGGTTCTTGACCGAGTGCATGTTGATGACCGGGGGCAAAGCGCGGCGGTTACCGGGCCGCGCGCTTCGGACGTGGTAGGCCCGGGCGTAGGGCGTGTAAAGGCATTTCCAGCCCATGAGCTGGGCGCGCCAGGCGACGTCAGCGTCTTCGCGGTAAACGAAGAAGTCAGAGTCGAAAAACTCGCCATCAATCGAGATGTCCTCGATCATGGCCCGCCGGTAAAGAGCGGCCGCCGCCGTAGCGCCGAAGACGTATTCGTAGTTGAGGTAGTGCCCGTCCTCGACTTGCTGGCTGCCCCGGTCCAGGTGGCGGAGCATGGGCGTGAAGTAGATGCCGGTGGAATCCACCAGCGGGCGTTCCGGGAAGTCGAAGGAGGGCCGCATGGTCAGGAGCTTGCCGCATACGGTTCCGACCTGGGGATCCAGATGACCCGCCGCCACCAGCGCCTGGATGAAGTTGGGCAGCAGGAGCATGTCCGGATTGAGGGTCAGGATCCAGTCGCCGCGGGCCATGCGGATGGCCTGGTTTTGGGCGGCGGCAAAGCCGATGTTTTCGCTGTTGTAAACGATGCGGCAACGGTCGCGGAAGCGCTCCAGAATTTCGCGTGTCCCGTCCGTAGAGGCGTTGTCCACTACAATCACCTCCACGTGAGGGTACTTCTGGGCGAGGACCGATTCCAGGCAGCGCTCAATGAAGCGGCTGCTGTTATAGGTCACGATGGTTACGGAAACCAGATCGTCGTAGGACATTCCGCTCAGCTCGCAGTGTTCAGCAGCCTCGGATGCTTCCTCGCCCGTGCACGACGCATGTGCTTCAGCCCTTGCTCTCCCTTCCACCTGCCAGCAGCCGTTTGATTGCCAGTCGCATTATTCTAGCGTAGGCGCGAGGCCCGACGCCAGCTTTCACGAGGATCCCCCCGGCGCCACGCAACAAACTCGCGACTATGGCCGCCGCCAGGACCGCCCGGTACTCGAAAGGGCGGAAATGACGGGCGGCAAATCTGAAAAGGTTATCATACCAATACCACTGGCGTTCTTCCCAAGCCAGTTTGGAGACCGAGGCGGCGCCCAAGTGCCGGGCCACGGCCTCGGGTTCGTAGTAAACCCGATATCCTGCCAGGGCGGCGCGGCGCAGGTAGTCCACGTCCTCGTACCAGAGGGGATAGTAGCACTCCGAGAAACCGCCCAGCTCACGCCACACGTCGCGGCGGAACATCAGGAAAGCTCCGGCGGGCTGATCCACTGCGGCGGGGCGGTCGGGATTCAGATCCAGACAGCGGTAGCGCTGGTTGACGGGGTTGCGCGGCCACAGACGGTTGATCCCGAGCATTTCAAAGGCCAGCGCCGCCGGCGTGGGGAATCGGCGGCACATGAAACCGACTTGGGGGCGCCCGGCTTCGTCCACCAGCTTGCCGCTTGCGGCGGCAGCCTGGGGTCGCTCGCAGGCTTCGATGAGGGCTTCTACGCCGCCCAAGAGTTCGGTATCTGGATTGAGCAACAGGATCAGCGGCGTGGGTAAAAGCTCGACCCCCTGATTGACGGCTGCGGCGAAGCCGCGATTCCACGGGTTGGCGATCAGGCGCACGGGGCGTCGGCGAACCTCCTGGCAGGTTGCGTCCGAGGAGGCGTTGTCCACCACCACGATCTCGGTGAGCCCCAGACGGAGCAACGCGTCCAGGCAAGCCCCGATCACGTCGCCCGAGTTCCAACTGACGACGACGGCCCCGACCTCGGTCATGGCGTGCGCATAGTATAGCGCCGGACCAGAAGGGTGGAGGGTGCGGCAGGGATTGTGCGGGCGCGTGATATTCTGAAGGCGTGACGGGGCGCGTGTGTGCGGCGGCCTTGCTGATCGGGGTGCAGCTGGCCTGTGCCCAGGGTTCCGGCTTGCTGGCGATCCTGGCCGAAGAGCTGGACCGGAACTTCCGCGTTCTGCGCGAGAAGGGCGATCCGGCGCCGTATTTCATCAGCTACGAAGTCACCGAGCGGCAGGGAGTCAGCGTGGCGGCGACGCTGGGCGCCGTGAAAGCCGTGGAGGAGCAACACGGGCGCTGGCTGGACGTGACCGTTCGTGTCGGCAGCCCGAAGCTGGATAACTACCACCGCATCCCCGGCGAGCAGGCGCAGTTCACCGCAGCGGTGCCTTTGCCGATCGAAGACCAGCCGGCAGCCATTCGGCAGCGCGTGTGGCGCGAGACGGATCGCACCTACCGGATGGCGGTCGAGCGGCTCATCAAGATCCGCACGCAGCGGGAAGTGAAAGTGGCGGCCGAGGACGAGTCGGACGATTTCTCGCTCGAGGAACCGGTGGTGTACGTGGAGCCGGTGGTCCGGCCGACTTTCGACGTGGAGGGCTGGGCGGGCCGGTTGCGGCGGTGGTCGGCAGAGCTTGGGCGGCGACCCGGCATCCTGACTTCGCAGGTGAGCTGGGGTGCGCAGCAGGAGACGCGCTACCTTGTCACCACGGAGGGGACGCGGATCTGTCACGGCCGCGGCTACGCGCGCCTCTCGCTGCGCGCGCGGACCAAGGCGGCGGACGGGATGGACCTGGTGCTAGAGGAAAACTTCGATGCCGCGGACGCTTCGCGCCTGCCTGGCGAGGAGGCGGTGCGCCAGGCCATCGCCCGGCTGGCCGCGGATCTGGAGGCTTTGCTCAAAGCCCCGCTGGCCGACCCCTTCGCGGGTCCCGCCATCCTTTCAGGGCGTGCAGCCGCGGTGTTCTTTCACGAGATCTTCGGGCACCGGATCGAAGGGCACCGGCAGAAAGACGAAAGCGAAGGCCAGACTTTCGCGCGCAGCGTCGGCACAAAGATTCTGCCGGAGTTTCTGTCCATCATCTTTGATCCGACGCGGCGGCAGTTTCAGGGCCAGGATCTCAACGGTTACTACCTGTTCGATGACGAGGGCGTCAAGGCCCGGCCCGTGGTGGTGGTCGAAAATGGCGTGCTGAAGACGTTTCTGATGTCGCGCTCGCCGGTGCGCGGCTTCCCGCGGTCCAACGGGCATGGGCGGCGCGCGCCGGGCTTCGAGGTAGTTTCGCGGCAATCGAACATGTTCGTGGAGTCGGCGCAGAAGGTTCCCGAGAAGCGGCTGCGCGAAATGCTGGTGGAGGAGATCCGCCGCCAGGGCAAGCCCTACGGCCTGTACTTCCGTGAAGTCGTGGGCGGGCTGACGACCACGGCGCGGGCCGGCGTGCAGGCTTTCAAGGTCATCCCCGTGCTGGTCTATCGCGTGTGGCCCGACGGACGCCCGGACGAGCTGGTGCGCGGGGCCGACATCGTGGGCACGCCGCTGGCCAGCTTCGGGCGGATTCTGGCTACCTCGGACCGCTATGAAGTTTTCAACGGCTACTGCGGGGCGGAGTCTGGCTCCGTGCCGGTGGCGGCGGTGGCGCCTGCGTTGCTGGTCTCGGAAATCGAGATTCAGAAGCAACCGAAATCGCAGGATCGTCCGCCGCTGTTGCCGGCGCCGCCGGAGGAGCAGCCGTGACGCGTGCTGCCATCGCTGTTGTCGTGCTTGCGTCCTGCGCCTGGGCGCAGCCGAAAACCTCGCCGGGCGACGTCCTGCTGGCGGCCATGCGCGACGAGCTGGAACGCAGCCGCGCCCTGCGCATCATCGAGGTTCCCTACTTCATCGAGTACGCAGTGGATCAGGGGGATCAGGTTTCCGCCGCCGCCAGTCTGGGCGCATTGTTGAACAGCAACCGATCGCGCTTCCGCATCCCGCGCGTGCAGGTGCGTGTGGGCAGTTACCAGCTCGACAACACCAACTTCGTGGGCGCCGATTTTTACATGGGCACGCGCTACGAGGTGGACCGGCTGCCGCTGGACGACAGCTACGGAGCGCTGAGGCGCCATTTCTGGCTGGCGACGGACATGGCGTACAAGGCCGCGGTAGAGGCCTTCTCGCGCAAACGCGCACTGCTGCGAACCGTGAGCACGACGGAGACGCTACCGGATTTTTATCCCGCGAAGCCGGTGGAGCTGCTGGATTTTACGCCGCTGCCCGAGGTGAACGCGGCGGCGTGGCGCGAGCGGGTCCGCAAGCTCAGTGCTCTGTTCCTGCGGTATCCGAAGGTGATCGGTTCCGTGGTGGACTACACGGCGGCGCGCGATGTGCAGTACCTGATCAACTCGGAAGGCACGCGCGTGCGGCAGCCAAGCGGAGTGATGTTCGTGAGGATTCGCGCCGTCAGCCAGGCGCCCGACGGGATGACGCTGCGCGATGCCGCTGTGTTGCACACCCGGGATCTGGCGCGCCCGCCGGAGGAGAGGGATCTGGAGGAGGCCGCGCGCCGAGTGGCGGAGAATCTGACGGCGCTGGCGGAGGCGCCGGTGGGCGAGGCCTATACGGGGCCGGTCCTGTTCGAGGGGGAGGCGGCCGCGCAGATTTTTGCGGAATTACTGGGACGTAACCTCGCGGCCACTCGCCGCCCCGTGATGCCTCCCGGCCGCAGCTTGCCGTTGCGCACCAGCGAACTGGAGGGACGGCTCGGCGTGCGGATCCTTCCCGAGTGGATCGATGTGGTGGACGATCCCACGCAGAAGGAGTGGCGGGGCCGCCCGTTGTTCGGCCACTACCGCGTGGACATGGAAGGCGTGCGGCCTGAGCCGGTCGTGGTGGTGGAAAAAGGCATCTTGAAATCGTTCCTGCTGACGCGCCAGCCGGTTCGGGGCTTTCAGGCATCCAACGGCAGAGCGCGATTGCCGGGGAACTTCGGCGCCAAAGCGGCGGCCATTTCCAACCTGTTTGTGCGGGCGGCGCAGGGCGTTCCCGCAGCGGAGCTGAAAAAGCGGCTGGTGGAATTGTGTCGCCAGCGGGACAAGCCCTACGGCATCCTCGTGCGCAAGATGGATTTTCCGTCTTCGGCGTCCTGGGACGAGGTGCGCCGGCAACTGGGGGCAGCAGGCGGTTCGGCGGTGAGCTCCCCGGTGCTGGTCTACCGCGTCTACCCTGACGGACGCGAGGAGCTAGTGCGCGGGATGCGCTTCCGGAATTTCAACGTCCGGTCGCTGCGTGACATTCTGGCGGCTTCCGATGACGTGCACGTGTTCGACTACATGGAGAACGGAGCGCCGTTCGCCTTGATGGGGGCGGGCGCTTACGTGGCCGAGTGCACAGTGGTAGCTCCTTCGATCCTGGTGGATGATCTGGAGCTGGACAAGGTGGAGGAAGAAATTTTGCGGCCTCCGCTGGTGCCCCCGCCGCCGCTGCTGGCGCTGGGCGGCCACTGACTCGATCGCTGATGGGAACGCTGGCGCGCGCGATCCTGCGGGAAATTTCCTCCAGCGCGGTGCTGGGCGTCACGCTGTTCAGTTTTGTGCTGCTGTTGCAGCGCCTGGGCAGCGGCAAGCTGTTCGAGCTGCTGGTGAGGGCCTCGGCCCCCGCCGCCACGGTCGGCTATCTCTTCCTGCTGGTTCTGCCTCCGGTGTTGACGTTCACCGTACCGGTGGGCGTGCTCGTGGGGACGTTGATCGTACTCAGCCGGATGTCGAGCGACGGCGAGATCACGGGCCTGCGGGCCGCCGGGGTGCCGGGCTGGAGAATTCTTCCCCCGGTGTTGCTGGTGGCCTTGTTCGGGCTGGTGGTGACGGCTGCCTGCTCCCTGTGGCTGACGCCGGCGGCCATACGCGAAACCTACGCCGTACTGAATCGCCTGCTGGCTTCGCAAGTGACGGCCGAGGTGCGGCCGCGCGTTTTCGAGGAGCAGTTCCCGGACGCTATTCTCTATGTGGCCGATGTGGTTCCCGGTCCAGTGGTGCGGTGGCGGAGGGTCTTCCTGGCGGATCAGCGGAGTACGCTGGGCGGCGAGAGCGGCGGGTTGCCTCGCATCACGCTGGCGCGTGAAGCGCTGGCAGTGACCGATCCTGGCCGACAGCGGATCCAGCTTTCGCTGATCGAGGGCAGCACGTACGAGGCCGCCAAGGATCCGGCGGAGTATTACTTCACGTATTTCCCGCGCGGCGAGCAGACCCTGGCGGTGGCGCGTTCCGATGAAGTCCGGGCGCGGGCCTACAGCGAGATGGAGACAGCCAGCCTGCTTCGGGAAGCGAAGCAATCGGTGGAGGCGCGGATCGAACTGCACCAGCGTCTGGCCCTGCCGCTTGCCTGCCTGGTGCTGGCGTTGCTGGCCGTCCCGCTGGGCGTTTCCTCGCGCAAGGGAGGCCGTTCCTCGGCGGTCGTGATCACGGTAGCGCTGGCCTTTCTGTACTACATGGGACTGATCAGTCTGATCGGGCTGGCGCGACAAGGCGCTTTGCCGGTGGAGGCGGCCGTGTGGACTCCCAATGCGGTCCTTGCGGCCCTCGCGGCTGTGTTCAACGCGCGCATGGAGCGACCGGGCGAGCGGGACTGGCTGGCGGAGGTGGCGCAGCAGAGCGCGGCGTTACGCGCAGCTGTGGCGCGCTTGCGGCACGCCCCGGCGTCAGGCGACGGAACCCGGGGGCGACGCCTGAGCCTTGCCCCGCAGATCGTGGACACCTACATTCTTTCCTCGTTCTTGTTTTACCTCGCGGTGCTGCTGTCGGCCTTCGTGTTGATGACGCACGTGTTCACGTTTTTCGAGTTGCTGGGCGACATCGTCCGGAACCGCATCCCGATGGCGCGCGTGCTGACCTACCACATCTTCCTCACTCCGAAGCTGATCTACGATGCAGCGCCGGTGAGCGTGCTGGCTGCGGTGCTGGTCACCTTCGGCGTGTTGAGCAAGCATAACGAGGTGACGGCATTCAAGGCCTGCGGGATCAGCCTGCACCGACTGGCAGCGCCCGTCCTGCTGGCCAGCGCTCTGTTGAGCGTCGGATTGTTCGTTTTCGACCACTACCATGTGGTGAGGGCGAATCGGGTGCAGCACGCCATCCGCAACGAGATCAAGGGGCGCCCAGTGCAGACCTACCTGCGCCCGGACCGCAAATGGATCATGGGCCGCGGTCCTCGGATTTACTACTACAGGCATTTCGATCCCGCCGAGGGCGTGCTGGTTGGGGTATCGGTGTACGAGCTGGACTGGCAAGCGTTCCGGCTCAAGCGACAGATCTGGGCGGAGCGCGCGCGTTGGTCCCCGGCGGTGGGCGCATGGGTGTTCGAGAATGGCTGGTCGCGTGAGATGCGGAGCGTGCGCCAGAGCGAGTTCCGTCCCTTTCAGGCGAGTACGTTTCCGACCCTCGATGAGCCGCCGGCCTACTTCCTGAAGGAAGTCAAGCAGGACGAGCAGATGAACTTTCGCGAGCTGGCGGCGTACATGGCGGAACTGGAGCAGAGCGGCTTCGATACGACGCGGCTGCGGGTGCAGTACTACCAGAAATTCGCCACGCCCGCCTTTGCGTTTGTGATGGCGCTGATCTCGATCCCGTTCGCTTTCCTGACGGGGCCGCGGGGGGCGATGGCAGGAGTGGGAGTGAGCCTGGGCATCGCGATGGCCTATTGGGCTCTGAGCAAGCTTTTCGAGCAAGCGGGGAATCTCAACCAGTTGCCGGCCTGGCTGGCGGCCTTTGCACCAGACGTCATTTTCGCGCTGGCGGGAGCCTACCTGATGGCCCGGATGCGGACCTGAGTGGGGCGTCCGGCGGACCTCGCCATGGGCTAGGATCAGGGATGTGGGGTTGCGGGTCGGGCTGATCTTTCTGGCCGCAGTCCTGCCCGCGACAGAGTTGCCGCGGGCGGGTGACGCGGATCGCGGGCGGGAGCGGTTCCGGGGGCTCGGCTGCATCGCCTGTCACAGCGTGGATGGGGAAGGGGGCGGCTACGCGCCGGATCTGGCGAAGCGAATCGGGCGTGAGGTGACGCCCGTGGGCATGGCGGCCCACGTGTGGAACCGGGGGCCGCTCATGTGGCGCATGGTCCGGTCGCGCCGCTTGCTGCTCCCTGAGCTGGAGGAACAGGATCTGGCGGATCTTTACGCGTACTTTTACTCGGCGCGATACTTCGACCGTGCCCCGGATCCCGCGCGCGGGCGGCAGGTCTTTCATTGGGAGCATTGCGCAGAGTGCCATACGCCTGGGGGAACGGGATCGGGTGCGGCGCCGGCGCCCGCTGATCTGCCCCCGCCAGACAGTCCCATCGGTTTGCTGGAGCGGATGTGGAATGCGGCCGGACGCATGGCGGAAGCGATGGCGCGCAAACGCGTGGCCTGGCCGGATCTGACTTCCCAAGAAGCGGCGGACTTGTTCGGCTGGCTGGCGGAGATCACGCGCAAGCGTCCGCTGTCCGGCGAAATGCCGGTTCCCTCGGACGATCCGGGGGAACGTGTGTTCGAGCGCAAGGGTTGCAAGGCCTGCCATACGGGTCCTAACGCACTGAGCGGACGCTTCAGCGGTCGTACGTTGCTGGATTTCGCCGTGGCGATGTGGAATCACGCTCCGGCGATGCGTCGCCGCCCCGTGCTGGACTATGGAGAGCTGCGGCAGGTGTCGGGCTATCTCTGGGCCCTGCAAATTTCGCAGCCTCCGGGCAGTATGGCGCGGGGCAAAGTGTGCTTCACCGCCAAGGGCTGCACGGCCTGTCATGAGCAGGCGCTGACGGGAGCTCCGCGATTAACGGGCCGGCGTTGGGATCCCTTCGTGCTGATGGCCGTTCTTTGGCGCCGGGGCACGATCATGCAGGGCAAGCTGGAGAGCACCGGGCGCTCGTGGCCGCAGTTGACCGCGGCGGAGATGGCGGACGTAATCGCTTACTTGAACCGGCCTCCCACAGCGCGTTCCTACTGAGTGGCCCGCGCAGGTGCTGACCTTCGATAAACTGTAGTTAGAACAGGGCTTTCGAACTCCGGGCGCGGATCGTGGACAAGGAGTTCTCGGAGAGTGCAGAACGGATCGAGGCCCGGCAGCGGGCGCTCCGGGACGATCCCAAAATCGCCAGCGGGCGTATTGCGTTGTTCCAGTACCTGGCGCTGGCGGTTTTCCTGTTCCTGATCTCGGGCTTCTGGGAGTTGCAAGTACGGAATCCCGAGATTTACAGCGAGCGGGCGGAACGGAATTCGATCAAAGCGTTGCCGATCCTCGCCCCGCGCGGCAAGATCCTCGACCGCGACGGGCGCGTGATCGTTGACAATCATTCCTCGTTCAGCCTGATTCTTTCCCGCGAGCATCTGAAGCCGGAGAACGTGCCGATCATCGCCGCCGGTTTGAACCTCGACCAGCAGGAACTGGAGCGGAGGATTCAGCGTTTTCGCAACCGGCCGCGCTACGAACCAATCATCATCAAGGAGGAGCTGACGCCGGGCGAGATCGCCTTCGTGGAGGCGCACCGGGACGCGAATGGGTTGCCCGAGCTGGAGCTGGTGCATGCCTACCGGCGGCTGTACCCGCGCAACTGCGTGGCGGCTCACGTGATCGGCTATGTGGGCGAAGTCAGTGAAGCGGAGTTGAATTCGCCCGAGTTTATCCGGTACGAGCCCGGGGATGTGATCGGCAAGGCCGGCATCGAGCGGCAGTACGATGCGCATCTGAGGGGAGTCGACGGGCAGCGCCAGGTGCTGGTGGATAACCTGGGCCGCGAACGCCGGGTGCTCGGTCTGAAGCCCGCGATCCCGGGCAAGAACTTGCAGTTAACCATCGACCTGGATTTGCAGGTCGTGGCCGAGCTGGCCATGGAGGGGCGCAAGGGTGCCGTGGTGGCGCTGGATCCGCGCAACGGCGAGGTTCTGGCCATGGTGAGCCGGCCGGCGTTCGATCCCAACAAATTCGCTACCCGCATCCGCCCCGAAGATTGGAAAGAGCTGATCTCGAACCCGGACAATCCCTTGTTGAATCGCGCCATTCAGGCTCAACTGGCGCCGGGATCCACCTTCAAGCCGATCGTGGCGCTGGCGGGATTGGAAACCGGCGTCATTGACGACAACTTCCGAGTGCGCTGTCCGGGAGGCGCGACGTTCTACGGACGCTACTTCAAATGCTGGGTCAAGGGCGGCCACGGGGTGGTGGATTTGCACAAGGGCATCGTGCAGTCCTGCGACGTGTTCTTCTACAACGTGGGCAATCGCCTGGGGATTGATGAGATCGCGCGCTATGCCGAGATGGTGGGATTCGGGCGCAAGACCGGCATTGACCTGCCTCATGAAGCCGAGGGCGTAGTGCCTTCCAGTCAGTGGAAGATGCGCATGTTCCGCCAGAAATGGTACGCCGGCGAAACCATTTCGGTGGCTATCGGCCAGGGAGCTTTGACGGTGACGCCGCTGCAACTGGCGTACGCTATCGGAGGGCTGGCGATGGGCGGCGTATGGTACCGGCCGCATCTGGTGAAGGATCCGGAGCGCCGCGAGCCGCCGCGAGTGGCCAAACTCAATCCGGAAAATGTGGTCAAGATCATCCACGGCATGTACGGCGTGGTCAACGAGCCTGGTGGGACGGGGGCCCGTGCGCGCATCCCGGGCATCAGCGTGTGCGGCAAGACGGGTTCTTCACAGCTTGCTTCCAATGAGGTTTTGAAAAGCACGAAGCTGGGCCAGGTGCTGAAGGACAACGCTTGGTTCGTGGGCTTTGCGCCCTGCGAGAGTCCGGAGATCGTGGTGGCGGCGCTGTGGGAGGGCGGTGAGCACGGTTACATGGCGGCGCCGATCGTGCGCGACGTGATCAAGGCGTACTTCGACAAGAAGGCGCGGCTTCAGCGAGCTCTGGTGGCGCAGTCCACGCCGCGTTTCGGTCCCTCACTGGGGACGGCGACGCGAGTTCAGCCGTAAAGGAGAAGCAATGGCGCGCTACCGATCGGCACGCGAGATGGACTGGGCGCTGCTGACGATCGCCCTGGTGATCACGGCGGTCGGGATCCTGCAGATTTACAGCGCCACGCTGGGCACGGCGTGGGCCAGCGCGTGGTGGCGTCAGTGCGTCTACGTGGCGGTCGGTTTGGTTTTGATGTGGCTGGCTGCTTCCGTGGACTACCATACGCTGCTGAACCAGGCGCCCATTTATTACTGGGCTTTGGTGGCGAGTCTGGTGGTAGTGCTGGCGCTGGGCAAGGAAGTTTCCGGGGGCAAGCGATGGATTCCGCTGCTGGGGGGCTTCCATTTTCAGCCCTCCGAATTCGTTAAGGTGGTGCTAATATTGCAAATAGCCCGGTATTTGTCGGATGTGAAGGGCGACCACCTGGAAGCCCGGGATCTGCTGAAACTGGGCGCCCTTACCGCCTTGCCGGCGGCGCTGGTAATGAAGCAGCCGGATTTGGGAACGGCGCTGAGCTACCTGCCAATCCTGGCAATGGGGATCTTTCTGGCCGGCCTGCGCTGGCAGCACGTCGTAGCCTTGGTGCTGATCGCAGCTCTGGCCCTGCCCGTCGGCTGGCATCTTCTCAAGGACTACCAGAAGATGCGGCTGATTGCGTTTCTCGACCCCAGTCGGGATCCGTTGGGCAGCGGATATCAGGTCATCCAGTCCCAGATCGCGGTGGGCGCCGGCGGTATGTGGGGCAAAGGGGTGACCCAGGGGTCGCAAACGCAGTTGCGTTTCCTGCCGGTGCCCCACACGGATTTCATTTTCTCGGCCTTTGCCGAGGAGCATGGGTTCGTGGGGGTGCTGGTGATGCTGGGCTTGTACTTCCTGCTGCTGATGCAGATAGTGCAGAACGCACAGGTGGCGGCGGACCGGGCAGGCATGTACATCGCGATGGGAGTAGCGGGCTTGCTGCTGTTCCACCTGCTGGTGAACATCGGCATGGTGGTGGGGCGAATGCCTGTGACCGGGATCCCGCTGCCGCTGATGAGTTACGGCGGTTCCAGTATATTGTCGTGGTACATCATGCTGGGGCTGGTGAACAATGTGAGGCTCCGGCGATTTGGAGTTTGAGTGAGCGCCCGCGCAGCCGGTTGGCAGCAAGGCGGCGGGCTAAGTCGAAGCGGAAGCACGCGGTTTCCGATTGGAACGAGGTTGGTAACGGGTTTGAACGGGCGCCGATGGCTGTCAGGCATGAGTCGGTTGAGAGTCGCCGTCGGTAGCCCGAGCCGCCTGTAGCGTCGAGAGAGGTCTCCGCGAGCAGGCGGGCGAGTGAAGAGCCGTCAGAGCAGGCAGGCCGTGGAGAACACGGCCCGCGAGCTCGCCTCACCTTCCCTCCGGAACGCGCGCTCCTCGCTTCTTCAAAGGAGCAGTCAAACCATGGCGAAAGAATTGGTGATTTCGGCAAACCGCCACGAGACCAAGGTGGCGGTGCTCGAGGACGAGCAACTGGTCGAGATTCATTTCCAGCGAGCCAACGAGTACTCTCTTGCGGGCAGCATTCACAAGGGACGCGTAACGCGGGTGCTGCCCGGCATGCAGTCCGCGTTCGTGGACATCGGCTTGGAGAGGGACGCTTTCTTGTACGTCTCCGACTTCGTGGAGGAGACCGAGGAGTACGACCGGATTCCGGTGCGGAGCGCCGAGCGCGCCGCGCCCGAAGCCGAAACTGCGGAGGCGGGCGAGCGGCGCGAGAAGCGGTTGCGCCGCGGCCGCCGGCGCCGCGGGCGTCCTCACGGGCTGCCCGAATCCAAGTACGCGGCTGCGCGGACCAAAGCGGAGGCTCCTGAAACTCACGAGTTCGCCATCCTTCCTGGCGAGTCGCTTGCCAAGTATCGCGATTTGCTCGCCGAGCGGGCGGCAGGCGAACAGGCCGAGAGCGATCAGGCCCAGGCTGAGCAGGTCGAGGCCGAAGCCGGCGGGGCCGTGAGCGAGGCGGAAGGGAGCGAGGAAGTCGCGGTCGAGCGAGAGTCGCTCGAGGCTGGCGAGCAGCCGTCCGAGCTTTCCTCCGAGAGCGAAGGCTGGGAAGAAGAGATTCGCGAGGCCAAAGAGGCTGCGGCGCGCCTT
>JAPWUP010000021.1:20000-33568 GCA_028275505.1 Bryobacteraceae bacterium
AGGCTAATCAAATTCCGTGATAGCTCGTTCTCTCCGAAATAGCTTTAGGGCTAGCCTCGCGCGGTCCGTCGCGGTGGTAGAGCACTGGATGGACTAGGGGCCTTTCCAGGCTACCGAATCCAACCAAACTCCGAATGCCGCGAACGAGCAGCGCGGGAGTCAGACGGTGGGGGCTAAGCTCCATCGTCGAGAGGGAAACAGCCCAGACCGCCAGCTAAGGTCCCGGAATCCGCGCTAAGTGGGAAAGGAGGTCGAGTGGCTAAGACAGCCAGGAGGTTGGCTTAGAAGCAGCCATCCTTTAAAGAAAGCGTAAAAGCTCACTGGTCGAGCTACTCGGCGCCGACAATCCAACGGGGCTCAAGCGCGGTACCGAAGCTGCGGACCCGGAAACGGGTGGTAGGAGAGCGTTCCCAGCGGGGTGAAGGCCGACCGTGAGGACGGCTGGACTGCTGGGAAGTGACTCTGCCAGCATAAGTAGCGAGAAACCAGGTGAGAATCCTGGTCGCCGAAAGTCTAAGGGTTCCTGAGCAAGGTTCGTCCGCTCAGGGTTAGTCGGGACCTAAGGCGAGGCCGAAAGGCGTAGCTGATGGACACACGGTTAATATTCCGTGACCACCCTGGCTCGGCAAAGACCGATGGGGGGACGCGGCCCGGAGGTTGGCCAGAGCAATGGTTCCTCTGGCTGGCTGAAGGGAGGCCGGGAGAGGCAAATCCGCCCGGCCGTCCGCCAGGAAAAGCCTCTAAGGAGAGTCAGGGTGCCCGTACCCCAAACCGACACAGGTAGACGGGATGAATATTCTCAGGCGCTCGGGTGATGGGTCGTTCAGGAACTAGGCAAATTGGCCCCGTAACTTCGGGAGAAGGGGCGCCTCCAGGGCAACCTGGGGGCCGCAGTGAAAGGCCTCACGCGACTGTTTAACAAAAACACAGGTCTCTGCAAAGTCGAAAACGACGTATAGGGGCTGACGCCTGCCCAGTGCCGGAAGGTTAAAGGGAGGGGTTAGCGGCGTTCGCAAGAACGCTGCGAAGCTCCGAACTGAAGCCCCGGTGAACGGCGGCCGTAACTATAACGGTCCTAAGGTAGCGAAATTCCTTGTCGGGTAAGTTCCGACCTGCACGAATGGCGTAACGACGTGAGGACTGTCTTAACGACCCGCCCGGCGAACTTGTGGTCCCGGTGAAGACGCCGGGTGCCCGCCGCTAGACGGAAAGACCCCGTGCACCTTTACTGCACCCTACCAGTGAACTATGGGGCGGTTTGCGCAGGATAGGTGGGAGGCTTTGAACCCTGGCTTTCGGGCTGGGGGGAGCCGCCGGTGAGATACCACCCTAACCGTTCTGTGGTTCTAACCTGCTCCCGTGATCCGGGAGAGGGACCCTGGTAGGCGGGTAGTTTGACTGGGGCGGTCGCCTCCTAAACGGTAACGGAGGCGCGCGAAGCTCGGCTCAGGCTGTTTGGAAATCAGCCGTTGAGTGCAAGGGCACAAGCCGGGTTGACTGCGAGACCTACAAGTCAAGCAGGTGCGAAAGCAGGCCCTAGTGATCCGGTGGTCCTGTATGGAAGGGCCATCGCTCAACGGATAAAAGGTACGCCGGGGATAACAGGCTGATCGGAGCCGAGAGTCCACATCGACGCTCCGGTTTGGCACCTCGATGTCGGCTCATCGCATCCTGGGGGTGAAGAAGCTCCCAAGGGTTGGGCTGTTCGCCCATTAAAGCGGTACGTGAGCTGGGTTCAGAACGTCGCGAGACAGTTCGGTCCCTATCTGCGGTGGGCGCAGGAGACTTGAGGGGAGCTGCCCCTAGTACGAGAGGACCGGGGTGGACGGACCTCTTGTGATCCAGTTGTCGCGCCAGCGGCACAGCTGGGTAGCGAAGTCCGGTCGGGATAAGCGCTGAACGCATATAAGCGCGAAGCCCTCCCCAAGATAAGGTCTCCCAAGCCGAAAGGCTAAGAAGGGCCCTGGTAGACTACCAGGTTGATAGGGCGGATGTGTAAGCGTGGTAACACGCTGAGCTTACCGCTACTAATAGCCCGTTCGGCTTGACCATAAAATTTACCACCGACACAGCTTGGTCGCGTGCGGCGGCCCGTCCATATTCAGTGCCGGTTCCTTCCTGTTTTCCGGCAGTCATAACAAGTTTCCTCCGGGTGATCATAGCGAGGGGGAAACACCCGTTCCCATCCCGAACACGGAAGTTAAGCCCCTCAGCGCCGATGGTACTGCGCGGGCAACCGCGTGGGAGAGTAGGTCGTCGCCCGGAGGCTAAGATCCAGGCCCGGCAACGCCGGGCCTTTTCGTTTTCCGCCCTCTATACGGACCACTCCACCGGCTCCGCCGTGCCGATTTCCAGCCATCCCTGGTGCGGCACAGCGTCGAGCGGCAGCCCGTCCTTCCACAAGGACAATTGCACGCGAACCCGATCTCCGGTCGCCGCACCCAGCGTGGCCAGAGATAGGCGTACCTCCAGAATCCTCTGCCAGGCGATCGCGATGCCTGCCGCCGCTTCGGGCGGCGACGCTTCCGCCAGTTTTGCCGACCCCGGGGTCAGCAGAATCCGGTAGCTCGAAGTCCGGGCACCGGGTTTCATGGCCTCCAGCACCATGCGCGCTTCCAGTTCCTCGCCGAGACTCTCCGTCATGAGATCGAGCCGCAGATACAAACTGGCTTCGTCGCAGCCGTAGTAGAGTTCACGGATCAGAAAGCGCCGCCCGTGCATGGCGCTCTGCTTGAAATCCACCCGGTACTGGCCCGCGCCCAGCCATTCGAAGTAGGAGGTCACGACGCCATCGAGAACGGGCCGAATCCAGCCCGTGGGCGGCGTGTGCAACTCCGCAACCGCAACTTTCAGAATGGGGCGCGAAAGGTCCTCGGGCGGTGGCAGCCGGAGCGCCCGGTAAACGTTGGCGAGGTGCGCGCGGTAAAGCTCATCGAACTCATGGCGGTTAGCCGATTCGTGCTCGGGCCCGTACCACCAACACCAGTCGCTGCCTTCCGCGATCAACAGCTCTTCGTAGGCCAGCGACCGCTCGGCGGGCGATGCCGTGGCTGCGCGGTCCGCATAGAGTTGCCGCGCCCGCAGCAACTGCTCCCAGGCCCGGTTGTCCTCTTCGTGGCCGATCCAGATGTCGAAATTGGCGTTGATCCAGGATCCCGGAAAGATCTTTTCCAGCGGCTCGGGCTCCAGCCGTTCCAGGGCCTCGCTGACCGTGACCGCGGCCATCGAGCCATCCTCGCTGATGCGCCGGTAAAGTTCGCGCAGGAAAGGACGGCCGTTGCGTTCGTAATATTCCCAGGCATTTTCCCCGTCCAGAATGATCGGCACTAGCGCATCGCGTCCCGAGCTCAGAATCGGGCGACAGTTTTCCCGGATGCGCTCGAGCAGGTCGCGTGCCGCCTCGGCAGGAGCCATACGCGAATACACGAATCCCACCAGATCACTGAGGAAGTGATCTCTAAAGATCATCAGGAGTTCGTTGCCCTGCTGCTTCCACCGATAAGGCCTGTAAGTTTCGGCGGGACCGGCAGGACGCCCCAGCGTGCGGCTCAGTACGCCGTTATCGCTGGCAGACCACCGAAAGCCGGCCTGGGCCGCCAGCGCGAGCGCCTCGTCGGACACTGCGCCTTCCGATGGCCACAATCCCGCGGGCGGCGAACCGAACAGCCTGGTGATGTAATCGCGAGCCTTCTCCAGTTGGGCGCGGGCGTCCTCGGGGTAGCGGAATCGCGGCGGCAGCGACACGCCGGGATGAGCCTGGGCGGCAATGTCGGAATCGCAAAGCAAAGGCAGGATGGGGTGGTAAAAGGGCGTGGTTGAAATCTCGATCTGGCCGGTGGAGGCGAACTCGCGATATACGGGCAGCACGCGCGCCAGCAACTCGGCTTGCTTGCGTCCCAGCAAGGCCTGATCCTCCAGCGAGTAATCCCGCCCCTTTTCGACCAGCGCGCGAATCTCGGCGTCATCGCTGAGCCAGCTCTCGTCGAACCAGGCCAGCTGAGAGAGGACCTGCAGATCGCGCAAGGAGGCCGTTCCGAACAACCGGGCTGCGTGGCGCGGTTCGCGCCCGGCGGCCCGCCAGGCCTCGTAAAGTTCGGCGTAGCGCGGGAAGCGGTAAATCAGACGGTGGGAAGCCTGAAAGAAATGGGTGAGGATAAATTCCCGCTCGCCTTCGCTCAGTTGTTCCGCAGGTTTCAGCGCGCAGTCCAGGAAGGGATCCGAGGCCTTTCCCGCCGCATACTCCTCGATCTGGACAGCCAGGGAAGGGACCAGATTGAAGGTCTGCCGAACGGCGGGAAACTCCCCGAGAAGGCGCACCATGCCGTAGTAGTCCTTGAGGGCATGGAGCCTGGTCCACGGCATGCGGTACTGGCCTGAGATGAGGTCTTTGTAGAAGGGCTGGTGCATGTGCCAGAGGAAGCAGAGGTAGATGCGCGGCATAAGGCTTATCGGGCGAAAAAGCTCCGGACAGGGGCCGGCGGCGGCGTGCCGCGCAACCCCAGCCACAGGATGCGATTCAGTTCGTCGTCATCAATGCGGTCGGCTTCGCTGAAATCCAGCCGCGCCGAGCGGGCGGCCAGATCCGTGCCGCCCGGGTTGCGCTCGTTGAGGGGGATACGGGGCTTCTCGGCCTGATAAGGCCGCAGGTCTGGGGTGGTCTGGAACACGGTGTACATGGGCCGGGCTGCAGCGTCAAAGTGCGTCATCGGGCGCAGCCCGAGAATCAGCTCGATGGTGCGCAGCATCGAGGTCGTGTTGTACATCGTGCTGTCCACCACGCGCCGGCGAACGTATGGGGAGATGACGAAGGCCGGCGAGCGGTGCGAGTCCACGTGATCCGGCCCGTTCTGCGCGTCGTCCTCGAGGACGAAAATCGCCATTTTGGGCCAGAAGCGGCTCTTGGTCAGAGCCTCGACGATCAGGCCGAGCGCATAGTCATTGTCCGCCACCGCGGAGCGGGGTGCAATACGCCCCGGCGCCAGCCCCGCCGTGTGATCGTTGCCCAGACGCATGACGATCAGGTGTGGCATGCTGCCCGTGCGTTCGAATTCGGCCAGATCCTCCAGGAAGACTTTGGCCCGTTCCACATCCGGGTAGTCCACGTCGAAGCCGCGGAAGCGGAGATTGGTGACGCGGGCCAGGACAGGGTCGCGCACTTCGAGCACGTGGATGCCGTCTTCGGTGGGTTTTTCCCGGTTGGTGACGAAGTGGCCGTAGTTGCGCAGCGAAAGGCCGGCCTGGACGGCGTTGGTCCAGAGATAGCCTGCGGGCGGGGCCGCCGTGGGTTCCTGCCCCTGATAGTCATTGATCCTTCGCCGGCGCGCATAGCTGTTCGGCCAGAGCTTCTGGACGTAGTCGGGGGCGATGGCGGCGGCCGACCAGTGATGGCCGTCGGCGCTTACGTCCGCGTTGACGTAGAAATTGTCGAGCAGGACGAATTCTCGCGCCAGCTTGTGGTGATTGGGGGTCACTTCTTCGCCGAACAGGCACAGCGAAGGGTCGCCGTTGCCTTCCTTCATATCGCCCAGCACCTGATCGTAGGTGCGGTTCTCTTTGACGATGTAGACGACGTGTTCGATGGGCGAAGGATCTCCGGGCCGGTTGGGAACCGGATTGCCTTCGGGTACGCCTGCGTCAATGAGTTTCACGTCCTGGTAAGGCGAGTTGGCCAGAACCGTGGCCGTATAAGCTTGCAGGCGCTCCTCATCGAAGGGCGGCACGAATTGCACGGTGCCTGTCTGCATACGCGCCACGTACTGGGCGTCGGCGAAGGCCCGTTCTTCGGGCGGCAACCGGCGCGCCGGATTGGGTCCCTTGGGGTTGGGGTAGGAACGCACCCCCTTGCCGTTGAGCACGACGAGGGTCCCGTCCGGCAGCGCACGCGCCGCCGTGGGATACCACCCGGTGGGGAGGAAGCCGAGCACCCGGCTCTGAGCCTCGGAAATATCAACCACCGCCACCGCGTTGGCGTCCGAGCAAACCACGAACAGCCGCTTTTGGTCGGGGCTGAGCGCCAGGGCGCTGGGCGTCATGCCTGCGGGCTGCCGGGGCGTCATGGCGACGTTGAGGACCTCCAACAACTGCAGGCGCCTTGTTTCCGAGACGCCGACCACGTACACGTTGTTCGTGTTGGACGCGGCGACGAACAGCCGCTGCGGGAACTCACGACGGCCTTCCTCGTCCGGGGGCGGTCCGGGCCCCCAAATCATGTCGGTCGTGTGCGGACCCAGGCGCAGGCGGGCCAGCACGCTTCCCGTTCGGGCATCATGATGCAGGAGCGTGCCGTCCGTCCAACTCGTCACGAAGAAGGAGTCGCCGTCGGGATGGAAAAGGATGCGGTAAGGCCGGCGGCCCGTGCGGTAGCGCTCCACGACCATCCCGGACTGGGGATTGATCACCACGATGGCGTCGCGGTAAAGATCGGCTGCGTAAAGCAGGCGCCCGTCAGGGGAAAAGGTCACGTCGCCGATGAAATCGCGCACGGTTCGTTTTTCGGGCGGTACGATGGGGAACGTCCGAGCCGGCTCCAGACGCTGGCCGTCCCAGAGGAACTCAAAGATGGCTGCCTGCGAACCGCCGCCCACGTACACTCGGTCGCCTTTGGGTGAAAAGGCGAGGCCCAGCCAGCCATCGGGTACGCGCGTGCGGGAGAGTTCGCGCCGGCCCTCGACGTCAAGAACGCTCACGCTGGGCGGGTTGTAGCCGGCATTCAAGACGAGCAGCCGCTTGCCCCCGGGCGCGAGTGCGAGCGACATGGG
This sequence comes from Bryobacteraceae bacterium, assembly GCA_028275505.1. Lineage (GTDB taxonomy): Bacteria > Acidobacteriota > Terriglobia > Bryobacterales > Bryobacteraceae > DTHT01. The sequence continues at coordinate 26,759 of JAPWUP010000021.1, forward strand.
CAACGTATCCACCGCGACCTGCGAACCGGCCGGCCTCAACCGCCAGCCACTGCTCAACAGGAAACTGCCGTCAGCCTGCGGTCCCACCCGCTCGCGTAGATCGGCGCCCTGCGGCACGAGCGAAGGCTGAAAGACCAGCAGGACCGCGACCAGCAGAAACGCGAAACTGACAGTTTGTTTCATTCCAGGAATCGCTGCGCGATGGGGAATCGCCGGCCCGTCCCGAAGGCCCTGGTGGTCACTTTCAAGCCGGGGGCGGCTTGCTGGCGCTTGTACTCGTTGCGGTCCACTTTGTTGACGACCTGCCGGACAAAATCCACGGGCAGATTCAGCCGCTCAGCGATCTCGCGCACGGGCAGCAAATCTTCGATGTAGGCCTTGAGGACCGCATCGAGAACCTCGTAGGGCGGCAGCGAGTCAGTATCCCGTTGGTTGGGACGCAGCTCGGCGGAAGGCGCTTTGCGGAAGACGTTTTCAGGGATGGCGTTCCCGTGACGACGGTTGGCCACCCGCGCCAGCTTGTAAACCAGGGTTTTGGGCACGTCGCTGATGACGGCCAGGCCTCCCGACATGTCGCCATACAGCGTGCAGTAGCCCATGGCCAGCTCGCTCTTGTTGCCGGTGGTGAGCACGATGGATCCCCACTTGTTGGAGAGCGCCATGAGGATGACGGCGCGGATCCGCGCCTGCAAGTTTTCCTCGGTCACATCGGGTGGGGCGCCCGCGAACAGGGGTTGCAAGGCTTTGAGGAAGGCTTCGAAGAGGTCGGTGATGGGAACGACTTCAAACCGGATGCCCAGATTGCTTGCCAGGGTACGAGCGTCTTCCAGGCTTGCCGGCGAAGAGTACGGCCCCGGCATCGCCACGCCTGTGACGTTGCGCGCTCCCACCGCGCTGACCGCGATGGTGGCCACCAGGGACGAATCAATGCCGCCGCTCAGCCCTACCAGCACGGTGGAAAAGCCGCACTTGGCCAGATAATCGCGCGTGCCCAGAACTAGGGCTTCGTACATGGCTTCGTGTTCGTCGGGCAGGTTGTCGTGGCACTCCCCGACGCCGGAGAACGGGTCCACGATCACCAGGTCTTCGGAAAAGGAAAGGCAGGAACCCACCAGTTGAGCCCGAGCGTCCAGGGCGAAGCTGGAGCCGTCGAAGATGAGCTCGTCGTTGCCGCCCACCAAGTTGACGTAAATCACGGGCAGGCCGTGGCGCCGTGCGGTGTTGGCGAAAATCTGGCGGCGCAGCTCGCGCTTGCCCATGTGATAGGGCGAGGCGTTGATGGAAACCAGCAACTCGGCGCCGGCGCGCACCAGCTCCTCAACGGGATCGCGTTCGTACAGAGGGCGCTCCCAGAAGTGCTTGTCGTTCCAGGCGTCTTCACAGATGGTCACCGCCACGCGACGCCCGGCGATCTCGCACAGCGCCTGCTGCTGCGCCGGAGCGAAGTAGCGTGCCTCGTCGAAGACGTCGTAGGTGGGCAGCAGCGCTTTGTCCTGCCGGAAGACCACGCGTCCGCCCTGGATCACCGCCGCGCTGTTGGTCACGCGCTTGCCCACCTGCGAAGAAGCGCGCCCCACGAAGCCGCAGATCAGGGTCACGTTCAGATGAGCGGTATCCGCGGCAAGGCCTTCCAGATGTTCCTCGGTGCGTTCCAGAAAGGCAGGTTTCTCGACCAGATCGCGGGGCGGATAGCCCGTCAGCGAAAGCTCGGGAAAGACCACAAGATCCGCGCCCGCAGCCGCTGCCCGTCGCGCCGCTTCGCGCATCAGCGCCCGGTTGCCCTCCAGGTCACCGACCGTCGTGTTGATCTGGCCCAGCGCGATACGCATCGAAAATTTCATTGTACCCGCGACAGGCCGAGGGGCCGGTCGCATGCGCCATTTTTCGGCCGCGTCAGGCTTGCGGGCGCTGCCTCTGGTAGGGCTCCTTCAGGTAACGGGCGGCTTCTTCCTGCGCGCCTTGGGTGTTGTCCTTGGTCCGGATCGCCTGCCGGTACTCGTTCAGAGCACGCTCGCGCTGCCCGGTGATGTCGAAGATCTTGCCCAGATTGATATGGGACCAGACTTCGGTCCACGGAGGATCCAGATCCCCGTTCAACGCTTCGCGGAAGGCGTTGGCGGCCGACTGAAGATTGTTTTGCAGGAAAAAGATCTCGCCGATGCGGTAGTGGGCCAGCGAGCTGTAGCGATTCACTTCGAGGGCGCGCTGGTATTCCTTCAAAGCTTCGTTGAACTCGCCGATTTCCGCGAACTGCTCGCCCCGCCGGATCGCCACCGCCACGCGCATCTTTTCGTTGAAGCGCAGCACGCGGTTGTCAGGATCCAGGATCAGCTTCTTGGGCCGGCCGAACGTCTCCACCACGAATTCCGATGAGGTGCCCACCACCTCGATGCGCTTGGTTTCCGGATTGCCCTCGGTCTCGATCTTCAGATCCACGGGCATGCGGAAGGTGTCCAGATCCTGCGAGACCTTGCCCACCACCCGGAAACCTTTCTGCGTGCGGTAGACGGTGTACTCGAGTTTGAACTCCGGCGCGCCGCTGGACTCGATCCATTGCAGGAAGAAATAGTCCAGCTTCTGACCTGAGACCTCTTCGGCCATCTTGCGCACATCCTCCGTGCTCACCGAGCCCCAGGGATGCTTCGCGGGCAGTTCCTTGAGCAGCCGCCGGAAGGCCTCCTCACCGATTACGTAGCGCAGCATGTGATATACGGCGGCGCCCTTGCTGGCAGAAACGGCCCAGAACTCGGGCGAATAGTCCTCGATGCGACCGGCCTGCAAGACGGGCACGTCGTTGATGGTCAGCGCGTCCACGTAAAGATCACGCGCCTCGGCTTCCGCGGCGGCAGGCCCGCTGAGGTGTTCCAGATAGAGCAGCTCGGCATAGCGCGCCGCTCCGTTGGTCACCCAGATGTGGGCCCGGGTGACCGGAGAAAACAGCATGCCCCACCACTGGCGCGCTACCTGGTTTGCGATCAGGCGCAGATTGGGCTGCTTGCCGATGCTGCTGGAAGCCAGGAAGATCAGCCCGGGCGCTGCGTAGCCGTTAGGTGCGCCCGCTTCCGTCTCGACCACGGTGAGATTGGCCTGCGGCGGCAGCCCGAACAGGCCCGTGAAAAACGCTACGGCGCGGCCAATTTCCTGCCCGTAAGCCCCGGCCATCTCCTGATTGGCGCCCCGGAAATACAGCGTGGTGGTGACGCCCTCGGCACTGATTCGCGCAGGCTCGCCGCGAACGACAGCCAGACTGCCCGGAAACGAAGGCTGCGTAAATTCGAAAGCGAACGTCGCCTTGCCTGCCGGGGCTTCGAGAACCTTTTCGATTCCGGGGGCAAGCACGCGGAATCCCGCCGGCACTGTGATCTTCATTTCCGCCGTGAAACGGTCCGTGGTGTAGCCGCTCAGCGGGAACCATCGCGCCGGATACATGAGATAGGCGAAGTCCGGATGGATGGCGGCGAACTTGATCCCGAACACCGGCGATTCTTCATCGCCCGTGAGCCGGCCATCGTAATGAAAGATCAGCGTGCTAGGGGCGCCCTTGGCCAGTCGCTCGGGGAACGTGAGTCGCTCGGTGAAGTCTTGATGGGACCGGGTGGCGGAGACAGGCCGGCCTCTTCCATCCTCAACCCGGGAAACGTTCAGCGCATTGTTGAGCTCGAAAATGGCCGAGCTGATGTCGTCCTCGGGTACGAACCGGACCTCGACCCTGGCGCTGAGCGAACGCTCCGACGGGTTGATTTCGGCTTCGATCCGGTAGTGCTGGACGTCAATGCGCGGGCGTCTTTCCTGCGCGCCGGCGAGGATCGCCGTCACCAGAAGCGCCGCTGCTGCCCACGGACTTCGACTCATGAACCACTCCCCAAGCCGCGCTGTGATTGCCGCAGATAGTCCTCGATGAGCGTGGCGGCCCGTACCATCGGATCCTCCGTGGCGGAGAGCTGCGCCGCAACTCGGGCGAGCTCGCGCTGCATCGCCGCGCGCGCTCCAGGCTCCCGCAACAACCGCAGGGCCTCGGCGGCCAGCCGTTCGCCCCTAACTTCATTTTGAATCAATTCCGGGACGACAGCCCGCCCAGCCACCAGGTTCACCATCGAGTAAAACGGGACTTTGACCAGCGGGCGGCCTGCCAGCCAGGTCAGCCAACTGACCTTGTAAAAAACCACCATGGGGACGCCGAGTAGCGCCGCCTCCACGGTGGCCGTGCCGCTCGCTACCAGCGCCACGTCGGCGTGCGCCAGCACGTCCCACGTGCGTCCCTCAATCAGTTGGATGGATAAATCACGGAGCGGTTCCCAAAAACTCGCTGTCTGCTTTCCCCAGAAAGCCCCGGCGGGCGCTGCCCACACGAAACTCGATGGCAAAGCGCGGTGGATGTGCCGTGCGGCATCGGCGAGCACGGGCAAGTGCCGGAGTGCTTCCCCCTGGCGGCTTCCCGGCAGTAGCGCTACCACGGGGCGATCCCGCGGCAAGCCGAACTGCGCCAGAAACTCGTTGCGGCTCATGCTTGGCCTGGCCAGGGTGGACAGCGGATGCCCTATGTAGCGCGCGCGCAAGCCTTGGCTGGCAAAGTACTCCTCTTCGAACGGGAAGATGCACAGCAGCAGGTCAATGACCCGCCGCATGGTGCGCAGCCGGCCCCTGCGCCACGCCCAGACCTGCGGCGCGACCAGATAAACGACCGGCACGCCCCACTGCTTCAGCCTGCGGGCCAGGCGCAGATGAAAGTCGGGGCTGTCGGTGAGGATGGCAAGGTCGGGCTTCTCGCGGCGGGCCCCGTCCAGCAGGCGGCGATACTCCCGGTAAATGCGCGGGATGTGGCGCACGACCTCGGCGATGCCCACCACGGCCAGCGATGCCGCGTCCACCACCGGGCGAACGCCCGCCTCGCGCATCCGCGGCCCCGCGCAACCGTAGAAATCGGCTTCCGGCCAGATTGGCCGGAGACGGCGGACGAGCTCCGCTGCGTACAGGTCGCCCGAAGCCTCTCCGGCTGAAACCAGCACCTTCCGCCGCACGGCATGCAGTCTAACAAAGCTCTTCCGCCGGTGTCGCTCTGGTAGAATGGAACCAAGCCCGAAGATGTCCACCGAGACACAGGTGGGAAAGCTTCGTGTGCAGGAATTCGCCGACCGTTTCCGCCACGAAGTTATCCCGCTGACCAACAGCGTCTCCTACTTCTCCGCGGTCCCCATCGTCGAGGAAGATCTCAAGGATTATTTGCAGGACCCTGTGGCCGCCCTCCCACCCGCCATCCAGGCGATCCTGCCCAGGCTGGCGGTCTTCCTCGTGCCTTACCTGGAGAAAACAAACGGCAAAGGTGAGGAATGGGTGACCTTCGATAAGCCCGCCGAGAAGTCGCAGATCGCGGCTACGCAGTTCATCACCGAGAATGGCCCTGTCATTGTGCTGGCCATCAAGGACCGCGACGTGGGCGACTCGCACTACTATTTCTTCCGTGCCATCGCCACTCTTGCGGCCGACAACGTTCCACCCGAGGTGGAGGAGGCCTTCAGCCGCCTCCTCCGTGACGAGCTCCTGAACCGCATTCACGGCGAGGTGGATGATCCGGGCTGGCAGCTCAAGCAGTCGCTGCTGCGGCGCCAGTCCAACATGCGCCGAGAGACCAAGCTGTTCCGCACCTACGCCCGGCAATCTTTCATTGACACGCTCACGCTCTACCTGCACGGGATCTGCTGCGATATTGACGTGGAACCCGGCCCGCGCCAACTGCCCAGCCGCTACCTGCGCCGGCGCCTCGAGCTGCTGGAAAGCTACTTCCCGCCGCCCCCGGGCTACGCCGTCTTCCCCGAAGAACTGAACGAACCCTGAGCTTTTCCGGCGACGGTAGCTTGCGCGACAATGACGGGCTTGGGGTTCGCGCCGTTGAACAGCGTGGACTGGCGGCGGCTGTGGCGCAGCCTGCGTCACACGCTCGATTACTGGTTACAGACTGAAGTCCACGTGTATGCACTGGCCATCGCAGCCAGTTTCATGCTCTCTTTTTTCCCCTTTCTGATCGTGATGGCCTCGCTGTGTCGCTGGGTGCTGCGCTGGCCCGCGGGCGCCATGGCCGTCTACGCGGCGCTGAACGAGTACTTTCCCGGCGAGCTCGGCGACTTCATCGTCTACAACCTGCGCGTCATCGTCCAGGATCGCGGCGCTTTGCCGCTGGTTTCCCTGTTGCTGCTGCTGTTCACGGCCAACGGGATTTTCGTGCCTTTGGAGGTGGCGCTCAACCGGATCTGGGGCGTGGCGGAAAACCGCAGCTACTGGCGCAACCAGTGGCTCAGTACGGTACTGGTGTTCGCCTGTGGCGCCCTGGTCCTGGCGGCAACCATTCTCACGGGCATGAACGCGCGCGTGTTCCGCAGTATCTTCGGGGTGACGCCCGCGTGGGTCGAGTCACCGGCAGTGTGGCTGCTGAGACTGGCCGCAATTCCCCTGTGGCCGGCCACCCTGTTGCTGATTTACTGGCGCTTGCCCAACCGCCGGGTGCCCTGGCGAACGGTAGCGCCCGTAGCGGTCACGGTAGGCTTGTTGCTCCAGGTGATGCAATACGTGAACCTGCTGACCTGGCCTCTTTGGCGCGCAAAAGTGCGCCGCGAATATGGCCCCTTTTATTACTCGGTAAGCATCATCCTGTGGAGCTTTCTGGCTGCCATGGTGGTGCTGGCTGGCGCCGAGTGGGCGGCCCGCCGGGAACGGCAACACAGCCAGGACGCCCTCGCCGAGCCTCGCTCGCAACCCGACGCCGGGCAGTGAGAAAATCGGGCTTATGCGCGTGAGACTGGCCTTTGGCAGGACCGG
>JAPWUP010000039.1 GCA_028275505.1 Bryobacteraceae bacterium
GTAGGGACGCCATCGGTCGGCACCGCGTCCGCCAGCGGCAAGCTTGCCAGCTTGTAGATCACCTTCCCCTGCCGGTCCCAAACCTCGACTTCCTTCGGAAAATTGCGGTCCGGGTACAAGTATGAATACGGGCGCTGCACGCGGGCAATCAGAAACAGCGAGCCGTCAGGCGAGGGCAGCGCCGTCTGAAAGATGGCCGGGTTGCCGATCCTGGTCAGCTTGCCGCCGGCCACATCCACCAGCGCGAGCTGCGCAGTGAAGTAGTAATCGTAGAGCGCCTCGTCATGCGGGTTTCGCAACAGATCCTGGAAGGTCCACACCGGCGCGCCGCGTCCATAGGACTCCTGAATCGTGGGGCCGACGGGCGCTTCGGGCGGCTCGGGCGGCTTGCCGCGGCCTTCCGGAATCAGCCTCACGAGCAGAGACCGGCTGCCCGGCATCCAGCGGAACCCGTCATCGCCCGCTGCGTTCAGTACGACCCCGGGGAGCTTGCGCGCCTTGCCCGTCGCTGTCTCGGCGATCCACAACTCGATTCCGTCGCTGGTGGTGTTGGAGAACGCCAGATACTTGCCGTCAGGACTCCATTCGGGTGAGCTCAGGCGCATGCCCGCAGGCAGTGCGATCTTGACGGACTGGCCGCCGGGCAGCCGCACCAGGGTGAAGGCAGTGAAGTAACGGGGAGCGTGCGGCCCGTTCGTTCTCGGGTTGATGCGATGCCCGGCCAGCCTGAGCATGGGCTGGGCAAGTTCGCGGATGGGCGGGTACCTCACCCAGTCCATCAGCAGCATCGCGTCGCGCGTGGGGCTGACGGAAACCATCGGTGGCGGCGGCGCGTGAAGCACGTCGAGGATTTCCTTGGGTGGCTTCTGGTAAGGGAACTGCGCCCAGCCCGTCCAGGCGCACAGCAGGAATGCGAAGACGACCAAGCCTCTGCGTCGCTGCATAGCTCGTATTGTATTAGCGGGTGGGACGAGCCGGCGCGGCCCTTGTTGCCGGTCTCCGCGCCGGCCCAAGCTCAGAACTCGAGCTTCAAAGCGAACTGCAAGTCACGGTTGTCAATGCCGATCAGGGTGGAAGTGATGCGACCGACGGTCGGCGAGCCGATGCTGGCGTTGGGGAAGCCGAAGGCCGGCGTGTTGAAGAGGTTGAACGCATCAGCCCGGAACTGGAGTCTCATGCGCTCGCCGAAGGCAATGTTCTTGACCAGCGAGACGTCGAAGTTCACGTGCCCGGGCGAATAAAGCACGCCGCGCCCCACGTTGCCATAGGTGTTGGGAGGCGGCGCCACAAAAGCGGTGGCGTCGAACCAGTAATACGGGTCGGGGTTGGGCAGCGTGCCGCGACCGATGCGATCCGGCCAGCTCGGCGCGCCGTTGTTGACGCCTTGCGCCAGACCGACGTTGAACGGGCGCCCGGTCGTCAGCGTGGTAATCCCGCTGAGCTGCCAGCCACCGGCGAACTTCTCGCTCCAGCCGGGGCGGTTCACCCACTTCTTGTTCCGACCGAAGGGCAGCTCGTAGACGTAGCTCACCACGCCACGGTGCTTCACGTCGTAGCCGGAAGGCCCGCGACCCGCGCGAATGTTCGTAATCGTCTGCGGTCCGCCGGTCTGACCGCCGCCCGAAGCCGCCGAGCCGCCGAAATCCAGGTTCTTGCCAAAGGTGTAACTGACCAGGAACTGCAAGCCATGCGAATAGCGCTTGACCAGCTTGGTTTGCAGCCCGTGATAGACCGACATATTGCGCGGGTCAATCTGGATGATGTTGGCCACGTTGGAAAGCGGCTGCAACAGGCGCCGCGAAGCCAGCGAACCCGGCCCGGGCTGTACTTCGTTGGCGTTGTAAGCAAACACCAGGTGGATCGCACGGCTGCCTGCGTACGCCACCTCCCAGAGCAGGGTCTCGTGGAGTTGCCGCTCGATGTTCAGCGTCCAGGTCTCGAAATACGGCGTCTCGTTCTCCCAACTGTGGCCGAGCACGCGCGGGTTGGCGGCGTTCAGCTCCGCCGTGGTGCGCGGCTTGACCACCTGGATGGGCGGGAAAGGATTGTCAATCGTCGGCACCCGCGACCAGTCCGTGGGGTTGGTCTCCGGCGTAAAGTTCTGCGAAATGGTCCAGGGGACCTGCTGGCCCAGCAAGTTGGAAGCCGAAGGCTGCTCCGGGAAGTGGCTCATTCCAAAGCCGCCCCGCACCACCGTCTTGCCCGAACCGAACACATCCCAGGCGAAGCCGAAGCGCGGGCCGAAGTTCTTGTAGTGCGTCTTCTTGCCCACGCTGCGCGAGATGCCTTCTTCGCCCGCATAGACCAGCCGGAGGTTGGTGAAATCAAAATTGGTGAGCCGGTTCCGGATCTCCCGCTCCGGCCAGTAGATTTCGTGCCGAACGCCGATGTTCAACGTTAGCCGCGAGTTGACCTTCCAGTCGTCCTGGATGAACCAGGCCTGATCCTGGACCGTCATGTAGTAAGGCTCCAGCAAAAAGCCGCGCGAACCGCCCGTCGAATAACCGATCAGTAGCGTAGCCAGGCCGGTCCCCTGCGTATTGGTGACCGGATCGTTGGTGAAGTTCCGGGCAAAGTTCAGCGTGCTGCGGGTGTCGGTATTGGTGAAGGGCGACACCAGGCGACGGACGTAGTGGTAGCCGAACTTGAGTTGGTGCCGGCTCTTCATCCAGAAGATGCTGTCGGAAACCTGATAATGGGTCTCGCGAGGGTTAACAGGCAGGAAAGCCGGTCCCCCGCTCAGCCCCGTAAAATCCGCCACGTTGATGTTGGGCAAGCCCGTAGCGAAGCGTGTCACATTGATGCCACGGATGCCGAGGGATTCCGCGGCCATGTGGCCGTAGTCGGACTGGAACGTCGTGGGCGTGGTGCGCGCAAAGCCGGTGCGAAACTCGTTGATCAGGTTGGGGCGGAAAATATGGGTCTCGTTCAGGGCCAGTCCCTGCGTCCTCAGGCGCGTATTTTGAATTCCGGCCACATAGGGTCCGAGGTCGAACTTCTGTTTGGCTTCCGGCGGCGTCGGCAGACAGCATTGCGCCTGTCCCTGCGGCGCGTCCAGCTTGTAATTCTGGAAGCTGTAGCGGGCAAAGAAAGTATCTTTGGCGCTGAAGTTGTGGTCCACCCGCATGTTGAAGCCGTTGTCGTCCACGACCCGGTTCGCGGCCGAAGTGTAGTTGTTGAAGTTACCCGGTGCGTTGGGCAGCGGATAGATGCTGGCCACGTTGCGCCCCACGGGGTGAATGCGGTTGGGCGGAATGATATTGCCGGAGAAGGGATCGCGCAGAAACTGCGGGTTGGCGACGGTTACTGGCTTGGTCGGGTCGTAGTTGGGATTGCGCCGCGTGGTCAGCGGATCGTAAATGCGGATCAGCGTACCGCGCGGATCCGTGAACTCGCTGAAGTCACCGATTCGGGTCTTGGCCGTCGGCACCGTGTTGACGTAAGTCAGACCCTTCGTTTCCCGCGTTCCGAAATAATCGCCGAAAATGAAGGTCCGGTTCCGGCCATTGTAGATCGCGGGCAGGTACACCGGCCCGCTCAAGGCCACGCCGAATTGATTCCGCCGGAAAGGCGGTTTCTGAAGCGGTTTGGCGTTGAAGTAATTCCGTGCATCCAGTTTGTCGTTGCGCAGGTACTCGAACAGAGTGCCGTGAAACTCGTTCGTACCGGACTTGGTGGAAACCGAGACCACGCCTGCGCCGCGCCCGAACTCCGCCGAGTAAACGCCGGTCAGAACCTTGAACTCGCGCACCGATTCGAGCGAGGGCATCACGATGACGGTGTTGAACGTGTACTCGTTGTTGTCAATGCCGTCAACCAGCCACGCGTTGGCGTTGGCCTGGCTGCCCAGCGCGTTGAAGTTCGAGGGACCGCGCGGGTTGAACGTGCTCTGCCCCGAGAGATTCTCGCCGTTCTGCCCTGGCGTGATGCCCGGGGCCAGATAGACCAACTGGGTGAACAGCCGACCGTTCAAGGGCAGTTCGCGGATGGCGCGCTCCTCGATGACCTCGCCCAGCTCGGCGCTCTCGGAACGCACCAGCGGCGCCGCAGCCACTACGTCCACCGTCTCAGTCACCTGGCCGACCTCGAGCGTGAAGTCCACGCGCGCCCTCTGGTCCACCTGAAGCACGATTCCCGAGCGCACCTGGCGCCTGAAGCCCGCCTTTTCTACAGTCACCGAATACGTCCCGGGCGTCAGAAACGGAGCGGTGTAAGAGCCGGTGTCGTCGGTGACGAATTGCAAGGAAGTGCCTTTGTTGGTTTCCGTGATGGTCACCTGAGCCCCGGGTACGGCCGCGCCCGTCGAATCGCGCACCGTGCCCAGAATCGTGCCCGTGGTGACCTGGGCCGACAGCGGGACCAGAGCCGCCACCAGCCCGATAACGATGATCATCCGAATGGAACTGGACATGGAACCCTCCAAAAACCCGACCGCTTCGCTCGGATTATACTACCGCCCCCACCGGCGTTCAATCGCCCTGGTCGGACTTGCGGCTCCCGCTCCCGAAGGGGCGTCTAACAGGTAAGAGATAATGAAGGGGAGCAAGCTCCGATGAAGTGCAATGGGCGGCCCGCCGTGGCCGCAATCCTTTTCGCAACTCTGGTCTGGGGAACACAGGCGCCCGTCGCCGAGCCGCCCGGCGCAGGCCCGGCGCCCATCATGAAGGCCTCCGAAATCCGTCCGGGCATGAAGGGCATCGCTTGGACAGCCTTCCGTGGCAGTGCGCCGGAACCCATCCCCGTCGAAATCATTGGACTGTGGAAGAACGCCTGGGGGCCGCGGCAGGACGTGATCCTGGCCCGCCTGGGCGGCGAAGCTGCCCGCACCAACGTGGCCGGCGGGATGAGCGGCAGCCCCGTTTACATTGACGGCAAGCTGATTGGCGCCATCTCGCTCCGCCTCAGCGTCTTTTCGCCTGACGCTATCTGCGGCATCACGCCCATCGAGTTGATGCTCGAGGTGGGCGAGTATGACACGAGCTTGCCCACCGATGCGCGCACCCCGGAGGCAGCGCCGGTGCGTGCGGCTTTGCCCCTGCCCTCCGAGCTGCTCACCCGCGTTTTCGCGGCAGGCCCCCCGACGGGCGCAGCCAACGTCGTCCTGACCCCCATCCAGACGCCCCTCAGCTTCGCGGGCTTCGATCCCGCCGTGCTGCGCACCTTCGGACCGCTCTTTGAGCAGTTAGGGACGATCCCGGTGCAAGGCGGCGCGGCCGGCAGCTCGGCCAGCCCGCAGCCCGCCCCCGGCTGGGAAAACGCCCTGAAGCCGGGCGAACCCGTAGCCGCAGTGCTGGTCACCGGCGACATGAGCGTCTCGGGGTTGGGCACCGTGACCTACAACGACGGCCGCCGCGTGCTGGCCTTCGGTCACTCCTTTTTCAACCTCGGCCCTGTAGATATGCCGATGGCCAGGGCTGAGGTCTTGTTCACGCACGCCTCTGCCTTCCAGCCCAACAAGTTCGCCAACACCACCGAGATCGTGGGAGCATTCCGCCAGGATCGCCACAGCGGCGTGCTTGGCGCGCTGGGCACAACCGCCGAAATGGTGCCCGTCAGCGTGGCGGTGCGCTCGCTCGGCGAGGATCACCGCATCCGCAAGGAGCGCACGTTCCGGTTCCACGTCTTCGTCCACCAGAAGTGGACGCCTTACCTGATGATGGTGACGCTGTTCAACTCCATCGCCGGCCTGAACGACTTCATGGAGGAATCCACGTTCCGCCTGAGCGGCAAGGTCGAGCTGGAAGGCCAGCCTCGTCTGGAGTTAAACACCATGCAGGCCTCCGGCGAATTGCCCGTGCCCGCACCGATGCTGCTGGCCGGCTGGTGGGGCGACAAGTTCAACAGGCTGTTCCTGAATGCGGTCAAGATGCCGCGCCTCAAGAGTGTGGAAGCCACCGTAGACCTGTTGCCCGAGCGACGCGTGGCTACCATCGAAAGCGCCTGGATTCCGGCCAGCGAAGTCGAGGCCGGCCAGGAGCTGACCATACGCGCCTTCCTGCGCCCGTACCGCGGTCCTCGCCTCGAACGCGAATTCAAGCTGCGCATCCCCGCCGGACTGGCCCGTGGCGAGCATCGCATCCTGCTCAGCGACGCGGACACGCTGAATCGCATCGAAAGCTCCGCCGGCTTCATGAATCGCTTCATAGATTTGCCCCAGGCGGTCTCGTTGATCAATCGCGAGCGCAGCAACAACTGCCTTTACGTGTCGCTCGTACAGGGCCGTCCGACTTACTTTTACGACGACAAGACGTTGCCCAGCCTGCCGCCCTCGGTGGTCAACTTGATGCAGACCGGGCGTGCGGCGGCGCGCACGCTGGCTTCCTCGGCCGAAAGCGTCGTCGAACAAACCGCTATTGCTTTCGATTACGTCATCACCGGCAGTTACTCTCTGAAAATCCAGGTCCGATAGTGCGCCGACTTTTCTCGTTCCCTGCCCTCGTCCTGCTCGCCGCCATGTGCGTGCGGGCCACGGAAACGCGCTGGTGGATCCACCGGGAATACGCCGATTACGAGAGGGCCCGCCTCGACAAGGTCTCGCTGTCCAGCGATGGCGTGCTAACGCTGGCGCCGGCGCTCCGCCGGCTGCTGGATTCGCCCAGTACTTACCTTTGGGCTCTCGTCGAGGATGGCCAGGGCAATCTCTATGCGGGCGGCGGCGGACCCGACGGCGGCAACGCGCGCGTCTACATCATCCCCGCTCGCGGCGAGGCTAAGGTCCTGGCGGAGCTGAAAGGGCTCGAAGTCCACTCCCTCGCGCTCGACAGTCAAGGGCGCCTGTACGCCGCCACGGCTCCCGATGGCGCCGTTTACCGCATCGCACCCGACGGTCGGGCCGAACCCTATTACGATCCCAAGACCAAATACATTTGGGACATGGTCTTCGATCCGCAGGATCGCCTCTACGTCGCGACCGGCGACCGGGGCGAAATCCATCGCGTGGAGCCTGGCGGAAAGGGATCGGTCTTCTGCAAGCTGGCCGACACGCATGTGCGCTCGCTCGCCCTGGACAAGCAGGGCAACCTGATCGCCGGCACCGAGCCGGGCGGCTGGGTCGTGCGCATCACGCCACGCGGCGAAGCCTTCGTTCTGTATCAATCGCCGCGGCGCGAGATTACGGCGGTGGCGGTGGCACCGGACGGCTCGATTTACGCTGCGGGCGTGGGCGTCAAGCAGCCTCCTACGCCTCCGCCTCCGCAACCGCCGGCGGCGCCTGTCCCGCAACCTAGCCCTCTGCCCCCTACTCTGACACCGCAGCAGCCCGCCGCTCCCAAGCCCGTCGCCGCACCGCTGCCGCCGCTGACCGCAACCGCCGCTGCGATCACGGGCGGGACCGAAGTCTATCGGATCGAACCCAGCGGTTTCCCGCTGAAGGTCTGGACTCACGCGCAGGATATTGCGTACACCATCGCTTTCGATGCCCACGGCAGGCCCCTGATCGGGACCGGCAACAAGGGTGCAATCTATCGTCTGGATTCGGACCACCGTTGGACGGCTCTGGTCACGACGCCGCCCACGCAGATTACCCGGCTCCTTGCAGGCCGCAACGGCGCGATTTACGCAGCCACGGGCAATATCGGACAGGTCTACCGTCTCGGTCCCGAGTTGGAACGCGAAGGAAGCGTGGAAAGCGAGGCGCTCGACGCGGGCCTGTTTTCCTACTGGGGTCGCCTGAGTCTTCGCGGCGCCTCGAACGGCGGCGAAATTCTGATCTCCACGCGCAGTGGTAACCTCGAGCGACCGCAGGAAGGCTGGAGCGATTACTCGGCGTCGATCCGTTCCGCTTCGGGCGGACCGGTAACCTCACCGCCGGCGCGTTTCCTTCAGTGGCGTGCGATCCTGCGCGCGGCCCCCGACGGCCGTTCGCCCGAGTTGCGCGCAGTCGAAATCGCCTGGCGGCAGCGCAATGTCCCGCCGCGCATCAGCCAGATCGAAGTGGCTCCCGCCAACTACCGCGTGCCTCCGCCGGCTCTTTCGGTGACGCCGTCGCAGACTCTCACGCTGCCGCCGCTCGGCCAGCGCTCGCGCTCGAGCACGCCCGCCTCGACCAGCGACTCCGCCAGCCTCACGTTGAACTATGCCAGGGGCTATCGCACCGTCCGCTGGGCGGCCTCGGATGAAAATCAGGATGACTTGGTCTTCCGCGTGGAGATCCGCGGAACGTCGGAGAGCGAGTGGAAGCTGCTTCGGGACAAAGTGCGCGACAAATACCTGAGCTGGGATTCCACCGCGTTCCCCGACGGGGAATACCAGATCCGCGTCATCGCTTCCGATGCACCCGACAACCCGGTAGACCAAGCCCTCACCGCCGAACTCGTCAGCGACCCCTTCTTGATTGACAACACGCCGCCCCAGATCGAAGCTCTCGACGCCGCACTGGAAGGCGGTGCGATCCGATTGCGCTTCCGCGCCCGCGATGCGCTCAGCACGGTCAGTCAGGCCGAATGCTCGATCAACGGCGGCGAGTGGCTGACGCTGGAACCACGAGACCGGCTGGCGGATTCCGCGGTCGAGGAGTACGACGTTCGCCTGCCCGCGCCCGAAGGCGCCGAAATCAGCATCGCCGTGCGCGTCACGGACGAATACGACAACCAGTCGCTGGCGAAAACCCTCGTACTGCGGCGCGCCTCCGCGGCGAACAAGCCGTAGTATACTCGGGCTTCATGACGGCCCTTCCGCTGGTGCTGAAGGTACTGCTCGCCGTGCTGGTCATCGTAGCCGGCATCTACGATGTCCTGTGGCGGCGCATCCCCAACTGGCTCGTGATGCCGGCGTTCCTGCTCGGTCTCGGGCTGAACGCCTTGCTGGGCTCCGACTACGCGCCGGGTTTGAAGGAAGCCGGCATCGGTGTGGCCGTGGCGTTTCTGGTCTATTTCCCGCTGTATCTTCTGGGCGGCATGGGAGCAGGCGACGTCAAGCTCATGGCGGCAATCGCCGCCATTACCGGCTGGAAGAACTGGCTGATCATTTTTATCTTTTCCGGCATTTTGGGCGGCGTGATCGCGCTAGGCATCGTGCTGACCAAAGGCCGCCTGCGCCAGACCATCTGGAACCTGGGTTACATCCTGTGGGAACTGGCTCACCTGCGCTCGCCGCGCAAGGCTGGCGAGGAGTTCGATATTCGCAGCGCCAAGGCTGTGACCATGCCCCACGGCGCCGTCGTCGCCTTGGGCTGCCTCTTCTTCCTGGGCGGCGGCTTTCTCATCGGAAGTTAAGACGGGCAGGCTTTTCCAAGATCTCCAGCCAGAACGGCCCCCGGTGAAAACGTGCCACCGTCTGAAGGCCGAGCCTCTGCCGCGCAAACTCGCCGTCCACCTCACCCTCGAATCCGTAGTACTTCGCACGCAGGCGCGCGAGCCAGGGGAACCATTCATAGAAAGGGCCCGGATTCCAGTCCAGACGGTAGAGCACGAGGATCTCGTTCTCGGCCAGCACGAGCGATGAAACCGTGCGTGGACTGAAATCCGGGATCTCGCGCACACGCAGCCCCTCCTGAATGTAACCGAAATCCGGGGAACGCACCGCCTCCGAGAGCGGCCACGCGGTGACCACGATACGGTCCGATCTTTGTTGCTCCAGAAACTCAGCCGTCTCTTGATGCAGGCGGATAAAGCTCACCATGGCCAGGTTGTTCTCCAGAGGCGTCGGGAGCGGGCGTGTCCAGAACAGCGAGACTACCAGCCCGGCCAGAGCCAGGATCTCGTTCCATTGCCGGCGCCGCGGAGCGTACAGGGACCAGGCAGCCGCCATCGCCGTGTACATCAGCGGCAGCACAGGCAACAGGTACCGCTCGAGCGTTGCGCCCCCCAGCATCGTCACCGCGACCACGTGCGCAGCCGCCAGGATCGCTGCGATACGCCAGTCGCGCGACCGGTAGAGTCTCGTGTTGCGCGCGGCGGCCAGGATGGCCGCCCATCCGATGAAATGGAACTGGTCCACGCAGAGGTAAAACAGTCGGCGCAGCAGCGCCGCGCCGAGCCGCACGGGATGCAGGGGGTAGAACAGGTTGTAGCGTTCGAACTCGCGATTGCCGAGCCAGTGACCAGTTGAGGCGGCCAGGACTTCGAGCCAGCCTGCCAGCACGGCGGGCGCGGCCAGAAGCCATATCGCTTCACGACGCCGCCGTTCTCGCCACAAGATCGCCGCAAAAACCAGTGGCGCCACGAGGCCGGTCTCTTTGACCAGCACCAGGGCCACGCACACCAAAGCCGCTCGCCGCACGCGGTTGTTCAGGAATTCGTAAAGGGCCCACACGGTGAGCAGCGTGGCGGGCAAATCCAGTTGGGCCAGCATGGCCTGGGTGTAAAACAGCGGCGAGAAAATCAGCAAGGTGACGGCGGAGAACGCGGGCGCCCCCGGAAGGCCGCGGCAAAGGCGAATGGCGAGAAGAAAACTCGCCGTCGCTGTGCACCCCGCCAGAAGCAGCATCACGACGCGCGTCACCGGGATCGAATAACCCGTGACCCACCATACCGTCGCCAGCAAGGCGGGCAGTCCCGGCGGATGAACGTTGGGGCGAGTGGACTGCGGGATCCACAGCCCTTGACGCCACAGATCGAGCGCCGCAGGGACGAACTGCCCCATCTCGTCCCAGAAAAGCGGCAAATTCAGATAGGGCAAGTGAATGAGCAGGACGATCAGGGTAAAAGCGAAGCCGATGAAGATCAGGTCCGATCGGCGCGCAGGTTGGGGCGCGGGCGCCGTCCCCTGATCATGAAGGCGAGGCACGCGCTACTGGATGATGGCGCCGGAGGTCTGCGGCTCCAGTCGAATCTCGCCGAACGTGGCCTCGTACTGCGAGATGTGCTGTTGCAGGACGTTCAATAGCGCCTTGGCCTGCTGCGGGCTGACGTAAATGCCCTGGAAATTGTGGATGAAGACGGTGTCAGGCGAGGTCTGGTCCACCCGGCCGAAAATCAGAAAGAAATCCCACAGGTTGGCGCGCACTTGCACGCTGTTGGCGTATTCCTCGCGGTAATCAGGTCGCTTGACCAGCTCGATCCGTGGCGGATTTTGCGGCGATGACATGAGACCTCCCGTGCCGCCTAGCTCTTGGCGCTTTTGGCGCGATCCATGTACTTCAGCTCGGCGACGTCGAGGCGTATGACATCGCCGGTCTTGATGAACTGGGGAACCATGATCTCCAGCCCGTTTTCCAGGCGAGCCGGCTTCCAGACGCTGTCGGTCTGCTGGTGCGAAGGAGGCGCCGTATCCGCCACCCGTACTTCCAGCACCTCAGGCAAGACCACGTTCACCGGTTGCCCTTCGACGAACTCAACGGTCACGCGCATCTCCGGCTGGAGCAGACGGGCCTGATCGCCGATCACCGCCGTGGACACAGAGACCTGTTCGAAGGTTTCCGGATTCATGAAGTAGCACTGATCCCCGTCCTCGTAAAGGAACTCCATCGTCTGCTTTTCGATGGGGAGGTCCTCCAGCTTGAGATCGGCGCGGAAGCTGTGCTCCCAGATCCCGCCCGTGGTGAGGTTCTTCAGCCGGGTGTGCGTCACACCACTCATTTTCCCCTGGCCGGGATGATAGTCGGCGATGAGCACACGGTAAAGTTGTCCTTCGTAGCGAATGGCCATTCCGGGACGCAATTGCGATGCTGCGACCATCCTTGCCTCCGCCTGGGTGTTCACCCAGAATACTACTACAGACCGGCGGCGCCCTTCAGCGGGGCGGGGCGGCCAGCAGGTCCGACAGGGCGCCCTCCAGCTCCGGGAATCGAAACGCAAAGCCCGCCGATAGCGCTGCCGCGGGACGCACGCGCTGGCTTGCCAGAAGCACGGCCGCCATTTCGCCGAGCCCCGTGCGCAGCAAGAAAGCCGGCACGCGCAAAAGCGCCGGCCGCCGCAACGTTCTTGCCAGCGCGCGAGTGAATTCGGCGTTCGTCACCGGGTTCGGCGCGACGGCATTGACCGGCCCGTCAACGCGTGCGTTTTGCAAGGCGAACGCCATCAGCTCCACCAGATCCGCGATGTGGATCCAAGACATCCACTGCCGCCCGGACCCCAAGCGCGCTCCCAAACCAAATCGGAACGGCGTCAGCATGCGCCTCAGCGCGCCGCCGCGAGCGTCGAGCACAATTCCGATCCGGACCAGCACGACCCTCACGCCCAGCGCTCGCGCACCTGCTGCCGCCTGCTCCCAATCGCGAGCCAGCTCGGCCAAAAAGCCCTCGCCGGGCGAGGAACTCTCGTCCAGCCATTCGTCGCCACGATCACCGTAGATCCCGATGGCCGACGCCGAAACCAGCGTGGCGGGCCGCCGGGTCGCTGCTGCCAGCGCTTGCACGAGCCGTTGCGTACCCTCGATCCGGCTGGCCCGGATTCGCGCCTTGGCCTCCGCCGTCCACCGCTGGGCTACGGACTCGCCAGCCAGGTGGACAATGGCGTCCGCGGACTCGACGGCCTCAGCCGGCGGGGGGCCGCTCAAGGCATCCCACGCCGTGAATGAAACGGCTGGTTCCAGATCGGACGGCTGCCTGCGTCCGGTAAGGCGCACTCGATGCCCCAGCTCGAGCAGCCGGCGAGCCAGTGCGCGCCCGATCAGGCCGGTCCCCCCAGTAATGGTAACTTGCATGACCGCAATATTGTAGCCCTGCAGGGCCGGTTGGTGACCAATAGGGCTGCGGCAATGAGGGGAATGCGCGAGCCACCCGGGAGGCCCAGGCGGTACTGGTACTTCAAAGCCCCTAGCGCGCGGGACGCTTCCGGCTTATACTCGGGGTAGACCGCAGGAAAGCGAGGGCGGCGGGCGTGCCAACACACGTCGCCACGGACCTAAGATCCCGGGTCCAGAACCGCAGCGAGGAGGCCAAAGCACGATGGGCGCCGCCAGCCGGGGCCTGAGGCGGGACTACCTCTGGTGGTTTCTGGCCATCATGCTAGGTTTGTGGACCTTATGGAGCCCCGATCTGCTGCGACCCTGGGTGGACCCCAAGCTCCAGAGCTACTTCGTGCTCGGCGGACTGTTCATCGGCGGCGTGGCGCTCGGCTTCTTCCGTCCCGACCGCCCATGGCGCTGGGCCGTCGCCAGCATCCTGCTGCTGCCCCCGGCCGACGTGGCATGGCTCATACGCAATCCTCAGTTCACGGCTCTGGATTTCGCTCATGTCGTGCGCCACTTGACCTTGCAAACTCCGTCCTATTTGATGCACGCCTTGCCGGTGCTGGTCGGGGCCTATCTGGGCAGTTTCCTTTCCGGCGGGTCGGACTTGTATTGAAAGAGACCGGCATCACGAAGCGCTTCTTCCTGATAACCTTCTGCGTTCTTCTCGCCTTGCTGTCCCCATCCGCCCTGGCGGGCAGCACCAGCCCGCTTGTGCCGCCCGACTATTTCCGCGCCTATGTGGAATTCTTCAATTCCATGACGGAGGAAAGCGTGGTCAACTTTATCCCAGACGCGCGCGCATGGGAGTGGATGCGGGATAACATACCGCGCTTTGCATGTCCTGACCACGACGTCGAGCAGACTTACTATTACCGCTGGTGGGCGTTCCGAAAACACATCAAACAAACTCCTGCGGGATTCATCATCACCGAATTTCTCAAGCCCGTCAAACACGGCGGCCAGTACAACGCGATTAGTTGCGCGCTCGGTCACCACATCGCAGAAGCGCGCTGGCTGCGCCAGACCGAGTATCTCGACCAGGATCTGAATTTCTGGCTGCGGTCGGGCCAGGGCGGCGGCATCCATCCCGAGTTACACCGCTACAGCGGCTGGACGACCTGGGCCGTCTATCAACGCTGGCTGGTGGACGCGCGCACGGACTTTCTCGTTTCGCTCCTCGATTCGCTCCTTCAGGATTACGAAGCGTGGGAACGGGAGCGGGCTCGCCCGGACGGCCTCTTCTGGCAATATGATGTGCGCGACGGCATGGAGGAATCCATCAGCGGCTCCCGCAAGCACAAGAACGCGCGACCCACGATCAACAGCTACATGTACGGCAATGCGCGGGCCCTGGCGGCCATCGCAAGACTTGCGGGGCGGTCGGACCTGGCCCGGACATACGACGCCAAAGCCGACCGGCTGCGGGCGCTCGTCCAGCAGAAGCTCTGGCATCCCGAGAACAGATTTTTCGAGACGCTGCTCGAAAATGGGCGGCTGGCCGGCGTTCGGGAGCTGATCGGCTACACGCCCTGGTACTTCGATCTGCCCCAGCCCGGGCGAGGCTATGAGGAAGCATGGCGTCAGCTCATGGACCCACGGGGATTCTACGCTCCTTTCGGTCCCACTACGGCCGAGCAGCGCCACCCCGGATTCCGCATCGCGGATCAGGGTGACGATTGTCAATGGAACGGCCCGAGCTGGCCATTCTCCACTACAGTTACTCTGAAGGCCTTGGCCAACGTACTCCGCAACTATCCTCAGCGCGCGATTGCCGTGAAGGATTACTTCGAAACTTTTCTGATTTACACGCGCAGCCATCGGCTTAAGTTACCGGACGGGCGCGTCATTCCATGGATAGACGAAAATCTGAATCCCTTCACCGGCGAGTGGCAGGCGCGGTCCATGAAAATCCGCAAGGGCACATTTTACGGGCGCGGCGATCACTACAACCACTCCGGTTACGCTGATCTGCTGATCACCGGCGTGGTCGGCCTCGTGCCCCGCCCGGATTCCGTGGTGGAAATCCATCCTCTGCTGCCCGAGGGAACCTGGGATTGGTTCTGCCTGGAGGATGTGCCCTATCACGGGCACTCGCTGACCATCATCTGGGACCGCACCGGGCAGCGCTTCCACCGCGGTCCCGGGCTGCGGGTCTACGCGGACGGCGCCGAGATTGGTCGGCGGCCACGCCTTGGGCGCTTGACAGCCAGGCTCCCTGCTGTGCGGCAATAGCAACATGAACCCGGCTGCGGTCTTGCTGGCTGTCCTCGTCCCCACCTGGGGTGTGGGCACCGAATCACCGCGCGTCGGACCGCTCATGGTCTCCCCGGATGGCCGCTTTCTCCAATACCGGGATGGCGCGCCCTTTTTCTGGCTGGGGGATACCGCCTGGCTGCTACTGCAGCGGCTCGACCGTGAGGAAACCGAGCGGTACCTGCGTGATCGCGCCTCCAAGGGCTTCAACGTCGTGCAGGTCATGGTGCTCCGGACGCCGCGCGACGCAAACGTCTACGGCGTGCCCGCGCTGGTGGACGGCGATCCTGCCCGTCCGAACCTCACGCCAGGCAACGATCCAGCCCGCCCCGGCGAATACGACTACTGGGACCACCTCGATTGGGTTCTGGAACGCGCGGCAACGCACGGCATCTACCTCGGTCTGGTCGCCGCATGGGGCTCGATGGTCAACGGCGGCCATCTCCACGCGGGCAACGTGGAAGCCTACGCGCGCTTTCTTGCCCGCCGTTATCGCGATCGTCCGAACGTGATCTGGATCAACGGGGGCGATACGCGAGGGGACCGTCACACGGAAGTGTGGCAGGCACTCGGCCGAACGTTGAAGCGCGAGGATCCCGGCCATCTCATCACGTTTCACCCATTCGGTCGCACCCAGTCCTCGACGTGGTTTCACAACGAGCCGTGGCTGGATCTGAACATGTTCCAGTCCGGCCACCGCCGCTACGACCAGGACGACAGCCCGGGGGCTAAGGGCGAGGACAACTGGCGTTACGTGCGGGAAGACTACGCCCGGCAACCGCCCAAGCCAACGCTGGACGGCGAACCTTCCTACGAGGACATTCCCCAAGGCTTGCACGACCCGTCCCAGCCTTACTGGACCGCCGATGACTGCCGCCGCTACGCCTACTGGTCCGTTCTCGCCGGCGCCTGCGGCCACACTTACGGGCACAACGCCGTCATGCAGATGCACAAGCCCGGAGTGGGAAAGGGTTCCTACGGAGTCCGCAAATACTGGCACGAAGCCTTGAACGACCCCGGCGCCAGCCAAATGCAGCACCTGAAGCGCCTGGTTCTCTCGCGGCCTTACTACGAGCGCGTCTTCGACGAGGAAGCCGTTGTGGATAACGGCCAGCGATACGAATACGTCATCGTAGCCCGGGGCAAGCGTTACCTGTTCGCTTACACTTACACGGGCCGCTCCTTCCGGCTGCGAATGGGCAGGATCTCGGGAGACCGCGTAAAGGCCTGGTGGTACGATCCCCGCACGGGAGCGGCCACCCCGGCGGGCGTTTTCCCCAATCGCGGCGAACGCCTGTTCGATCCGCCCGGTGACCCGCGCCCCGGCAACGACTGGGTGCTGGTTTTAGACGACGCTGCCGCCGACTTTCCGCCGCCAGGTCAGGAACGGCTAAATTAGGCAGCGTGACGGCCCGCTCGATTCCCGTCCTCCTGCTGGCTTGCGCGCTCTGCTCCGGCGCCAGTGAGTTTCGTATCCGCGAAAACCGTGTCGAAATTCTCTCGCAGGGCGAAGTCGTGCTGACCTCGCCGCCTGAAGGATTGTGGTCCGTGGCGTGTGAATGGCGCGAAAGCTGGCCCGCGGGCTGGCGCCACGGGTCCCCCAGCGAGGTTCTCCATGAAGGCCCGTGGACGATTCTGCGGGGCAGGATCGAGGCCTGCGGGGGAGTGTGGGCCGCTGAGGACGCCTGGCGGTCCGAAGGCAACCGCATTCGCGTGCTGCGGCGCCTTGCCTGGGAAGGGTCGCGGCCTGCCGAACGGGTGACGATCGCAATCCGGCTGTGGGCCGCCGCGGACAGCGCGCAAGCCCTGCTGCCCGGCATTCTTTACTACGGCAACCCGTCGGGCGCGCGGAGCGGGCGCGTGCCGGTGGCAAGAGGGGTTCCGGGCGAGGAGCTCCTGTTCGAGGAGCACCGCTATCCCATGCCCTTCGCCTCGCTCGAACTGCGGCGCGGCCGACGATTGTGGGGCGCGGCGCTGCACAGCGTTCCCTCCCCGGTTCCCTTCGCCCACCGGCAGGATCAATGGTGGTCGCTCGGCGTCGTCTACCGGCAAGGAGGCGCGGAGCTGGCCCTGTGGAGCGGCCCGTGCGCCTCCAACGGGCAGCGCAGCGTGATCAAGGCCTTGCAGTCCGGCTTCGTGCCTTATGACGAGACGTGGTTGCAGGCGCCGCCGGGAGGCGTGATCGAAAAAACATTTTTCGTGGAAACGTTTCCGTTGCTCCGGGAAGGCACGGCCTTCCAGCAGCCGGTTCGCACCTCGCTGGACATTTTCCGCCCCTGGTACACGGAAGACCTTCCCGCCGTCGCCGGAATCGTTCGCGACAAATACCGTTACGCGAAGACACGCTGGCGCGAGACCGATCGCTACGCAGTCTTCCAGAAATACCCGGACCGGAGGCAAGCCGTGATGGGCTGGACGGGGCAGGCGGAAGCTCCCGGCTACGCCTTGCTCGTGTTGGCCGAAAAGCTCAACGATCCCTTGGCCGTGGCGATGGCCCGGAAGTCTCTCGATTTCCTCTCCGGAGCGCCGTTTTACGAAGGCGGGTTCCACAACTGGTACGACCTGGACACCGGACGCTGGCACGGCGCCGAACTCCTCAACCAGGGACAAGCCATGCTGGCGTTCGCGCGCGCCATCCGGGTCGGGCGGCGACAAAATCTCGAAACTTCGCGCTGGGAGACCTTCCTGCGCAAGGCGTGCGACGTTCATGCGGCCCGCATCCTCGCCGCGGACTGGCGTCCCGTCTCCACCGCCGAGGCCGCCTTCATTCCTCCCCTTCTGATCGCTTCGCAACTGTTCGGCGAAGACAAGTACCGCCGCGCTGCGATGAAAGCCGCGGAACATTACGCCCGGCGCCATCTGACCATGCGGGAACCGTACTGGGGCGGAACGCTCGATGCCCGCTGCGAAGACAAGGAAGGGGCCGCGCTGGCCTTCCAGGCGTTCCTCGAGCTCTATGAGACGACGCACGACCCGCGCCATCTGGAGTGGGCAGCGCATGCCTGCGACGTCATGCTCACCTACACCTACGTCTGGGACGTACCGCTGCCGCCCGGACGGCTCGCCAGTCACCGATTGCGCACGCGCGGCTGGACTTCAGTCTCACCCCAGAACCAGCATCTGGATGTCTGGGGCGTGCTGGTGGCGCCCGAGGTGTACCGGCTCGGAGAGATCCTGGGACGCGAAGATCTCAAGCGGCTCTCCCTCGTCATGTATCGAAGCTGCGGCCAGATGATAGATCCCTACGGCAGCCAGGGCGAGCAACTCGAGCAGACCAACTATACGCAGCAGCGCCGCACGGTGGATTTCACTCGGCTGCGCGGCGATTACAACGAGCGTTGGACGGTCTTCTGGATCACAGCACACTTCCTCACCGGCGCCGCCCGCTTCCTCGAACTGGGCGTGCCGGTCTGGGAGGCAGATCCGCGCTGACTCCTGCCTACAAGCCCGGCTCCATGGGCAAGGCCAGGGGCGGCTCGCGCAGGAAATCCAGCCGCGACATTTCCTCGACGGCCTCGCGTACCGCCTGCTCGGTGGTCGGCTCGAGCGTGATCACGAACGGCAGGTCGTGCTTGCTTTCGCAAGGCAGTTGCAGGACGGCTTCGATCGAGATACGCTTGGCAGCCAGGATGCCGGCCAGAGCAGCGATGATTCCCGGACGATCCTCCACGCGGAAGCGCAGGTAGTAGGCGCGCTTCTGCTGCGTGATCGGAATGGGCTGGTACTCGCCCAAACGCTCGTGAGCGAACGGAGAGACGCGCTCGGGACTGCCGTAGCGGATCTCACGGGCCACGCGCATCAGATCACTCACCACGGCGACGCCTGTCGGGCGCGGTCCCGCGCCGCGGCCGTAATAAAACGTGTCCTCGCCGTAGACGCCCTTCACCCACACCGCGTTGTAGGCGGAGCGAACGCTAGCCAGGATGGCCGTCTGCGGAATCAGCGCCGGGCGGACCGAGAGCAGCAGCCCCTCGCTGGTCTGCCGCGCCATCGCGATCAGACGGATGGTCTGCCCCAGGGTGTGCGCGTACTGGAAATCAATGGGTGAAATGCGGCGAATGCCTTCGGTATAGATATCCGAAGGCGTGATCTTCAACCCGAACGCCAGCGCCGCCAGGATCGCCAGTTTGGAGCGGGCATCGTAGCCGTCCACGTCCGCGCTGGGATCAGCCTCCGCATAACCCAGTCGCTGGGCCTCCGCCAGCACCTCCTCGAACGCGGCGCCGCGACGCTCGATCTCGGTCAGGATGTAGTTGCTGGTCCCGTTGAGGATGCCGTACAGGGCGACGATGCGATCGCTGGCGATGCCCTCGCGCAGCACGGCGTGGATGGGGATGCCGCCCGCCACGCTGGCCTCCATCGCCAGATTGATGCCCGCGGCGATGGCGCGCTCCCAGATCTCGGCGCCGCGCAAAGCCATCAGTTCCTTGTTGGCCGTAACCACCGACTTGCCATGCTCGATCGCCCCGAGGATGATCTGCTCGGCCACGGTCGTGCCGCCCACCAGTTCCGCCACGATGTCTACCTCGGGGTGCGAGACCACAACCCGCCAGTCGGTAGTGCGCTCGACCTGGCTGAGCGCGGCGGGAAGCTTCTTTTCGGCGATCTTCAGATCGCAGACCACACGCACCTGGAGGGGAAAGCCCAGTTTCAGAGCAATCGCGTCAGCGTTCTCGGCCAGAATGGTGAGCGTGCCGCCGCCCACGTTGCCCACGCCTACAATTCCCGCTCGCACAGGCTGCATAAGTTCACATTCTAGCCGTCCGCGTGCGTGCATCGTTATAATCCTGTGCGTGCGCGCCGCGGCGCTGGTCATTTTGCTGAGCGCGGTCTCACCCCAAGCGGCTGAAATCCCGTCGCGGGCGCTCGCCGTGATCGAGCGCTACGTTCGCTCCGAGATGGCGCTGAATGAAATCCCGGGGCTGACGCTGGCCATCGTTGCCGGAGACCACACCGAGCTGCGCGCTTACGGCGTCAAGGACCTGGCAAGCGGCGAGCCGATGAGGGTGGACACACCCGTCGAGCTCGCCTCCGTCAGCAAGCCGCTCACGGCGATGGCTGTTGCGCGTCTGGCCCGAGCCGGGCGGCTCGATCCGGATCGCCCCCTATCGGATTATCTGGCGGAGTTGCGCGGCGCGCCGCTGGGCCGCGTCCTCGTTCGCGATCTGGTGCGACACCGCAGCGGCCTGCGGCGCCGTCACGACCGGCTGGCGCCCTGCTGCGGACGACCGGGCGATCGCGATCTCAAGCTCGCCGTGCGCGGACTGCGCCGTGCGACTCCGGCGCGCTGGGTGGCCGGCCGCTTCTCCTACGCCAACTCAAACTATCTCCTGCTGGCCGCTTTGATCGAGCGAGTTTCCGGTCAGCCTTTCGCCCGATTCATGGAGCAGGAGATTTTCCGAACGCTGGGAATGGACCGCACCACGCTGAGCGAAGGGCAGGCGCGGGCTTGGGGCCTGGCTGCGTCGCACGAGCGGAGCTGGGGCCGCATCCGGCGGCGGCCTGCGGGAGAAGCGGGCTGGTTGGGCGCCTCCCTCGTCAAATCCACCGCTCCGGACATGGCAGCTTTCGCCCGAGCCGCGCTCGAAGGTCGCGTAGATGGCATCGAGCAACCCGAAGGCCTCGTCCCGCCGTATGACGCAGGCTGGTTCATCCGTCGCGAGGACGGCTTGCTCGTGCTGGAACATTCCGGTGATACCTGGGGCGCGAACTCGGCGATCCTGCTGATTCCCGCGAGACAGCTGGGCGTCGCCGTGCTGATCAATGCCGGCGTGCAGCGGGCCATGCCCATCGCGCGCGGCATCGCACGGTGTCTTCTGTATGGCTCGGTGCCCGAGCCCGCGCGGCCTCCCTGGTTTCAGGTCGCGGATAACTGGGCCATGTTCTTCACCGGCCTGAGCGTGCTGTCCTTGTGCGCTCTCGGAACAGTATGGCTGCGTTTGCGTAACGCCCTCCGTCGGGGCGAACGGCAGTGGATTTGGCCCCAGGGCGTGTGGGAGCGCGGTCGGCTGCTACTGTTGCTCGCTATGAGCGCCTATTTGCTCGCCCTGGCGCTGCGGCCCGCGGTCTCCGCTGTCCCCGGCTCGCCCTCGAGCCTGCGCGTGGGTCTGGCGGCGTTGTCGTTAGCTTCGAGTGCAGGCCTGGTCACCGTGGCCGGGCTGGCTGTCCTCCGGCGACCCCCTCAGCTCTGAACCAGCCGCTTGAGCAACTGCTGGGCCTCCTTGAGCTGGGGAAACTGCCGCTCGGCAGCGCGGAATTCGCGCGTGTGAATCTCCCTCCGGCTGCCGCGAGCGAGCGTCGGGTAGCGCAGGTGCAGCATCTCGTGGAAGAGCACGTACTCCACCACTAGTCGGGGAGTGCCCGGGCGGTCTAGCAGGCTGCTGATCACGATGGCCTGATGGGCCGGGTCCCAGTGGCCCAGCGTCGTTCGCGATGGCCGCACGCTCCAGCCCAGGCGGGGGCGGATCATCAGGCCGCCGAAGAACCGGGCATTCAGCTCGTCGAAAATCTCTTCCAGGTTGTAATGCCGCCCCTGCGGATCGAGAAGCTGCTTGCGACCGCGTACGCGCCGGATCAGTTCGATGCTGCGTTGCACGTCACGGCGGTTCAGGTAGGCGCGGTACCGGTGCAGGCAGGCCCGTGGAACTGGTCGCCGCAACAGCTTGCCGAGCAGGATGTACATGAGCGCTTCCAGCACGGCGGGAGGAGCGGACTGCAACAGGTCGCTGATGCGAAGCTCGAGCCGGCCGTCCTGCCAGCAGACCTGGCTGTGGGCGTTGGCGTACGGGCAAAAACGAACTCTGATCTCCGGGACCGCCGCGCGCGGCTTGAGCTCACGGAACACGCGGGCGCAAAGCGCTTCCGGCGGCTCCGGCGCCATGCTCTCGACATGCATCTTCCGTTGAATCTAACATAGAGTTTTTGGGCTCGCGCGGGCAGTCGCAAGAGCTCGCCGAGACACGGGAGGAAAGCTTCGTTGTATCGAGCCAAGATCTCTGCGCTGGGTTGCTATGTTCCGCCCCGGGTGCTCACCAACTTCGACCTGGAAAAGATGGTGGACACCACGAACGAATGGATCCTGGAGCGTACCGGAATCCGCGAGCGGCACATCGCTGATCCGGACATGGCCACCTCCGACATGGCTGTGGAAGCGGCGCGCGCGGCCCTTGCGCAACGTGGCATCGAAGCTTCCGAACTGGACGCCATCCTGGTCTGCACGGTGACACCCGACATGATGTTCCCCTCGACCGCCTGCCTCGTGCAGGACCGCATCGGGGCCAAAGGCGCCTGGGGATTCGACCTGATCGCGGCGTGCTCGAGCTTTCTCTACGGCCTGACCACGGCCGCCCACCTCGTCGCCGCCGGTTCCCATCGCAAGGTGCTCGTCATCGGCGCCGACACCATGTCCCGCATCGTGGATTACACGGATCGCACCACCTGCGTGCTGTTCGGCGATGGCGCCGGCGCCATGCTGGTCGAACCCAGCGAAGACGACTCGCTGGGCCTGGTGGATTTCATCAACGAAATTGACGGTTCCGGCGGCGAGTTCCTGAAGATGCCCGCGGGCGGCAGCCGGCTGCCCGCTTCCCACGAGACCGTCGAGAAGCGTCTGCATTACGTCCATCAGGAAGGGCAGCAGGTATTCAAGTACGCCGTGCGGCGCATGTACGAGGTCTGCCGCGACCTGATCGAGCGCAACGGTCTCACGGCCCGCGATATCGGCCTGCTGATTCCGCACCAGGCCAACGCGCGCATCATCTACGCCACCGCGGAGCGTCTTGGACTGAAACCGGAACAGGTGGTGGTCAACATTGACCGCTATGGCAACACGACCTCCGGCACCATCCCGCTGGCCACGCAGGATGCCATCCAGTCGGGCCGCCTGAAGAAAGGGGATCTGGTGCTGTTTGCCGCTGTGGGCGCGGGCTTCACCGTGGGCGCCAGCCTGTGGCGCTGGGCCTTCTGAGAGGACCGGCGCTAAACTTCGTCGTACAGAATGGCCCGCAGCCTTCCCGGGCGCAGGGTCCGCTCGATGGCAGGCCAGGCGCGCTGGTGATCCTGGCTGGCCACCCACGCCTGGCGCTGCGCTTCGGTCTGGAAGCTGATCACGAGACGGTAGTTGGCGTCCCGGGGAGCCTCCCCGACCACCGCCTGCCGGAGCTTCAGCAGGCGCACGCTGACGAAGCCCGGCTGCCTGCGGATCGCGGGCTCGAAAATCTCGTGGAAATTGCGGACGAGCTCGGATTCCCGCGCCGGATCTGCGTCCAGGTCCACGTGAAGCTGGATGGGATTGGAAGCAGGAGCGGTGGCCCGCGATAGCGCCGCCGCCATGACACCGAGGCAGGTTCTGCGGAGCATACCGCCGCGATTCTAACTCACGGCGGCCAGCTCGGCATAGCAGCGTTCCGCCGCCTCCCGCCCCGAGGCCTTGACCGGGAAGCCCTCCGCGCGGAGTGCGCCCTCCAGAGCCTCCAGCAGCACAAGCACGTTCTCGCGCGTCGAGGAGGCGCCCATCAGGCCGATTCGCAGGACCTTGCCCGCCAGCGGTCCGAAGCCGCCCAGCACCTCGATGCCGTGCCCTTCGAGCAGGCGGCGACGCAAGGCCACGTCCGAGATCCCTTCCGGCACGCGCGGCGTGTTCAGCGTCCACAACCGCTGCGCCGGCTCGCGCACGTGCATCTCAAGTCCCATGGCCTCGATGCCCGCGACAAAAGCGAGGTGGTTGTGGCGGTGACGCCGGAAACGATTCTCCAGTCCTTCTTCGTCCACGATGCGCAGGGCTTCGCGCAGCGCGTAGAACATGGAAATGGGCGCGGTGTGGTGGTAGCGGTGCTGGCCCTCGTAGTAGTCGTCAATCAGTTTGAGGTCGAAGTAAAACGAAGGCACCGGGCGTTTGCGCTCGCGCAGCCGCTCCATGGCCCGGGGCGAACAGGTGATGGGGGCCAGCCCGGGCGGGCAACTCAGTCCTTTCTGGGAACAGCTATAGGCCACGTCAATGCCGTTTTCATCCACGTTGACGGGCATGCCGCCCAGCGAGGTCACGCAGTCGCCGATCACCAGCGCATCCACTTCGCGGGCCGCGGCGGCGATCGTCTTGCCGGGCGTGTAAACCCCGGTCGAGGTTTCCGCCTGCACAAAGGCCACCACGTGCGGCTTCTCGCGCCGCACGAACTCGAACGTTTCTTCCTCGGTGAAGGTTTCGCCCCAGGCTTTCTCCAATCTCACCACCTGTGCGCCTTGCCGCTCGGCGATGTTGCTGATGCGGTCGCAAAAGTAGCCGTTGGCGAAGACCGCGAGCTTCATGCCCGGCTCGACGAAGTTGACGATTGCAGTCTCCATGCCGGAAGTACCCGTGCCCGAGATCACCATGCGGAACGGGTTCTGCGTCCCGAACACCGGTCCCAGCAGAGCGCGAATGTCTTCGAAAACCTGGAAGAAGTAGGGATCCACGTGGCTGACGATGGGCTGCCGCATCGCCTCGTAAACGCGCGGCTCCACCATCACAGGCCCGGGTCCCATCAGCAAGCGCTTCGGAGGATTCAGCGGTCCGATTCCAAGCCCCATAACCCGCTAGTCTGAGAAACAGGTGAGTCGAAAGTCAACCGCCTCCCCGCCGCCCCTGCCCATTGACGACCGCATCCCGGAAATTCTGGCCCGGCTCCGCGAGGGCGTGAATCTCGTGATCGAAGCGCCGCCGGGCGCGGGCAAGACGACTCGCGTGCCGCCGGCCTTGCTCGAGCTGGGCGGCAAAGTTCTCGTGCTCGAGCCGCGACGACTGGCAGCACGGCTGGCGGCTCGCCGAGCGGCCGCCGAGCGCGGGGAACGCGTGGGCGAAACCGTGGGCTATCAAGTGCGCTTCGAAGAAGCGATCGGGCCGCGAACCCGCCTGATCTACATGACCGAAGGCGTGCTCACGCGCCGCCTGTTGCGGGACCCTCGGCTCGAAGGCATCTCGTGCGTCGTGCTAGACGAGTTTCACGAGAGACACCTCGAAGGGGATTTGGCACTGGCGCTCTTGCGGCGCCTGCAACGAAGCGTACGCCCTGACTTGCGCCTGGTGGTCATGTCCGCGACTTTGCAGAGTGCTCCGGTGGCTGCGTTTCTGGGCGACTGCGCCGTGGTGCGGGCCGCGGGTCGCCTGTTCCCGCTGGCCATCCGATACACCCCACTGTCGGCGGCGCCGCTCGAACAGCGGGTGGCCGAAGCGCTGGAATCGCTCGTGCGCGAAGGCCTCGATGGCGACGTGCTCGTCTTCCTGCCAGGCGCTCGCGAGATCCGCCGCGCCATGCGGGCCTGCGAACCCATCGCCGAGCGCACCGGCTTGTTGTTGCTTCCCCTGCACGGCGACTTGCCGCTCGAAGAGCAGGAGCGGGCCCTAGCCCCTGCGGATCGGCCTAAGGTCGTGTTCTCCACCAACGTGGCGGAAAGCTCCCTCACCATCGAAGGCGTGACGGCGGTGATAGACAGCGGCCTGGCGCGCGTGGCGTCCCATTCCCCGTGGTCCGGGCTGCCCCGCCTGGAGGTCCGGCGCGTGAGCAAGGCCTCGGCCGAGCAGCGCGCCGGACGCGCGGGCCGCACCGCACCGGGCCGCGTGGTGCGCCTTTACCCGCTGGACGATTTCGTCCGGCGCCCGGAGCAGGACGTGCCCGAAATCCTGCGTGAGGACCTCAGCGGCGCGTCCTTGATGCTGCGGGCCTGCGGCGTGGCTCCCGAGGAGCTGGACTGGCTCGATCCCCCACCCGCCGAAGCATGGCAGGCAGCCGAGAGGTTGCTGCTTCGTCTGGGCGCCGTGGATCCTGCCGGGGCGCTGACGGAAATCGGGCAGATGATGGCGCGCCTTCCTCTGGAGCCGCGTCTTGCACGTCTGGTCGTGGAAGCCGAGCGTCGCGGCGCAGGCGATCAGGGCTGTGCGCTGGCAGCGTTGTTGAGCGCCGGCGAGCGCATGTCCGAAGCGACCGCACAATCCGGCCCTTCCGACCTGCTTTGGCTTCTGGAACAGCCGTGGAGCTCCCGCACGCGCCGTCTCTATGAACAAATCCGTCGCGAAGCAAAAGTGCGAAGCAGCGATTCCGCGGCGGACGAAGCCCTGCTCATGGCAATCCTGGTTGCTTTCCCGGACCGCGTAGCGCGACGCAGGCGCGACCGCGAGCTCTTGCTTTCGGGCGGCGGCGCCGCGATTCTTTCCGCCGCCAGCGTGGTTCGCGACGCCGAGTTCCTGGTGGCCGTGGACGCCGAAGAGCGCCGCGAGCAAGGCTTGCCGCTCGTACGGCTGGCCAGCGCCATCCGGCCCGAGTGGCTGCTAGATCTCTATCCGGACCGCATTCGCGAGGTGGAACGGATCGAGTGGAACCGGGAAAGCGAACGCGTGGAGCGCTCCAGCGCCCTGCTTTACGATGAGCTGGTCATCGAGGAAAGCCGCGGTCCTGCGCGCGGCGAGCAAGCCGAACGGTTGCTGTTCGAACGGGCATGGGAAGCGGGGCTGGCCAGATTCGCGGATCCGGAGGCGATTGAGTCGTTCCTGGCGCGCGTCGAATTTGCTGCGGCTCACGCGGCAGTGCCGGCCCTGAGCGAGCAGGACGTGGCCGAGGCGCTGGCCTCCCTTTGCCGCGGTTTGAGCAGCTTCGCCGAGCTGGAGTCAGCCGCGCGAGGTGGCGGCCTGCTGCGAGCCCTCGAAGCCCGCCTGCCGGAACACGCGCGACGGCTGCTGGACCAGATCGCGCCCGAGCGTTTGCGCCTCCCCAGCGGCCGGCAAGTGCCCGTTCATTACGCGCGCGGCAAGCCGCCCTGGATCGCGGCCAAGATCCAGGAATTTTTTGGACAGAAAGAAACGCCGCGGCTGGCCGCGGGCAAGGTCCCTGTGACTTTGCACCTGCTGGCGCCCAACAACCGCCCCGTGCAGACCACGACCGACCTGGGGGGCTTCTGGCGCAGGCTCTATCCGGAGCTGCGCCGCGAGCTCAGCCGCCGCTACCCGCGTCACGACTGGCCTGAAGACCCGCTGGCGGCCCGGCCCTCGTTCCGGTAAGATTGCATCGTGCGCCGCTCCCTGTTCTGCCTGCCGCTCTTGCCCGCACTCCTGGTTGCGCAAACGCTGGAAAATCCCCACGTCCGCGTCCAGCTTCGGACGGATGGCACGGTCGCCATCACGGACAAGAAAGCGAACGCGAGCTGGCTGCTGCCTGCGCCCTCCCTGGAAGGCCGCCCGCTGGAGCCGGTGAAATTGATTCCTGCAGCGCCGGGAACCTTGCGGTTTCGTGCGGCAGACGTGGAGTTCCAGCTCCGGCTCAGCGACGACGGAGTGGAGTACGCGCTGGCCCAGCCGCCGGGTGAACGCGAGATCTGGCTGATCAGCAAGTCGCTCGAAATCGGTCCCGGCGAGCGGAGCTACTACGCCGTGCCGCGAAGGCTGGGCATGCTCGTCTACGCCGAAGGCGAGAAGCCTTACACGCGCCGGCTGCGCGCCTACGAGACCGGAAACGGCTACTCGATGGCAATGCTGGGAGTGGTGCGCGACGGGGTGGCGCTGCTGGCAAGCTGGGAGGATGCCTACACGGAAATCGTCCTCGATTACTCACCTTCGCCGCCGCGCCTCACTGCAACACTCGCGTTGCGCCGTTCCGCGCAGCGCGTCCACCTGCGGCCGCTGGGCTACGGCGGCTACGTCGAAATCGCGAAGGCCTACCGCGAGGTGGCGCGACGCCGCGGCTTTCTGAAAACCCTGGCCGAAAAGCTGCGCGAGAACCCAAAAGTCGAGCGCTTCTTCGGCGCGGCCGATTTCAAGCCGTTCGCCTACATGCGGCGCGTGGCCAACACCCGCTGGAACAAAACCGACAAGGACCTTTACGACATCAACTTCACGTTCGAGGAGTGCGCGGCTCTGGCCGAACACTTCTACCGTGACCTGGGGCTGGACCGCGGCCTGCTGGTTCTCAACGGCTGGATTTACGGCGGCTACGACAAC
>JAPWUP010000239.1 GCA_028275505.1 Bryobacteraceae bacterium
GGACCTTTACGACATCAACTTCACGTTCGAGGAGTGCGCGGCTCTGGCCGAACACTTCTACCGTGACCTGGGGCTGGACCGCGGCCTGCTGGTTCTCAACGGCTGGATTTACGGCGGCTACGACAACCGCTGTAGGCGGCGGCCCCGGCGGTGGCGCCGGCCGGTTCTCAACGGCTGGATTTACGGCGGCTACGACAACTTTCATCCCGACATCCTGCCCGCCGCCCCTGCCATCGGCGGCGATGCGGGACTGGCCGAGTGTTCACGCCGCGTGAAGGCATTGGGCACCTGGCTTTTCGGGCTGCACGATAACTACCAGGACATGTACCGGGACGCGCCCTCTTGGGATACCTCCTACCTGATGAAGAACCCGGATGGCTCACCGCGGCGGGGCGGCGTGTGGGCGGGAGGCCAGGCCTGGCTGATCTGCTCGCGCAAGGCCGTGGAGCTGGCTTCGCGACCGCACAACGTACCCGGCGTGGTAAAACAATTCGCCCCGGATGTGTATTTTTCGGACACCGTCTTCGCCGCTCCTCTCTACGAATGCCACGATCCCGCCCACCCGCTGACGAAGAACGACGACCTCCACTACAAGCAGGAGCTTTGCCGTTACATCCGCCGGATGGTCGGCCTGTTCGGCTCGGAGGAAGGACGCGAGTGGGGCGTCCCCGTGGCGGATTACTTCGAAGGCCTGATGTCGCATCGCACCCGCTTTCAGAACCCGGACCAGACTGACATCGTCGTCCCGCTGTTCCATCTGGTGTTCGCCGACTGCATCCCCATTTACGCGCACCAGAGTGACCGGCCCCGTCCTGACAATCCGTCTTACATCCTGGATCACATCCTCTATGCCGAGATGCCCGTGTACTTTTTCGGCCGGCACCGTTACTGGCTGGATCCCGAAGCGCACTACCAGCCGCCGCCCGATGCCGCGGATCGCCTGGTTTTCGCACGCGGCGGCCGCTTCAACCTCATAGACCAGTTCATCAAGAATACTTACGAGGTCCTCAGCCCGTTGCACCGCGTAACGGCGCTGATGCCTATGACCGATCACCGGTTCCTGACGCCCGATCGCAGCGTCGAGCGGACGCGCTTCGGCGACTCGGTCGAGATCACTGTCAACTACGGACCGAAAGATTACGAGATGGAGCGGGCCACGCTGCCGCGCTGGGGCTTCTTGATCGAAAGCCCCACGCTGGTTGCCTTTCATGCGCTCCGCTACGGCCGCCTGCACTACAGCGTGCCCACTCTGCTCGTGATCCGCAGCGAGGACGGCAGGCCGCTCGACTCATCGCGCCGCGTCCGCATCTACCGGGGTTTCGGCGAACGCATGGTGGAATTTCGTGGCCGCCCGGTGGAGGTCCAGACCGAGCGCTACTTGCCTTGAGGCGTTACAATAACGCCAGGGATGGTGGATCCGAAATTGCTCAAGAAAATGCAAGAAGACTGGGATCAGCGGGCGCGCATCAACGCCCGCTACTTCGTGAATACCGCGCGCGCGGACTGGACCGACGAGGAGTTCTTCCGCTCCGGCGAGCAGACCGTGGCCGAAGAAATCCTCACCGACATGATCAACATCTGCCAGGGCAAGGATCCCAAGGAAATGCGCGTGCTCGAGATCGGCTGCGGCGCCGGGCGTGTCACGCGCGCGCTGGCCAAGCTGTTCGGCGAAGTGCACGGCGTAGACGTCAGCGGCGAGATGGTGGCGCTGGCGCGCGAAGCGCTGCGCGATTTCCCCAACGCCTTCGTCTACCAGAACAACGGTATGGATCTTTCCGTGCTGCCGCCCGGGCTGATCTTCGATTTCGCGTTCTCCTCCATCGTCTTCCAGCACATCCCCAGCCGCGAGATCATCGAAAACTACGTGCGCGAAGTCAACCGCGTGCTGCGGCCCGGGGCACTGTTCAAATTCCAGGTTCAGGGCGACACGCGCGTGCAGAGCACGCCGGACGACACTTGGATCGGCGTTCCTTTCTCGGAACAGGAAGCCGTCGAGATGGCGCTGCGCTGCGGTTTCGAGCCGCGCTACCGGCACGGCGCAGGCCAGCAGTACTTCTGGTTGTGGTTCTTCAAGACGGGCGACCCTCAGCCGGCTGCCGGATCGGGCTGAGAAGCGGGAGAAGCAGCGTCTGCCATGGCGGCCTGTTCGCGCTGCTTGCGCTGCGCCCAGTAACGCTTCATGCGTTCGGACACCTGGCGGCGCTCCTCCGCGCTCATGGTCTTGCGTCCGCGGCGCTTCTTGCTCGCGGCGGGTTGGCGGTCGCTGGAGCGTTGCAGCTCTTCCAGCACCGCGATCAGGCGGTCAATCCGTTTCTTCTCCTCGTGCAAGGCCCGGATGGCTTCGTAAAGATCCATGGCGCCGTCACCTGGCCGCAGATGCAGTGTCTCTATCCTACAACGCGCGGGCGCTGCGCTTCACGGCCCGTCCTCAAGCGCTCGGATAGAGCCGGGTCAGCACGAACTCGCGATGGCCGAGGGTTTCCGCGCAGGTCAGACGCCCGTCGCACACGCGTATCATCATCTCCCAGACGCGGTCGCCCGCTTCCTCCAAAGTGTACTCGCGCTGGAGCAGCCCTGAGACATCCACGTCTATGTGTTCGCTCATGTTGCGCGCCGTCACCGGATTGCCCGTGATCTTGATCACCGGGACAATGGGATTGCCGATCGTGTTCCCCTGACCGGTCGGGAACAGGTGAACCACCGCGCCCGAGGCCGCCCACAACGTCACCGCCTCGGCCGCCGCCGAGGAAGTATCCATGAACCACAGGCCGGGTCCGCGCGGGGATTCCGCCGGCTTCAGGCAACCCACGAAGCGGCAGCGCCGCCCGATCTTTTGCAAGTTCCCCAGCGCTTTCTCTTCGATGGTCGTCAGACCGCCGCGGATATTGCCCTCGGTGGGCTGCGACCCGAGCAGGTCCACGCCGTGCGAAAGGATGAAGTCGTTGTAGGCGCGGAAGAGGCGCAGGAACTCCTGCGCGACCTCGGGCGTGGCGGCGCGGCTGGCGCAAATTTCCTCAGCCCCGGTTAACTCCGAGGTTTCACCGAAGCTCATGGTGGCGCCCAGCGAGTCCAGGTGATCGAAGACCTCGCCCACCGCAGGACAGGAGGCCAGCCCGGTCGTGGTGTCGGACTCGCCGCACTTGGCGGAAACGTACAGTTCGCGGACGTGGCACGGTTCGCGCACCAGCTCGCTGGCTTGCTGAAGGAATCGTTGGGCTGCGCGACTGGCGCGCTCGATGGTTCGCAGATCGCCGTGGCCCTCGATCCAGAACGCCTCCACGGGCTTGCCCGTCCGCGCAATACCTTCGGCGATGCGCCGGGTCCAGTTCGGCTCAATGCCAATGACGACACAGGCGGCCACGTTAGGGTTGGCGCCCGTGCCGATCATGGTGCGGAAGAACAGTTCCAGATCCTCGCCGAATTGCAGGCGCCCGTAAGCATGCGGCAGCGGCAGCACGCCATGAATCACCCGCCCCACCGCCTCCGCCGCGGCGTTGGAAATGTCATCCACGGGCAGGATGACCACGTGGTTGCGCACGCCCACACGCCCGTCCGGTCGCCGGTAGCCGCGAAAGGTTTCCGCTCGCATGATTCACCACCTCGCGCTGCGCAGATTGTGGGTGTGAACGTGCTCGCCGGGCGCGATCTCGCACGTGGCCTTGCCGATCGGCACGTTGTACTTGATCACGGCCTCGCCGGGCGCAATCCGGCGCAGCGCGATTTTGTGACCGAGCGGGATGGACTGCGCAGCGACGGCTTCCAGGGATTCGCCCGTCTCCAGGTTCCAGCCGGAAAGACGCTCCCCCGGCGCCACCTGCTCGGTCACGATGACCCCCACGGTATCCGAGCGGCCATGAACGACGAAGTGAATCATGCCTGCTCCGCTGCGCTTTGCGTTCCGTGTTGCGCGGCCAGTAACCGATACGCCCGCCGCGCCACGATCAGCTCTTCGTTGGTGGCCAGGGCGACAACCGCCACGGGGGAATCGTCAGCGGAAACGATCCGATCCCCTGATCCCTGCTCGTTGCGCGCGGGATCGAGCCGGATGCCGAGAAACTCCAGCCGTTCGCAACAGCGCGCGCGCAGGCGGGCCGAGTTTTCCCCGATGCCGCCCGTGAAGGCCACCGCGTCGAGACCACCCATTGCGGCAGCGTAGGCGCCGATCGTCTTGCGCACCTGGTAGGCAAAAACCTCGAGCGCGAGGGCAGCGTCCTGGTTGCCTTGTGCGGCCGCGGCCTCCAGATCGCGCACGTCGCCTCCCGGAATTCCGGAAAGCCCGGCCAAGCCGCCGTTGCGAGCGAGTTGTTGCCGCACCTCGGCGATGGACCAGCCGCGCCGTTCCATCATGTAGAGCACCGCGAAGACGTCCAGCTCGCCGTGCCGCGTGGCGTTCTCCAGTCCCGATTGCGGCGAGAAGCCCATCGTGGTGTCCACGGAACGCCCGTTCTCGATCGCACAGATGGAGGAACTGCCGCCCAGGTGGCAACTCACCAGCCGCAGCGATTCACGCGGGCGGCCCAACATCTCCGGGACTCGTTCGCTGACGTACTGATGCGAAGCGCCGTGGAAGCCGTAGCGGCGGATCCCGTACGTTTCGCGCCACTCCGCGGGGACGCCGTAGCGGGCCGCATACTCGGGCATCGTGACGTGGAATTCGGTTTCGAAGGCTGCCACCAGCGGCACGCCGGGCATCGCCTGCTGGAAGGCCCGGATGGCTGCCAGATAAATCGCGTTGTGCGCCGGGGCCGCCGGCAGATATTCCTCCATGGCGGCGATCACATCACGGTCAATCAGGAACGTCCCGCGGTAGCGCGGGCCTGCGAGCACGGTCTTGAAGGCCACCGCGTCCACCTTGGGATCGGAGGTCGGAATCCGTGCGATGGCCTCGCGGTAATCGCTCACGCGTTCGAAGCGACCGCGCGCCAGCACGCGCTCGGCCGGCATCTCAAGCACTTGATACTTCAGGGAAGTGGAACCGAGGTTGGGAACGAGGATATTCATCGTACGACGCATTTGGCCTGGAAAGCCTTCAGGTTCTGGCGCGCCGGCGCCTGGTAAGGACTCTTGATTGCGGCCGACTGCTTGGTGAAGTTCACCGCATCCAGGATCCGCGCCGGATCACAGTCTTTCTCACCCAGACGGAAGTTGGCCAGTCCGAGATAGAAAAGCGCTTCGGCGTTCATCGTCGGGTTATCGGCGATGCCCGGCAGCGCGGCCCGCAGCTCTTTGTCCGCCTCAGCCCAGTTGTTGCGAGCGACGTGCGTCATGCCCGCCACGTAATGGGCGCGCCCGGTAATCTGCCGCTTGCGCGTTTCCCAGGCCTGGTCGCTCACGCCTTCGGGCTTGGGCTTGGTGGCGACCAGCTCGCGCGCCTTGGCGCAGTACGCCAGAACTTTGTCGGGG
>JAPWUP010000142.1 GCA_028275505.1 Bryobacteraceae bacterium
GCAAAACGCTGCGCGAGCGGGCCGAAGCGCTGATCCAGATCGCGCACCCCGCCTTCCGCGAGGACCTGCGTCGCGAGGCGGAAAAAATCGGACTGCTGGGGCGAAGGGGCGCCGTCCGGCCTTGAGGGAAGCTGCCCTCAGGCGAAATCCCAGGACTTGATCAGCTCGCCGCCGGCGCGCTTCAGGCGGATCCAGTCGAACTCGATCTCGCCCGCTGTGGGCGCCAGCTCAAGCGTAAGGATGGCCAGATCGTCGGCCGCCTCGAACGGCACGGAATACTCGCGCCACTGACCGTCGGCGACGAACTGGACCGCGCGTCGGTTCTGCGGATTGCGGATGTCGGTGATCAGGCTCCAGGCGAAGCCGGTCACCGCGGCGGCAGAAGATCGCGCACGGAACTCGAGCGCCAGCTTGCCGCCCGCCGCAACGAAAGCCCGCTCCAGCCGCGCACTCCTTTCACCGAGGCAGCGGAGCTTGAGCAGCCCGCCCTCTTTCGACGCCCGGCATCCGCTCTGCGTGCACCAGCCATCCACTTCGGTGCGATCGCGGTCCCAGGGCATGACGCGATCCTCGGGATGCTGTCCCTGATCACCGGTCTCGCGAATCCACCGGTCCAGGATGGCGCGCATTTCCTCGAGCGTGCGCCGGTACTTGGGGTCGTCGGCGAGGTTGCGCGTTTCGTGCGGATCGGCGGCGAGATCGTAAAGTTCCTCCGGCGGGCGGCGCGGCGCCAGGAAGGCGGCGGGCGGCCCGCTCAGCTTGCCGGCCTCCTGAAGCTGGCGCATCACAGCCAGCGTCACGTAATTGACGTCCTTGTAAACGTTCTGCTGGGTATAGGGCCGCTCGGGAAAGAAATTGCGGATGTACTTGAAGCGGCGCGTGCGCACGCAGCGGATGCGGTCCACCGTTTCGTCGCAGCGATCGCGTGCCGCGATGATGAACTCGCGCGGCTGCACGCCCGGGCCGAAAAACGGCCGGCCTTCCATGTGCGCCGGCGGCTCGACGCCGGCCAGCCTCAGCGTAGTGGCCGTGATGTCAATCGCGCTGACCAGGGCATCGGAAACGCTACCCGGCTGGTAGCCCGCAGGCCGGTACTTTTCCGGGATTCGAATCAGCAGCGGAATGCGGATCCCGCCGTCGTAAAGGAACTGCTTGTCGCGGGGCATGGGGCGCCCGTGATCGCCGAAAAAGAACACGATCGTGTCTTCGGCAAGTCCCTCCTGTTCCAGGCGCGCCAGCACCTTGCCCACTTTCGTGTCCAGATTCTGGAGCGTCTCCAGATACATCGCCCAGTCCTTGCGGACCCAGGGATGATCGGGATAGCAGGGCGGGACCTCGACGCGAGCCGGATCCACCGGGCGCTCCGGACAGCGCCGGAAAGGCCGGTGAGTCTCGGAAAAGTTCACCTGCGCGTAAAAAGGCTGTCCCTTGCGTCGCTCGGCCCAGTCTTTGCCGTCGAAGATGTCTTCGGTGACGAAGTTGAAATCGGTCTTGCCCGTGCCGCGGACGCCAGGAGCCGCGTTGATGACATTCGAGGTGTGGTAGCCGGCGCGTTGCAGGTAGCGCGTGAAGGGCTCGATGCCCTGCGGCAGCCGGTAACCGTCGTCGCGGTGGCTGCGATGGTTGTGGGCCCCGATCGTGGTCTGGTACATCCCGGTGGCAATGGCCGACCTCGAAGCCGAGCACACCGGCCCGGTGACGAAAGCGTTCGTGAAGCGCATGCCTTCCCGGGCCAGGCGATCCAGGTTCGGCGTCTGCACGGCGCGATTGCCGTAGCAGCCCAGATCCGGACTGAGGTCTTCCGCAATCAGCCACAGGATGTTCGGCCGGGCCGGCGCCGAGGCGCGCGCGAATCCGGCCAGAGAAACGCCAATAGCCTCCCTTCGCGTGAGCGGCATTCCCGATTGCCTCCGGCTATTCAGAATGCCACACGCAAGCCCAATTGGATGGTGCGGGGTGCGGTGGCGCTGGAAATGACGCCGAAGCCGGGAGCGCCCAGCGCGCGGGCGGGCAGGCCGAAATCCGGGTGGTTGAAAGCATTGAACAAATCGGCCCGGAATTGTACCACCCGCTGTTCGCCCCAGACGAAGTTCTTGTTGATCGAAAAATCGAACGTAACGCGCCCGTCCGCGCGCACGATGCCACGTCCGGCATTGCCGAAGGTATAAGGCGGCGGCGCCACGAAGGCATCGGTGTCGAACCAGCGATCCAGCCGCCGCTGGTCCGCGGGCAGGTTCGGATTGCGCAGGAGGTTCGCCCGCAAGGCGCCCGCGGAGAACGCATTGGTGGTGTTGGTCTGCATGGTGACCGTGAACGGCCCGCCACTCTGCGCATTCACGATCGAGCCGATCGTCCAGCCGCCCAGCACCGCTGCGGGAACCCCGCTGGTCAGCCAGCGACGTCCCTTGCCCCAGGGCAGATCGTAAACCGCGCTGGCCACGAAGCGGTGCACGATGTCAATGGAGAGCGGCCCCTTGTCCAGGCGCCGGTTGTAATAGTCCTGGTAGAGTTGGTCGTCGCCCAAGGTTCCACTGCCCGATTCGTCAATCACGCCGATGTTGCGCGACCAGGTGTGGCTGGCCAGCAGGCTCAGGCCGTGGGAAAGCCGTTTCTCCACGCGAACCGAACCAGCGTGATAGTTGTGCGCACCCATAGTGGGCACGAGGATCTGCACGTTGTTGAATTGCGGGAAGGGACGGCGCACCTGGGCGTTGCCTGGCCCCATCAGGTGCGGCGGCACCTGGTTGATGGAGAGTGTCGAAATGGGCATCTTGCGTCCCAGATTGCCCAGATAAGAAAGCTCCACCACCGTGTTGCCCGGCAATTCGCGCTGGAGCGTCAGATTGAACTGCTGCGAATAACCGGTTCGACGGTTGAACTCATAGAAAGTAACGTTGGTCGTCGGGGCCTTACCGACGGGCACGGCGCCGAAGCGGTCGTCGCGCACGGGAGGCTGCAAGGTCACGTTGACGCCTTGTGACAGGTACAGCGCCGGAGTCACCCCGTTGTCCGGCGAGGACAAACCGGCGGATCGCTCGAAGCCCAGCGAGGCCGCGTTGGGCACGCCGTGCGCAAACGGATGCTCATAGAACACGCCGTAGCCGCCGCGCATCACCCACTTCGCCGAACCCAGCACGCGCCAGGCGAAACCGAAGCGCGGCCCGAAGTTGTTCCAGTCGGGATCATAAGGCCGGCGCGGCCAGCCACCCACGCCCGCAAACCGCACCACGCCGGGCGTGCCCGAGACGGGATTGATAGCCGCCATATCGAACGAGTTCATGCGGTTGTTTTTATCCATGATGGGGGTGTCGGTCTCCCAGCGCAGGCCAAGATTCAAGGTGAAGTTCGGCGTCACCTTCCAGTCATCCTGCAAGAAGCCCGCCAGGTACCAGCTGTAGCGGTCCAGAGGATCGGTATCCCGCAGCGAGAAAGAGTTCACGAAGCCCACCAGGAAGGAAGCCATCCCGAAGCCAGTGGCGGCATCGCCGGGCAGGCCCGTACCCGTGGTGGCGAAGCCGAAATCGCCCGAAATACTCGGACGGTTCACGTCCACGTTGATGCTCTTGCGAATCTCGCTGCCGAACTTGACTACATGCTTGCCGCGCACCCAGGTCCAGTTGGTCGCCACCTGGTGCTGACGAATGGGGAACTGACGGCGCTCGTTGCTCGACCCCAAAGTCGCCATCCCCGCCACCGAGATCGCCGGGAACGCGCCTGTGGGGACACCCTTCAGGCCGATCTCCTGGACCACGTTGCTCCCCAAGCCGGCGGACTTAGCGTGCCAGGTGCGGTGCGCGAAGCTGTACCGAGCATCCATGACCAAAGAGTTGGTCCAGGTGTGCGTATCGGCGAACAAGAAACTAGTTTCGTAGCGCCCGGCGTCGAACGGACTTTCGGGATCGGCCTCCTTGCGCGGATAGTTACTCGTCCACTTATAGGGATCGTTGTTATAAAGGAAGCGGAAGTAGAACCGGTTCTTGTCGGTGAAAACGTGGTCCACCCGGCCCGTGACGTTGTCGCGCGTGAAGATCCTGGCCCGGTTGCCGCTGAAGTTCTGGGCGCCCGCCACGTTCACCGGAGGACGGTTGGGCAAGGGCCAGAACGCCGTCAGCTTTTGCGCCACGGGATCAATCCGGCTGGGCGGAATGACGTTGCCGGGGAAGCGATCGCGGACGACCCTTCCTCCCTCCGTGCGTGTGGTTGCAGGATCGTAAATGGGGATGAGCTGACCGCGCGTGTTGAAGGT
Organism: Bryobacteraceae bacterium; assembly: GCA_028275505.1. Lineage (GTDB taxonomy): Bacteria > Acidobacteriota > Terriglobia > Bryobacterales > Bryobacteraceae > DTHT01. The sequence continues at coordinate 4,247 of JAPWUP010000142.1, forward strand.
CTGCGAAAAGTCCCCGCGTCGCTGTAATTCGGTGGGCACGGTGAGAATCTGCGTGAAGCCGTCCGTGCGGCGAGTCCCTTCGTAGCCGGTAAAGAAATGCGTGCGATCGCGCACGATGGGGCCGCCCAGGGTGGCGCCGAACAGGTTGTAGCGCAGCGGCGCCTTGATCTTGCGCGTGCCCTCGGTGGGAGCGAAAAAGCCCGCCGCATCCAGTTTGTCGTTCCGGAAATATTCAAAAAGGCTGCCCCGGAACTGATTGGTGCCGGACTTGGTGCTGGTAACTACCAATCCGCCGGCGGACCCGCCGAACTCCGCGGAATAATTGTTCTGCACCACGCGAAATTCGCGGATGACCTCGACCGGCGGGTCCACGTCCACCTGGCCCACGCCCAGCCGCATGTTCTGGATGTTGCCGCCGTCCAACCAGAACATCTGATTCTCGGTGCGCCCGCCCGCCAGGCTGAACAACGGTTTGGCCAGACCGCTGTAATCCACCCAAACGGTATTGGCGGCCAGACGGACCAGCTCGAGCGCGCGCCGGTTGCCGAGCGGCATCTCCGTGACCACGCGGCTGTCCAAAAACTGGCTCACCGTGGCCGAGGTGCTTTCCAGCAGCGGCGCTTCGGCGCTCACCTCGACCACTTCGGTCACGCTGCCCAGCTCCATGCGAATATCCAGGGCCAGCTCCTGTGCGGTCTCCAGAACCAGACCCTTTCGTTCGTATTTCTTGAAACCGGTCACCGTGGCCGTAATCGTGTAACGGCCCGGCGGCAGAAACGGCAACACGTAAATGCCGGCTTCGTTCGTCTGGCTGCGCGTGCTGACGCCAGTTTCTTCATTGGTCGCCACGACCTCGGCGGCGGGTATCGCCGCGCCGTCCGGGTCAATCACGCGGCCCGTGATGCGAGCCTGCGAAGTCTGAGACCAGAGGACGGAAGCTAATGGCAGGACGAAAAGCGTTACCCCTATCCAGCGGGCTTTCCACATAGTACCCCCCTTTCACTTCGCGACCAAATTATCACAACAATCCCGCGGATGCAACGTGTTACCGCGCCCCGCGCGGTACACTCGGAAAACGCCGCATCACGGCGTCCAGTTCTTCGCCCCGCCCCAGCGCTCGCGGATCCGCCGTGCGCTTCAGGTAAGCGTCGAGGCGGGCAGCCAGGTCCTTCCGGATCTTTTCATACTGAGCCTTCCCTGCCAGGTTGCGCATATTGAACGGATCCTCGCGCACGTCGTAAAGCTCTTCCGCCGGGCGCTTGCCGAAGGCCAGCCGGAACAGCTCCGGAAATTTCTCCCGGTTGCGCCACAGGTAAGTCTTGGTGGGGCCGCCGTCCGTGTCCCCGTAGCCGCCAACGGGATCATCCTCAGGCCACACCGGACCCGGGTGATCGCCGCACGGGTTGGCCTCCGGCCTGAGGTTCCGGATGTAAAGATACCGGGCGGTGCGGATTGCCCGGCTGGGATATCCGGCGCCGTTCGGGCGACTGCCGGGGAAGTGACGCTCGATGCCGAACACCACTTCGGTGCGCCCGGGCGCGCGGCCATCCAGTAGGGGCAGCAGGCTGCGGCCCGTGATCGTTTCCGGAATCTTGACTCCAGCGGCTTCCAGGAACGTCGGCGCCAGATCAATCAAGCTAACCAGGTCCTCGATCACGCGACCCGCCTTCACGCGTTCGCCCCACCGCAAGGCCAGCGGCATGCGCGTGCCGTAGTCGTACAGGTTCGCCTTGGCGCGCGGGAAGGCCATGCCGTTGTCCGAGGTTACTACGACGATGGTGTTCTCCAGCTCTCCGCGCTTTTCCAGCGTCCGCAGCATGCGCTCCAGGTGGCCGTCGAACCACTGGATTTCGAAAGCGTAGTCGGCCAGGTCGCGGCGGACCTCTTCGCTGTCGGGCAGAAACGCGGGCACGTTTACCGAATCCAGGCGGATGCCGTGTCGTTCCCCGATGCCTTCTTCGAACTCGCGATGCGGCTCGATGAAGCCCGCCCAGAAACAAAACGGAGCGTCTTTGGGACGGGCCTCGAGGAAGGCCTCGAAATTGGCGGCGTAGTCTATGTCGCTGATATAGCGGCCCGGCGGTTTCAACCGGATCTTGCTGTAGTCAGGTCCCGCCGGATTGAACTTGCGGCCACTGTTTCGCCAGTTGCCGGGTCCCCAGCCCTTACCCGTGCAGCCGACGTGATAACCGGCTTCGGCCAGCAGGTCGGTGAAGATCGGTATGCCGCCTGGCCACTCCGTGTGATTCATGGAAGCAGCGCGCAGGCGGTAGAAATCCTGCCCCGAGAGGATGCTGCCCCGGGAAGGGCAACAGGAAGGGCTGGCCACGAACGCATTGCGAAAGAGCACGCCTTCCCCGGCTACGCGATCAAAGCCCGGCGTTCTGACGAACCCGGCCCCATAAGCAGAAGCATGCGCCCAGGATTGGTCGTCGGAAATGCAGAACAGGATGTTGGGCCGGCGCGCCGCAGCGGGACGCAAAATGGCGGGCGCGGCCAGGGCTTGCAGGAACCGGCGGCGTTGCATCGTCATTCTCCGATCACCGTAACCGTCACTTCTCGCTCGCGCGGACGGTTATCGAAATCACATAGCACAATTTGCTGCCAGGTTCCCACATCGAGGCGCCCTTCCCGCACCGGATAACTCCGGGCGGTTCCCATCAGGGCGCTGCGCAGGTGCGAGTAACCGTTGTCATCGCCCCAGCGCGCGTTGTGCGCGTAATCGTGATTGGTCGGAGCGATCTTCTCCAGCGCGCGTTTCAGATCCGCCACCGCCCCGGGCTCATACTCGATCGTGGTGATGCCGAGGGTGGAACCCTTGCCGGAGACGTTCACCACGCCGTAGCGAATCTTGCTCTCGCGCACGATGCGCTCGACTTCGCTGGTGATATCGAGCACGTCCGCGTGCCCGCGCGTCGAGATGCGGAAAATCTTCTGGTACACCGCCATAAGTACGCTCCTTACGCCGACGCGGACGGGCCTCGCCCTGCCGGCGCGTCCTGAGTAGAATATTAACGGGGAACAGCCTGACAACGGGAGGTACCATGCCTCAGTACTCGTTCGTCTGCCAGGATTGCAAGAAGACCTTCACGCTGTTCATGCACATCGCGGATCTGGAGAAGGGAGGCATCAAGTGCCCGGAGTGCGGGAGCACACGGGTCGAGCAGAAACTCGAGCCTTTCTTCGCCAATACCTCGAAGAAGAGCTGAGGCGCGAGGCCGGCAGCGCCGGCTCACGCCCGGAAAATAGGCTCCACGCCGGCAGCACGAGCCAGTAGTTCTTTTCTTTCCTCCGCGCTTAAAGGCCTGAATCGGGCAGCCAGTCGCAAAGCCAGGCGGTAAAGTTTGTCGTCGCCGGGCGGAATGGCGGCGGTAATGTCTTCCGATAGCGTGAAGCGCAGGGCCTGCTCGGCCAGTTTCTCGTCGGTGACCGGCTGGTACCAGGTCTTTGGCGTCGCCGTCTTGCTCCGGTCCGTGCCCTTGGGCCAGCGCGTGAACGCAAGCGCCTTCAAAGCCAGCCGGGCCGCGCCTTTTTCCCGCGCCCGCGTCACCACCTGCGGTCCGAAGTTCCCCTGCGAGTAGCAGACGAAGTTGATGGGGAACAGCACGGAATCGAACGGGAAGCGATCGAGCATGGCCAGCGCCGCCGCCACCGAGTGCGCGGAGAACCCGAGGTAGCGCACCTTGCCCTCTTCGCGGGCCTTCAGGAAGAGCTCCTGCGCGCCGCCGGGGGCGAAGATCCGTTCCACGTCCTCCAGGGTAGTGACGGCGTGGTGCTGGTACAAATCGAAATGGTCCGTCCGCAGGCGCTCGAGGGAACGCTCCAGCTCGCGCCGCGCCCCCGCTGCGTCCCGCTGTTGCGTTTTGCAGGCGAGGAACACCTGCTTGCGGTAGGGCTGGAGCGCCGCTCCCAGCTTGACCTCCGCCTCGCCGTCGCCGTAGGACGGCGCCACATCGAAATAGTTGACTCCCAGCTCCACGGACTCGGCTACCAGCCGGTTGGCCTCTTGCTGTTCGAGTCCCACGACCACGATGCCGCCGAAGCCGATGATCGAGAGCTCGACGTTATCCCGGTAGCGACGGCGGGGCAACGTGTCGGCAGCCGAAGCCCCGACGCCCAGCGTCCCCGCAGCCGCAGTCTTCAGAAATTCACGTCGCCGCATGTCCACCAGTCTAGCCTGCTGCGGTTAGAATTTCCATCATGATCGCTCTGGCGTTATGGATCGCGTCTTGGGCAGTTCAGGCAGCGCCCGGGAATTACCTCTTGGTGGACGATGCCGCCCTTCAGGCCGCGCAGCGCAAAGCCGAGAGCCAACCGTGGGCGGGGCGTGTCTTGCAACAACTTCTCTCCGGCGCCGAACAGGCTTTGCGCGAGCTGCCGCCCGTGCCCGAACGCGGTGGCCAGTGGCCGCACTGGTACAGTTGCCCGCGGGATGGCGCGACGCTCCAGACCGTCTCCGACACCGAGCATCGCTGCCCCGTCTGCGGCACCGTCTACACCGGCGACCCTTACGACGCCGTCATCATTTACCGCGTTCACAATCGGCTGAGCCGTGCGGCGCGCGATCTGGGCCTGGCCTTCCGCTTCACCGGGCGCGAAGAATTCGCCCAACGCGCCGCCCGGATCCTCACCGATTACGCCGATCGCTACCGAAGCTACCCCAGGCACAACATTTACGGCGAGGACAAGATCGGGGGCGCCAAGGCCACCGCGCAAACCCTGGATGAAAGCGTGTGGCTGATCCCGCTGGCCTGGGCTTACGCTCTGGTGCGCGAGACCATGGACCAGGAAGCGCGCGAGCACGTGGAAAACGACCTGCTTCTGCCCGCCGCCGACCTCATCCGCGAGCACAAGATGGGCATCCACAACATCCAGTGCTGGAAGAACTCGGCGGTGGGTCTCGTCGGCCTGGTCACGGGCCGCAAGGAGCTGGTGGACGAGGCCATCGAAGATCCCGAGCGGGGCTTCCGCGCGCAGATTGCCCGCGGCGTCACAGCGGACGGCCTTTGGTGGGAGGGATCGCTCGGATACCACTACTACACGATGCAGGCGCTGTGGCCGCTCGCCGAAGCCGCACGGCTCGCGGGCATTGATCTCTACACGGACCGTTACCGCAGCCTCTTCGATGCGCCGCTGGCGCTCGCCCTGCCCAACGGCGATTCGCCGGGGTTCAACGACAGCGCGGGCGGAAATCTCAAGAGCGCGGCGCCGCTTTACGAGCTGGCGTATGCGCGCTGGGGAGAGCCTGCTTACGGACGCCTGCTCTCGCACACATCGCGCGACAGCCTCGAAGCGCTGCTGTGGGGCTTGCCCGAGGTTCCCGAAGGCCCCATCGTGCCCACGCAAAGCACTCTCTTGCCCGAGGCCGGTTACGCCGTTCTTCGTTCACCCATGATGACCGTGGCCGTACGCTTCGGAATGCACGGAGGCGGCCACGGCCATCCCGACAAGCTCAACATCGTGACGTTCGGCGCGGGCCGGCTCTTCGGGCTGGATCCGGGTTCGATCAACTATGGCGTTCCCCTCCACCGCGAATGGTACCGTTCGACGATCGCCCACAACACGGTGAGCGTGGACGAGCAACTGCAAGCCAACAAAGACGGCCGCCTGGAACATTGGGAGGTGACCGAGGAAGAAACTGTGCTCGCCGCCTCCGCTCATACCGTTTATCCGGGCGTTCAGCTCACGCGTACCCTGCGACTGCGCGGCGCCCACTTGCAGGACCGCTTCGAATGCGTGTCCGAGCGCGAGCACGTTTACGACTGGGCGTTTCACGCCGAGGGCCGGCTGACCACATCGCTACCGCTGGAGCCACGGGATGGGCCGCTCGGCGCCGACAACGGCTACCAGCACATCCAGAACGTGGCCGCCGCCGTTACGGACGAGGCTTGGTGGGCCCGCTGGGATGCGGGCGAGGCAACCCTTACCTTGCACTTCGCTGCTGAGCCCGGAACGCAAGTGTTCACCGGCCTGGCGCCCGGTCGCAATCCTGCGCAGAAAGTGCCTGTGCTGGTGGTGCGGCGCCGCGCCCGCACCACGACCTTTGAAGTTACGCACGAAGTAAGTGTGCGGGAACGGTGAGCGGCCCGCCGGTTGCGACTCATGCCGGCAGATCCCACCGCCGGTCCCAGGTTACGCGCGAGCGCGTGCGCAGCGCCTGCGCCGCCATGAAGCAGGCCACCGAGGAATAGTAACCCTCCTCTTCGTTGGCTACCGTGCGCTTGCGATCGCGGATGCGGTCCAGCCAGTCGCGCAGAATGTTCT
>JAPWUP010000044.1 GCA_028275505.1 Bryobacteraceae bacterium
CCTTGGCGCCGAGCAGCAGATCCTCCGGGGTCAACGATTTGTTCTTGATGAAGCTTCTTTTTGCACGGCTTGTCCCGTCTGGACAAGCACCCTGGACTCAGGGTTGCCGGGCCTCAGGTCCAGAATGACGCCGTGTTTGTTCGCCACCGCCTTGGCATGAGAAACTGCCTTGGGCGGGTAGCCGCTCAGGTAGCCCTCGACGGAGACGTTGGCCTTCACAATTTTGACGCTCCGGCCCGTTGCAGGACCTGCCGGGACCCGGGTGAGAGCGCTACCAACCGACCCGGGCGGCTTGGGCGCCACGGCGGTGTTCAGGGCTGGTTTCTTGCCGGAGAGTACCTCTTTGATCGAGGTAGTTACGTTACTTAACAGCCCCTGGATAAAGCCACGTGGTGACGGCGCAGCAAACGATGATGGCAACGCCGCGGGCGGGCCGTTCGGGCGGTGGGGCAAGGAGTTCCAACCACCAGCGGACGGCGGTTCGCCGTGTCCATGAGACGCAAAATGCAAAAACAAAGCGCAGCAAGCAGGTCCGCTGCCTGCCGGGCCGTGCCCACCCCCCGCACCTGGCGCAGGATCAGGCTCAGATGGAAGGCTGCGGCGTGAATCAGCAGGCGCTTGGCGATGTTGTCCTTGCCGCGCAAGTGCACTCGCCGCAGGCCGCCTGTGTCGTACAAATGGGCAAAGGTTCTCTCCATCAGGACCCCGCGCCGTCTCATCAGCGCCTGGCCCGTCGAGGTCTTCAGTCTCCGCCGGTTGGCATACACCGCCGCCTGCGCCGCTCGCTGGCCCACCCAGCATTGCCGCCTCCGTTCCGGCTCGGCAATCACGCTGCGCACGCCCACCTCGGCCAGCTCCTCCAGCACCTGCTTGCTGTGATAACCCTTGTCGGCCACCACCCGTTCCACCCCGACCTCACTCACCGTCTTTACCGGCCCACCGCATCGGCCTCGGCCGCCTGTCCGGCCATCTCCGTGACCACGCTGCCCGCTTCCGCCAAAGTCACTCTGAGACTTTCCGGATCGCCGCGATCGGCCGGTTGCACCGTCAGCGCCACCACCGCCCCCGTGTCCAGATCCACCGCGTGCTCAGCCTGGTAGGCCAGGTGCGTCCGCCCATCCTTCGGCTCGGTGATCCGCGCCTCCGGATCGTGCGGGTTCACCCACTCCCGGTTCGACACCCGCTTCTTGCGCCGCCGATCCCAGGGTTGCCGCTGGGCCGCGGTCGGCTCCTCCAAGCCCTCGTTGGCCATCCGTTGCGCCACGTACTCGTCATAGCTGGCGCCGTGGTCCCGCCGCACGATCGCTTTCAGGGCCGCGTTGGCTTCCAGGGTGGTGGCATCCACCCCCAGGTTTTTGCCGCTCAGCAAACCTTCTCGCACCAGCAACTTCAACACCCAGCGGAACACCGCCTTGTGCGTGCCCGGGCTCAGCCGCCGCCGGGTTTTCGACCGCGTCGAGTGGTCGGGCGTGGGTTCCTCCAGGCTCAGACCCAAAAACTCCCGCAGGCTGAGCGAGTCCGCGATGCGCTAGGCGATGCCGCGCTCGGAGTCGATCCCCTCGAAGTAGCCCACCAGAAAGCAGCGGAAATAGACCCCCGGGGCGATGGAGGGACGGCCCAGAGTGGGGGCGTACTCCTTGCGGCAGAGCCGCTCCACGTAGCGATCGAACTGGGCCCGCTCCAAGATCTCATTGAGCCGGCGATAGAAGGGGTGCGCCGGGTGAGCTTGCCGAGGGCGGGCATCGACCCACAGGGAGGCCTGCTTGGGTTTGCGCTTGCCGAGGGCCATGCCTCCATTCTCAAGTTAAAACATTCTGTGGTCAAAATGTTTTATTGGCGCACTGCCCGCGATTTTATCCACGGGCGGCTGGACGATAAACCCGTGCCCCTCGTTCGCTTGAGCGAGGAACGCCTGGTCGCAGAGTGAGCTGATCCGGCAGCTACGTGGCCGCGTTCAAAGCTTCCGGACCCTGGCGGGAACCGACACGCGAGCGCGGTCGCCACGCGAGGACGGCGCTGTCGCAGCGGGTGTCCACCCGTACGAAGCCGCCAAATCGGATCACCGCTTGGAAGTAGATCCCCGCGGGAAGGTCGGCTAAGGCTGGTCGGGCCGGCCGGATTTGAACCGGCGACCTCTTGCACCCCAAGCAAGCGCGCTAGCCAGGCTGCGCCACGGCCCGCACCTATGTATTGTAGCGCAGAACAGAGCAAGGTAACATGGACACCATGGAGACTAGACGTGCCGTTCGCCTCCTGATCGCCTCCTGGCTTCCTCTGGCGGCGCTTTACGCACAGGCGCCACCTCCGCTCATTTCGCCCGAGGTCCATCCCGATGGGAAGGTGACCTTCCGGTTCAACGCTCCCAACGCGCAGAAAGTCGAGCTGCGGCGCGAGGGGGCCGCCCCCGTCGCCATGGAGAAGGATGAGCGCGGCATCTGGACCGTAACGGTCGGGCCTCTGGAGCCGGACCTCTACGGCTACACGTTTGTGGCCGATGGCGCAGCGTACCTGGACCCTGCCAACTGGCTCATGAAACCGAATCTGCTGAACCCGCAGAGCATGGTGCACGTGCCCGGGCCGAAGACCCTGCCGTGGGAAGTGAATCACGTGCCCCACGGGGTGATTCACCGGCACTTTTATCATTCCGACGTGGTCGGCGATGATCGGGACTTTTACGTCTACACGCCGCCGGGCTACGATGCGCGGGCGAGCCGGCGGTATCCGGTGCTGTATCTGTTGCACGGATACAGCGACGACGCGAGTGCGTGGACCGCGGTCGGTCGCGCCCACGTGATCCTGGACAATCTGATCGCGCAGGGCAAGGCCAAGCCGATGCTGGTGGTGATGCCGCTGGGTTACGGGGCGCCGGAAATCGCGCGCCGTGGCGGACCGGGATTGCGCGATCCCCAGGCATGGCGGCGGAACATCGAGCGCTTCCGCGACGCCCTGCTGAAGGAGGTCATCCCGCTGGTGGAGAAAAACTACCGCGTGGCGGCGAATCGCACGCAGCGTGCGATCGCGGGCCTCTCCATGGGCGGAACCCAGTCTCTCTACACGGGACTGAACGCGCTGGAGACGTTCGCCTACGTCGGCGCCTTCAGCTCCGGCGGGCTGTTACCGGATTTCGACAAGGTATTTCCGACGCTCGACGAGAAGGCCAACCAGAAACTGCGGCTGCTGTGGATTGCCTGCGGCACCGAGGATCGGCTGATCGAGGGCAATCGCAAGCTGCTGGAATGGCTGAAGTCCAAAGGCGTCAAGTACACGTGGGTGGAGACGCCCGGCGCGCATACCTGGCTGGTATGGCGGCGCTATCTGGCCCAGTTCGCACCGCTTCTGTTTTAGAGGGGACGGGTTCGGTTATGTAGACTCTTCGGAGGCCTCGTCCGCAAGGACGCGGACGTGGTCGTCGAGCACTTCGACCCAGCCGCCGGAGATGCGCAGGCTGCCCGAGCCCTTGTCGCCGGAATAGGTGAGCTGGCCTGAGCCGAGTTCGCTGAGCAGGGCGGCGTGGCCGGGCAGCACGCCGATGTAGCCATTGCGGCAGGGGATCTGGGCCTCACGGACGTACTCGCGGACCCAGAGCCGCTCGGGTGTGGCGACCTCCAGCAAGAAGGTGTCCGCCATGCCGGCTCAGGCCTCCCGCTTCAGGCGCTCAGCGTGCTCCAGCACTTCTTCGATGGTGCCCTTCATGTAGAAGCACTGTTCGGGGATGTCGTCGTACTTGCCCTCGACGATCCCCTTGAAGCCGCGGATGGTGTCCTCGATCTTGACGTACTTGCCGGGCAGGTTGGTGAACTGCTCGGCGACGTGGAAAGGTTGGGAAAGGAAGCGCTGGATCTTGCGCGCGCGGGCCACGATCAGCTTGTCCTCGTCGGAGAGCTCGTCCACGCCCAGGATGGCGATGATGTCTTGCAGGTCCTTGTAGCGCTGGAGGATGGCTTTGACCTGCTGGGCGACGGTGTAGTGCTCCCAGCCGACGATGCGCGGGTCGAGGATGCGCGAGGTGGAAGCCAGCGGGTCCACGGCCGGGTAGATGCCCAGCTCGACGATCTGGCGCGAGAGGTTGGTGGTGGCGTCGAGGTGGGCGAAGGTGGTGGCGGGTGCGGGATCCGTGTAGTCATCGGCAGGGACGTAAATAGCCTGAACGGAAGTGATCGAGCCGCGCTTGGTCGAAGTGATGCGCTCCTGAAGCTCGCCCAGCTCGGTGGCGAGGTTGGGCTGGTAGCCGACCGCGGAAGGCATGCGGCCGAGCAGCGCGGAGACTTCCGAACCCGCCTGAACGAAGCGGAAGATGTTGTCAATGAACAGGAGCACGTCCTGGCCTTCCTCATCGCGGAAGTACTCGGCCGCGGTCAGTGCGGAAAGGCCGACACGCAAGCGGGCGCCGGGCGGCTCGGTCATCTGGCCGTAGATCAGCGCGCACTTGGATTTGCGCCAGTCGCGCGGGTCAATGACGCCGGATTGCTGCATTTCGAGCCACAGGTCATTGCCTTCGCGCGTGCGCTCGCCCACGCCGCCGAACACGGAGACGCCACCGTGCTTGAGGGCGATGTTGTGGATGAGCTCCATGATGATCACGGTCTTGCCAACGCCGGCGCCGCCGAACAGCCCGATCTTGCCGCCCTTCAGATAGGGCTCGATCAGGTCAATGACCTTGATGCCGGTTTCCAGCATCTTGAGTTCGGTGGATTGCTCTTCGAGCGGCGGAGCGGGCCGGTGAATCGGGTAGTACTTGCGGGCGTTGATCGGCCCCATGCGGTCCACGGGCTGGCCGATGACGTTGAGGACGCGGCCCAGGATTTCCGGCCCAACCGGCATCATCACGGGATGGCCGAGGCTTTCGGCTTTCATGCCCCGGATCAGTCCCTCGGTGGGCTGCAAGGCAATGGTGCGCACGCGTCCTTCGCCCAGATGCTGCGCGACCTCGACGATGATGTCAATGGGCTGGGGGACGCGGAAGCCCTCGCTGGTGATGCGGACGGCGGTGTTGATGACGGGCACCTTGCCTTCGGGGAACTGGATGTCCACAGCCGGGCCCGCGACTTTGATCACTTTGCCGATGACGCCGGCGGTTTCGCTGCCGCTGACGCGTTCGGTAACCTCGGCGGTGACCGTTTTTTCATCCATCATGTTCGTCGAACCTCCTGCGAGTCAGGGCCACAGGGATTACTCCAAGGCCTCAGCTCCACTGACCACCTCGATGATTTCCTTGGTGATGCTGGCTTGCCGGACCCGGTTCATAAAGAGGGTCAGGCGCGCAATCATTTCCCCGGCGTTCTTGGTAGCCTGATCCATGGCCGTCATCCGGGCGGCGTGCTCGGCGGCCACGGATTCCAGCAACGCCTGATAGACCGCGATTTCGACGTACCGCGGCAGCAAGCCCGCCAGCAGCTCGATGGCGGGCTGCTCGAAAATGTAGTCCGGGGGACGGACGGTTTGGGCCGGCTCGACTGGCAAGATGCGAGTCACGGTGAGTCGAGCCGAGATCAAACTCTTGAACTCGTTGTATAGCAGGTAGACGGCGTCGGTTTCGGCGCGTTCGTAGCGTTCGATCAGGAAGCGCGCCACGGCCGCCGCGTCCGCGTATTGGAATCGTTGCGAGAACCCGGTGTATTCCGCCACGATGGGGGCCTTGCGCTTGCGGAAGAAATCGCGCCCCTTGCGCCCGATGGTGACCAGCTCGACCTGCTGGTCGGCGTGTTGCTGGATAAAGGTTTGGGCGGCGCGGATCAAATTGGTATTGAACGCGCCAGCGAGGCCACGGTCTGCCGTGAGGAAGACGAGCAGGATGCGCTGTTCCGGGCGTGAAACGAGAAGGGGGTGCGAGGCCAGGCGTTCGTCGCCGGCCACCGCGGCCGCCACCCGCGCCCGCAGCTCACGGTACATGGCGGCATAAGGCCGCGCCGCGAGCACGCGATCCTGGGCCCGGCGCAGCTTTGCCGCCGAGACCATTTTCATGGCCTTGGTGACCTGCTGCGTGTTCCGCACCGAGCGGATGCGGCGGCGGAGATCAATCAAGCTGGGCATGTCAGCTCCGGTGCTCGGAGACGAAACGCTCCTTGAATTCCTTCAAGACGGCGTGCATGCGAGCGCGCAGTTCATCATCAATGCGCTTTTTCTCGCGCAATTCGGCGAGCACGCCGGGATAAGCATTGTCGAGGAACCGGTACAGTTCGTCCTCGAAGGGCCGGCACTGCTCGACCGGCAGGTCGTCGAGGTAGCCGTTGGTGCCGGCAAAGAGAATGAAAATCTGCTTTTCGACCGGTAGAGGCTGGAACTGGGGCTGCTTCAGAATTTCCGTGAGGCGACGCCCGCGGTTCAACTGGAACTGGGAAGCCTTATCGAGATCGGAGCCGAACTGGGCGAAAGCCGCGAGTTCGCGGTATTGCGCCAGTTCGAGCCGGAGCGTTCCGGCGACCTGACGCATGGCGCGGATCTGGGCATTGCCGCCCACGCGGCTGACGGAAAGGCCGACGTTGATCGCGGGACGGATGTTGGCGTTGAAGAGATCCGTCTCCAGGTAAATCTGTCCGTCCGTAATCGAGATGACGTTGGTGGGGATGTAAGCGGAGATGTCGCCGGCCTGGGTTTCGATGAATGGCAGGGCCGTGAGCGAGCCGCCGCCGAGCTCGTCCGAAAGCTTGGCAGCGCGTTCCAGTAAGCGGCTATGCAGGTAAAAGACGTCGCCGGGGTAGGCTTCGCGGCCAGGCGGGCGGCGCAGCAGCAGCGAGATCTCACGGTAGGCCGCTGCGTGTTTGGACAGGTCGTCGTAGATGCAAAGCGCGTGGCGGCCGGAATCGCGGAAGTACTCGCCCATGGCGCATCCGGCGTAAGGCGCGATGTATTGCATGGGCGCGGGATCGGAAGCCGTGGCAGCCACCACGATCGTGTAGTCCATGGCGCCGTAATCTTGCAGGGTCTTGATGACCTGCGCCACGGTGGACCGTTTCTGCCCGATGGCGACGTAGATGCAGACCACGTCGCCGCCCTTTTGGTTGATGATGGTGTCCAGGGCGATGGCGGTTTTACCGGTCTGGCGATCGCCGATAATGAGTTCGCGCTGACCGCGCCCGATGGGGATCATGGCGTCGATGGCCTTGATGCCGGTTTGCAGCGGCTCCTTGACGGGCTGGCGATCCACGACCCCGGGAGCGAGGCGTTCCAAGGGATTGTAGTGGGTGGTGTGGATGGGACCTTTGCCGTCCAGGGGATTGCCGAGCGGGTCCACGACGCGGCCAAGCAAGGCTTCGCCCACCGGCACGGACATAATGCGGCCAGTGCGACGGACTTCGTCGCCTTCTTTGATGGCGGTCCAGTCCCCGAGGAGCACAGCGCCAACCTGGTCCTCTTCCAGGTTCAGGGCGATGCCCGCGACGCCGTGGGGGAACTCGATGAGTTCGCCCGCCATGCAATGCTCCAGGCCGTGGATCCGTGCGATGCCGTCACCTACGGAGATGACGGAGCCGACCTCGGCCACATTGACGGCCTGGTCGTAATGTTCGATCTCTTCACGCAACAGCCTTTCGATTTCATCCGCTTGGATGCGAGCCATAGATTCCCTCGCACAAGGCTAGGCTTCGGCGCCGGAAAGCCTGCGTTTGAGCGCCTCCAATTGGCCCCGGATGGAGCCGTCGTAAATTACGGAACCGATCCGGACCACCGCTCCGCCGATCAGCTCCGGCTCGATGAAGTATCGGGCGCGGGGCCGGCGGGCGGTGAGCTGCGCCAGGCCGTCCTCGAGTGCCTGGCGTTGAGCAGGCGTGAGTTCATGCGCTGACGCAACCTCGACGCGAACCACACCGAGCCGCTCGTCAAGCAGTTGCTCGACCGCCTGGCGAATCTCGCCCAACAGATTCATGCGGCGACGTTCCATGACGACGAGCAAGAAACGCCGGACGAGATCGGAGAGGCCGAGTTCTCGGACGAGTCTTGTGATCAGGCGGCGCTTCTGCGCCAGGGGCACCGCCGGGGAGGCCAGCACGTTGCGCAGCGCCGCCGAAAGCTTCAAGGCCTGCTCGAACGAGGTGATTTCCTCCACCACGGTTTCGGGCGTGGCGGTCTCGCCCGGGCGCGTCGCCAGGTCCACCAGTGCACGGGCATATCGAACTGCAACCGCGGCCGACATGATCAACTCATCCCCGGAGCGCGCCGCGCCAGGTCACGCGCCATGGTTTGAATCCAGCGATCGGCGGTTTCCGCAGTGAAGCGCTGGCGGATTTGCTCGGCGGCCAGCGCCACCGCGAGTTCGGCTGCTTCGGCCCGCAATTGCTGCCGGGCCGATTTGACCATGGCCGCGATCTCCTGCTCGGCCTCTTCCTGGATCTTGCGTACGTCTGCCTGAATCTGACCTCGCCAGCGTTCGTATTCGGAAGCAGACTCCCGTTCGGCCTGGCGACGCAGGCTTTCGATTTCAGCGCCCACGCTGGCGAGCCGCTGTTCGATTTCGGCACAACGCTGCTCGGCCTCCTGCCGGAAGCGGCTTGCTTCGGCGATGGCGCGCCCGATTTGTTCGGTACGCCCCTGGAAGAAGGCGACAGCGGGCTTGCGCAGGAAGTACACCGCGACACCCACGAAAAGCACGAAGTTGGCGAGCTTCCAGAGATCCACGTGGGCGGGGCCGTGCGATGCGCCGTGGCTCTCGGCCGCCAGGAGCTGTCCTGCGGCAGCGAGCAGGACAGCCGGCGCCCAGCACAAAATCCGGCTGGCGGACATCATGCGGCTCTCCCCATCAAGACAGCTTGGGCGATGCGGTCGGCGAGTTCCCGGCTGCGCGACTCGAGAACCAAGCGGGCCGCGGCCAGTTCGGCTTCCAGTTCCTGGCGAGCCTGTTCCACTGCAGCACGGGCCCGCTCCCGCGCCTCCCGGACGGCCTGGTCATGCTCCTGTTGCCAGCGCAGCCTGGCGGCTTCCTGCTCCCGGTAAATCGCAGCGCGGGCCTCCCGGATGGCTGCCTCGTACTGAGCGGTCAGCTCAGAGGCGCGAGCGAGCAGTTCCTCGGCCTGGCGCCGCGCTCCTTCGGTGGCCTGCTCGCGCTGCTCGAGCACGCGGGCCAGCGGAGCGAAGAAGACACCCTTGAGATAAAAGTGCAGCAGAAGAATGAGAAGGAAAGTGGGGATCGCCTTGATCAGCAGAGCCCCCAAGGCGTGCAGAGTCGCTTCCATTGGATTGCGTTGAGAAAAGCGGCCGCGAACGCGGGTTGAATGGTTTCTAAACCGTCACATTAGCATAGTGGTGGGAGAGCGGGCAAGTTCGCGGGGGACTCGGGGGGTTACAATCGGCGGAGGCGGCGTGGGAAGCCGGCGCAAGGCTGGCCCCGCCCGCACGGGGAGGAAACGCAGTTGCCGCTGTTGCTGACGCTGGCGCTGATCGTAGTGATGTACCTATCGCCCGTCGAGCTGTTTCCGTCGCTGGCGCCCTACCGGCCAGTGCTGGTGCTGAGCGCGATCGGGCTGCCGGCGGCTTTGATGGCCGGGGTTCTGCACCGCTTCAGCTTTCGCGCGCCGCAGATTTACCTGCTGCTGGCCTTCGCGGGGGCGCTGGCGTTCTCGCGAGTGTACCAGGGATGGCTGGGCGGGGCGCTCCGCGCCTGGGAGGACTTTGGGCCGACGATTGCGAGTTTCCTGATGACGGCCATCGTAGCGAGCGCGATCCGACGACAGAAAGCGCTCGCGCTGACTTTTGTGGCGATCGCGCTGTACCTGGTGATGCAGGGGGCACTGGCGTACCACTTCGGATACCGCGAAGAGCAGTTCATCCGCCTGGACTGGCAAATGGTCGGCGAGGGAGAAAGGGAGAAAACGCTGAAGCGGATTTGTGGTCCTGGCTTCCTGAACGATCCCAACGACCTGGCGCAAAACCTGTTGATTGCGTTGCCGCTGCTGGGCGCTTTCTGGAAAAAGAGACGATGGCTGAGAAACGCGTTGCTCGTGCTGGCCCCGGCTGTATGGATTCTGTACGGCCTGCTGTTGACGCGCTCACGCGGGGCGGCCGTGGGACTGGCGGTAATGGCGGGGCTGGCTGTTCGTGACCGTCTGGGGAAGATGGGCACGTGGGTGCTCAGCGGGTTGCTGGCCGGCGGATTGTTGGGGGCGAACTTTTGGGGAGCGCGGGTGGTCTCGTTGCGAGAAGGCTCGATTTCGGGCCGCGTGGACGCCTGGGGCGCCGGGCTCCAGATGCTCAAGGAGTCGCCCCTGTTTGGGATCGGCTTTCGCGACTTCACCGACCGGCATGAACTCACGGCGCACAACTCGTTCGTACTCTGCTTTGCGGAAACGGGGTTGGTGGGGTACTTCTTCTGGATGGGGCTGCTGGTGGCGACGGCGCGCGATCTGGAGTTGCTGGCGAGATTGCCTGCTACGGACACCGCGCAGGAGCAGGTGCGACGATGGGCCCGGACGGTCCGGCTGGCCTTCTACACGTTTCTGGCGACGGCGTGGTTTCTGTCGCGTACCTACATTCCGACGCTGTACCTTCTGATCGCCATGGGGGTTGGTCTTCGAGAGATCGCGCATCAAAACGGGTGGATCAAGCTCCCGGGACTGGACCGCAAGTGGCTGGTGAGCACGGTGGCGTTGCAGTTGGTCTCGATCGCACTCGTGTACCTGACGGTGCGCCTGCGATGGATGCAGTAGCCGGCCTCAGGCAGGGGGGAAAAGCGCGATGAGCGCGCGGCGATAAGGGCTGCGGAGCGGCGCGGGGAGCTGGGCCTCAAGTCGGGAGAGGCGCTCGCGATCGCGGGCCTCGAGAGGCTGCATGAGGCGGAGACCGAGTGCGTAGGCCAGAGTGCCGGCTGCGACAGCCGCGACAGCCCCGGGAAGGCCTGGGATCCACAACACCAAGCCCAGGGCGACGGCGCCGCAGGCGGCAGCGGCCAGCAACAAGCGTGAGAAGCTGGCCATGGGAAAGCGGACTTCGAACCCTCGCAAAGAGGCCCACCAAACGGCCACGGCCGCGGCGGTTTGCGAAACGCTGTTGGCCACGGCAGCCCCCATAGCGCCGCCGGATGGGATCAAGAGGAAGTCGAGGAGGATATTCAGACAGGCAGTGAACGTCATGATCTTCAGGAGCGCCGCCTGACGATTGGCGGCGACCAAGAGATCTTGAGCGGGAAACATGAGCGCTTTGGCACTGGCGAAGGCGGCGAGCAGACCCAGGACGGGGATCGCGGGGAGGAAGCGCGGACCGTACAGGAGGCGAATGACAGGGTCGCTCAGAGCGGCGATGCCGAAGCTGACAGGCAAGGCGAGAAAGGCCATAAGGCGGAAGGCGGTGACCGTCAAGGCGGCGGCCGATTGGGCTTCGCGACCGATTCGGACCATAACGGAGGCGCTGACGGCGCTGACGAAAGCACGGGGCAACAGCAGGAGTCTCTGGGTGATATTGAAGCCGAGCGAATAGAACGCCACCTGACGGATATCGGAGAAGTGCTTGAGGAATAGCATCTCCGAGCGGTCCCAGACCACGATGTTCAGCAACTGAAGCAGGCTCGCCTGAAGGCAGAACCGACGCAGAGCAGGTTTGAGCCCGGAGACGCGAGCGAGTTGTTCGGGGGCGTGCGTGACGGAAGCCTCCTGGAGCCAGTGGCGAGAGCGGCGCAGGGAGTAATGGCGGCGGACGACGAAATCCGTGGTGCGTTCCAGAAGCAGGGCCGCAGCGAGTCCGGGCAGGTCCCAGCCCATGAGCAAAGAGAGAACAACGCCCGCAAGCCCCACGGTCGTAGAAACCAAGGAGGACTTGACGTTGCTGGCGAAGTCCTCGGTAGCTGTATTGGCTGCGGAGTACATGGCCATTTGCATGGCGGGGGCGAGGCTGAGGACGGCAAGAGCCGCGTAGAAGCGGTGGCCTTGGGGGACCTGCCAGGCGACGATAGCGAAGCCCAAGGCGACCACGATAAGGGCCATCGTGGACTGGAAGCGGAGCGTCCATCGCCAGATGGTGCGGGCCGCGAGGAAGTCGCCTCGACCGAGGTATTCGGCGAGGTACTTGCGGGTGGCCAAAGGGACCCCGAAAGAGGCGAGGCGGTTGGTGATGTTGCAGATGAAGAGTACGTAGTTGTAGTAGCCGAGCTTTACCGGACCGAGGAGGCGGGCCACGGCGACAGACCCCACCAAGGCGGAAAGAAGGCCGACGATGGTGTCGAGCGCGGCCAAGACGGAATTTCGCGCGATGACGCGGGCGGCCGGCGCGGTGAGGCTGGGGGGCTGGGACTCGAGGGTGAGGTCAGGTTCACTCAAGCGGGATCCCCCCCGGTTCAGGATCGGGCTGAGGCCCACGGAAGGCGACTACGGAGTGGAGCTTGCCGCTGGGCCCTAAGGGAATGGAAGGGACGACACAAATCTCGAACTCAGTATCGTTCAGAACAGTGCCCAGCTCCGCGCGCAGCCGGGACTGGCTCGAGGCGGACAGCTCACGGGCTAGCACCAGGAGCAGGACGACTCGGTCGGGAGATTCCTGCCGGACCTGATACTGGAGGATCTCCGGGATTTCCTTGAGTACGTGGCGGAAGAAGATGGGGCTGATGACGCGCCCACCGGGGAGGGTGATGACGTCGGCGACCCTGCGCTCGACTGGTTCCAATAAAGGCAAGCCGCGGCCACAGGAACAAGGGCGGGATGCCAAGCGGCTGGCGTCACCGATAGCGTAGCGAATGAACACGGTGCCCAGGTTATGCAGGTCGGTGATAAGGATGTCACCGTAGCCGTCCGGATCAGGGGAAGCGATTTCGACCACCAGATTTTCGACGTTGAGATGGAGACCTTGGTGGCGGTCGCATTCGGCGCCGATGGACATGAATTCGCGCGAGCCGTAGGTTTCAAAAACGGGAACGCGGAAGACCTGGCTGAGGAAGCCACGGACGGAGGCGGGGAGAGGTTCGGCGGCAGTGAGGACGGCGCGCAGAGTGGGCAAGTGAAGCTGGCGGCTCTCGAGGTAGCGAGCGAAATTGAGGAGGCTCGAGACGTAGCCGACCAGGAAACGCGGGCGGAAACGCAGAGCCTCGCGGTACGTACGCTCCCAGAGGGCTTCATTCTGGAGCCAGGTGGGGACCATGAGGCGGCGGTGGAGGAAAGCGTGCGCGCGCTCACGCAGGCGGCTGGCGAAGGACTGGGAAGCAAGAGGAGCAGCCCAGAGGTACAGGGTGCGCTCTCCCTGGCGACAGCCGGACCAGGAGTAGGCCCGGTGGGTTGCCGCTAAACGCCAATCGTAACTTTGCCATGTGCGATAGAAGCGCACGGGCACGCCGCTGGAACCGCCGGTGGCGTGGGGGAGGCGCCGCACGGTGAGATCCCGAGGAAACAATTCTTCGCGATGCTGGTTTACCTCCTCACGGGTGAGCGGGGGCAGCCGCTGAAAGTCGTCCCAAGTGCGGATATCCTCCAGCCGGGCGCCCGCGGCAGCATACTTGCGCTGATAGAAAGGGACGGAGCAGAAGGCAATGGTTAACAATCTGGTCAGTTCCTGCCACTGGAAATCGCGCAACTGTTCCGCCGACCACCACTGGCTCGTTTCGAGAAACCTGCGGATGCGGTGATAGCTACGGCCGCGAGCGAGGCTTTGAGCTGGCAGGAGGATGCTCTCCAGAAAGTAGCTGTAAAGGCTCACCAAGATCAATTGTAGGTCGCGGCTCGCCACCTTCTCAAAAGGGCGGCGGGTTCAGCTGCAGCCGGAGAGAATGTGCAGGTAAAGGGCTGAGTAGTCGCTGGCCATTCGCTCGAGCGTGAAATGCCGGAGATAGCACTGGCGGGCGCGCGCGGACAGGGATTGGAGGAGGTCCGGCGAGCGAGCCAGCTCAACAATGGCGTGGGCGAGAGCCTCGGGCTGTGAGGGCGGGACGACCACGCCGCTGCCGCAACACTGAACGACTTCGGGCATGCCGCCGGCCTCGGTGACCACGGCGGGCAATCCGGCAGCGAGGGCTTCGAGCAGAGCCAAGGGCAGGCCTTCGGAGACGGAAGCGAGAACGAACAGGTCAGCCTGAGCGAGCCAACGTCCCACGTCCTGGCGCGTGCCGAGCAACTGGGCATGGGACTGGATGCGGAGTTCGGCGATGAGAGACTCCAGGCGCGAACGTTCCGGCCCGTCTCCGAGGATCCAGAGGCGGAGGTCAGGCAAGGCGCGGGCCGCAATAGCGATGGCGCGGAGCAACGTGGGGAAGTCCTTGACGCGGTGAAGGCGGCCCACGCTGATCAAGGTAAAAGGCCGGGCGGTGATTGCGGGCTTTTTGGGCGAGGGGGCGGAGGCCGGGACATCGGCGCCATTGAGAATAACAGTGAGCTTGTCGGGCCGCGACCAAGGCGCGACAGCGAGGCGCGCCGCCGCGGCTCGCGAGACGGCGATGACGCAGTCGCACAAGCGCGCCGCCAGCCAGAACTTGCGTTCAAAGCGCGGGTTCCGGGTGGCGCTGCCGTGGCGAGTGCTGACGAGGCACGGCACGCCGGACAGTCGAGCGGCGGGGGCGCCCATGACGGTGGCGGCGATGTTATGGCAGTGGACGACGTCCGGGCCTGCCCGGCGGATGGCGCGGAGCAAGCTCGCGAACGTCCAGGAGGGACGGGGCGCGTGGTGAAGAAGAACGGGGATGCCGGCGCTCTGAAGAGGATCCGCGAGGGGGCCCGCAGCATCCAGGCAATGGACAACGACGGTGTGACCCGCAGCGCGCTGGAGTCGAGTGAGCGAGGAGACCAGGACTTCGGCGCCCCCGACCTTGAGGGTGTCGAGTACGTGATGGATGACGAGGCATGCCATGGGTTTGCGGATCTCAATAAATCTGGAGACAGGCGCGGCGTCGTCTGGGGTGAGACAAGCAATAAGAGATAACCTCCTCGGTAAACTCGCCAAAGAAAGGCTGGCCGGCATACTGGGCGAAACGGATGGAGTGGCCGTGAGGGTTGAGTTCAATGCAGCGCCATTGCTCTTGGGCGTCCAACGCCATGTCCCAGCCGGCAACGCGGATCATGGGCAGGCGGGAAGCCAGCTCGGTGGCAAGTTGGAGGAGGCGGTCGAAGTGGGGGATGCGGACATCGGGGCCAAAGGGCAGTCCTGAGTCGGGATGACGGTCGAACTTCTGACCGTAGCGATCACAGGCGTAGTGGTGGAGGCGGCCATCGGGGTGAACGAAGCAGACGATGCCGCCTGCGGTGAGATTGTCGAGGGAACCGGCGACGCCCATGCGCAGGGCGACGTTGAGAATGTGAACCCGGTTATCGGAGACAGACCGGTAGGTGTAGACACGGAGCGTGTTCACGCCGTAGTCGTGGTAGGCGCGGAAAAAAGGGTGTTGTACGAGAAAAGCCTGCACGAGGAAGTCGGAGCGAGACTTCAAGGCAGCGAGTAACTCGTCGGGGGTGTGCAGGAACAGAACACCGCGGCCGCCGCTGGAACGCCAGTTGGGTTTGAGCACGACGGGGTAAGTCAAGGCGCGCAAGCAGGATTCGACGGAAGGGGACGCGAGGGGCCGGAAGGCGGCGTCGAAGAAGAGTCCGCCGAAATTGTGCAAGTGGGCGGGAGGGAGCACTCCGGCGGGCAGGAACTTGTAAAGCAAGCTCTTGTGGGCCAGCCAGAACGGCCAGTCCGGCGGGTTCAGACAACGTTCGACGATGGAGGCGAAAGTTTCTTCGGGAACGATGCGGGGATCGGCGTGACCGGCGAGGTTGTAACAGATCCGGAAAGTATCCATGCGCAGGAAAGGATCCAGGGGCCGCCACCAACGGCGGTGCTCAGCCTCGAGGTGTGGCGGACAAGGTTTGCGGTAGTCGGGGTGAAGCTGGAAGACCTTGCGATGGCGGAGTCGCCAGTCGTGGCAGACGGCGCGCCGCTGGAGCAGGAAAAACAAGCGGTCGCGGCCGTCGCGCAAGGCATTGCGGATCCAAGAGGCCGAAGCCATGACAAGCTCCAGTATAGACAAGGGGGCGAGTAGCCTGTTTCCGAGGCGGGCGTAACCTCCCGGGCGTGGAGTGACGCAAAGCAAGTGTCGCTAATTCCTTCAGTGGTGGGGAGATGGAAGAAGTCTCTCGGGTTTCCCGAGGGGAGGTATGCCTAGGATTAGGCTGGAAAACCGGGCGGTCGAAGGATAAGTCTTAGCAGGCCGGCCGGAACGGAGCGACGAGTCGTTATGAGGACTACGCTGTGGATTGCGATGGTGCTTATGATCTCTGCGGGGCAGCCCGGGTTGAAGGGACAGACGCGGGTAGATATGGCCCGACAAGGCAAGAATGTGGACTTCGCCAGCGCGGACAAGACCAGGCCCTTCAAGGTCGGCAGTTCCCTGCCCGCGCAGTGCGAGCCGGGCGAGGTCTTTTTCAAGACGAACGAGATTGCGAGCCAGGCGGTGTACGTGTGCGGGCCGGAAAATAGCTGGCAGGCAGTGGGCCGCGAGCTTCCGACGGGAGACATGACGCCGGGTAAAGTATTGGTCGTGGGGGAGAGCGGGGTTCAGTGGAGGTCGCCCGGGGGAGATATTGGCGGGACGATCGAGAACCTGACGGTGCGGGGGTTGCAGGGACGAGCTGTCAGCTCGGCCACGCCCAGCGAGGGGGACGTGCTACGATGGAGCGCGGTCACCGGGATGTGGGAGGCCCGCGCTCCCGAGGGGCAATACGACCCGGGCGCAGGTGTGCTGATCGCGGGGAGAAGCATCAGCGTGGATGCAGCTACCGTGCCGAGTTACTCGACGGGGATTGGTGCGCCGACAGGGAACTGCCACGCGGGCGGGGATTACTACGTAGATCTGGCAGCACAGCGCCTGTATTTCTGCGGCGCCAACAATAGTTGGCGCGCTGTAGCCAGTTCCAGCGACACGGTAAGCTGGGGGGCCATTACGGGTGAGATCAGCGCTCAGACAGACTTGTGGTCAGCGCTGAGCAGCAAGGCGGACAGCTCGCATTCCCACAACCTTGGGGGCGATGTCACGGGTGACGTCACGGCGGCGACGGTGGTCCGGCTTCAGGGACGGGCAGTATCGAGCGAAGCGCCAAGCGACGGGCAGGCGCTGGTTTGGGACCAAGCCGGGCAGCAGTGGAGGCCCGGGAGCGTGAGTGGAGGGGCCAGTGGCTGGGATCCGATGGACGCGAGCACGCTGGTGCTCCGGGACGATTTCTGCTCGGGCGGCACATCGAGCGGGCAGATCGGTGCGCTGGGGTGGTCAACTTCCACCATTGCGGGGACATCCATTACGCCTTCCTACAATATAGGTTCTGCGACGCATCCCTGTGAGTTGCGAGGCATCGGGGTATCATCCACCAATGCGAACGACGGCAGGTCGTTCTACCTAGTGAACCCAACCGGCCCATTTCAGAACGCGACGTCCACGCCAAACTGGGAAGCCAAGTTCATCTGGCAATACCCGACCTACGCCACCGATCTGCGGAGCAGGGTGGGTCTGGTAAAATCCGATGAACCAAACGTGCTCGTTCCCACGTCCTTCATGGGGATAAGGATAGACGCAGACAGTGCGTGGGACCCATCGGGGACAACCTTTGTGGCCTGCGTATGCAACGGAAACACGAAGAGCAACTGCACGGACGTGGATACCGGAGTGACGGTAAGCGCGGACACCTGGTACAAACTTCACATCTGGAGCGACGCGGCGGGTGTGATTAAAATGCGGATCAACGACGGGACCACGATTACATTCAACAATCCGTCTACACTACCGGCGAGCACTACTGACTTCCAGCCCGCCTGGATCGTGGGCCGCACGGGCGGAACCGGCAACCGCCAGGCGTACATTGATTTCTTTGCGGGTCGAGTGACGGGAATCAGCCGATGAGAAGAATCTGGTTTTATTTGCTGCTGATTTGTGTGGCAAGCCGGGGCCAAATTACGCTGCGTTTGCGGCACGGCGGCCCGTCCTCGCTGTACCACGTACGGAACGTGTCCGGCGATACGCCAGCGGTGGTGACCGTCTGGCGGCATACGACGGGGCAGCAGGAGCATGACCTCTCGGATGGCGACGTCGTCTATCTGCAATTCGTGCCTGGTTGCCGCGAGGCAAATGGCTACAGGAAAGTAGTCAACAGCAACCGGGCAGCCGGGACATTTGCGATTACCGACCTGAACAACAACCCGATCACCTGCTCGTATCCTTTCGATCCGGCGTTCGAATCCGGATTGGCAGGCAAGGTGGGGACATACACGCTGCGCGAGAGCAGGCCGCGGATCTTCCTCCCAGGATCGGGCGATTTGCTTACTCGTTCCAAGGATCCGGACGGAAGCGGGCCGCAAGTTGCACCTGTCGTGACTGAGGACGACATTCCGTGGCAAAGGATTCTATCTACCTATGCCCCCTACATTACGCCGGGTTGCGACGGGTCCACGCGCGAGCTGTGTCCCAACGAAGAGGCGGCGCTGGACATGGGGGATTCATCCGGGATCCAGGGTTGGGGCGCGGTGGCAGCCGCTTACGCCTGGTTTGCGGACAATTCCAAGACGGGGTATCTGAACCTGGCGCGCTACCTTGTAAACAACGTGGAGCGCGCAATGTTGACGAACACCTCCGGGGTACGTGTGGGGTTGGGGTTTCCGTGTGACAACACCACAGATTCATGCGGCTGGGGATCTGGAACAGACTGGGCTTCTATCGGGATGTTCAACTACGCCCTGGCCTATGATTTGATCCGGGATCAGTTGAGTCCAGCGGAGCGGCAGGCGTTCGCGCAGAAGATGCTGAACGGGTGGGGCGGCGAATACGATTGCCAGAACCAACTCCAGAAGCAACAGGGGTCGGCAAGCCTGACGCAGGGATCACATACCGTCACGGGAAGCGGATTCTCCGCCTACTCACCAGGGGACGGGGTTTACTTCAAAACTACCATGAAGTGGGGGAGCACGGGAAGCTGGGGATACGTTGTCTCGGTGCAAAGCGACTCGGAAATGTATGTGAACTTTATTTCCGGCTCCAGCAAAACAGCAGCCGCTCCGACGACAGTCAGCGGCGTGGATCATTATCGCGTGCTGCCGTGGGACTCGACCAAATGCGGGGCGGCGTTTCTGTGCGGCGGACAGGGATACAACGTGGGCGCGGTGGTGAGAAGGGCTGTTTCCAAGCTGGCGTCGGCGGTGGACGCATCGGCTACCACGATCACGCTGGTGAACGCCGGAAGCTTCCCTGAGCAGGCACCCTTCTACGTGGTCTGCGAATCGGAAGTGATGCTAGTGGTGGAGCGACAGGGCAACCAGTTCACCGTCCAGCGGGGGCAGATGTACAGTACCGCGGCGTCCCACGGGGCGGGCAAAGCGGTGGTGTGGAGCAGCCAGCTTCAGGGAGGGGTTGGCTCCACGACGGGTCCCGCGGCTTATTTCGGTACGGCCTGGGAGCACAACCTGCCCGCGCAGAAGGCCGTGGGATACTTGCTGATTGCATTTGCGCTTGCAGGGGACGATCCCAGGGCCGCGGCCTACGCCGAGCAGATCTGGAATTACTACTACGATCTGCATTACCTGATGAACAACAAGGAGTACTGGTCGGGGCCTACGCAGGGTGGGCTACAGAATCAGGGCTACCAATGGGGTCGGTGGCATGGTACGCACTGGCGTGCGGGGCTGGTGGGGCGCAACGCATTTGTGGAAGGGCCGATCGAGATCATGGACGATTATTTCTGGCGAGGGTTACGGACGGTGTACCTGTGGAGTCCGCCCTCTACTTGGAACCGGATGCCCTATGAAACGACTATCGGGGACAGCTACTCAAATACTTCGCTGTCATGGGTGGCGATGGCAGCAACGCTGTGGCCCGGGGAGGAAGCGGCGCGAGCGACTTTCTGGTACCGGAATCTGAGCGGCCTGATGAGTTCCCTAACGGGCAAGAACGGCGCGCAACTGGCGGCCTACGCGCCGCCCACGGCTCCGCAGATTGACCCACGCCAAACCGTAAACCCGTGGAGCTTCCATGACGAGACCGATTTCAACCCCCGCGCTTACCACGGGTTGGTGGTGAGCAAGAAAGATTGGAGCGATACGGCGGGCATGTTGATCGCCGGGGCAGGATGGAACTGGCCCAGGGACCACACGGTGGACCAAGGGGCATACCTGCCGGGCGGGTATTCCATTTTCAAAGGGCGGAAGCTGCTTTTCGGGTGGGACAATTCCTACGGAACGGGAGGATCGGGGAGCAACTGGCTTTCGCTGGCGAACGGCTCATCGTCGTTGAAGAGCGTACTTCAGGCCCCTTGGTCATCCGGCTCGCTGGGCGGGCAGGTCAACCAGATTGACCGCAAGCACGGGGACTGGAATTATGTTTATGCGCGCGGCAACTTTACGCAATCCTGGCGAAGCGATGCAGCCGTGTTGCGTGATCACCGGCATTTCCTGCACATCAAGACCGAACCCGAGTATGTGATCGTGTTTGACGATGCGGCCCTGTCTGCCGCCAGGGCGGCCAAGACGAATCTCCAGTACTTCCTGCGCGGCGACACGGCATCAACGTTTGCCGCTTCCGAGGATTACCGCGACATCACTTTCCGGAAGCCTACGGATCCCGCGGCAATGATCTCGACGAAGGTATTGTTCCCGGACGGGGCCAGCCCGACGGTAAGTTATGCGCAGACCAGCTATACCCACAAAGTGACGTTCGACTGGGGCAGCGTGCAATCCGTACAGATGATTGCGATTCACCGGATCGCGGGCGGAACCACGGACACCATGCCGCCGGTTGCAGTGCTTCAGGGGCTGGACACGGGGTCGGTGGGCTTCGAAGTGCTGGACGAGCGCGAGCCGGTGGCGGTCGTTTTTCCGCGGCAAGGCCAGGATCGCGATGCTTGCAGCTTTCGGACGAATTTCGGAAGGACGGGACGAATCGTGATCATTGGGCTTGCCCCCGGGAGTTACCGGGTCTATAGGGATAATCAGGAAGTCAGCGGCTCGCCATTTCAGGTCGGAGCGGGCGACGGCACGCTTTACCTGGAGGGGGAGGGCGGGACGTACACGGTGAGCGGGATTCCGCCGGCAACGCTGGACGTCGAGCCCCGAAGCTTGCGGTTCCAATATACGCTGGGCGGGCAAACGCCGGCCTCCCAATCGTTCCGAGCGACCTGCACGGGCGGGACGTGTACAGCAAGCGCGGAGGAGAATTGCTCCTGGCTCAGCGTGTCGCCGCAAAACGGCAGCACGCCAGTAGACTTCACCGTGAGCGTGGATCCGCAAGGGTTGAGCAAGGGGAGTTACAACTGCGCGATCACGGTGACGGCAGTCGCTCTGAACAGTCCGCAAGAGATCGCGGTGGCGCTGGACGTAGCGGAGGGAGCAGAACCGCCGGGCGGAGAGGATGAAGTCACGGTAGAAGCCGTCGGGGTAACAAGCCGACACGTGCTGGTTCGCTATGGCGGGGCGTTGAAGAGAGGGACAACGTGTACGGTCGAGCTCAGCGACAGTGCGAGCTGGGAGCGGGTACTCGAATCCCTTCAGGATGGCGGTGGCCTTGCCAGGCGCGTCGTGGCCTTCGGTGAGGGTTCCGCTCTGGAGCCTGGCAAGGGGTACTATGTGCGAGCCAACTGTGGCACGGCAAGTGACACCATGGGGGTGTTTACGCGCGCCGCGGGGTCGGCGGAGCCGCGCGCGGTGCGCTTCCGCGTGGGCGCGCCAGCCAACGCTGCCGTGCGGTGGCTGCGGGTGGACTACGGCTCGGATCCGACGCTGGGACAGGCGGTGATGGGTTCTTGCGAAAGCGGGATTTGCCAGGCCGAGACGACGGTTCAAGGCGATCGGCTGCTCTACTACCGGTACACGTACCTGAGCGGGACCGGAGATGAGCTGGGACGGAGCCGCGTGGGAGTGATTGCGGTGCCGTAATCGGGGCAGATCAGCCGGGTTCCGCGTGGCGGGGCTACTCGGGCGCAGCGAATGTCAGTTCCAAGCCGCGGCGCACGCCGATCCGTGGCCGCCAGCCGAGTACGTTGTGGGCGGCCGAGCAATCCAGCTCCGACAGGGGTCGTAAAGAACGGACGCGGTAAGGGGAAAGAGGAAGGTCACGCCCGAGCAGTCTGGACAGGCAAGCGACGCCATACGCGGCCAGCATCAGAAGGAAGCGGGGCACGTAGCGAACGCGAATCGCCGCGCCAAATCGGAGACGAGATGCAGCGACGTACTCGCGCTGCGTGACAGGCGTAGGATCCACCAAGTGAAAGATGCTTCCAGGCGGTACTCGAGCCTCGGCCGCCAGGAGCAAGGCATCCACGACGTCCTCCACGAAGACCAGCGGCAGTCTGGCGCGACCGGAACCGCAAATCCACCAGCGGCCAGCCAAGGAGATCGCACCGGACGGCGTAAAGTTGGCGGCGCCTGGCCCGAAAATTTGCCCGGGCCGCAAGATCACCGCGTCCAGACCGTGCTCGCGCACTGCCTCGAGCACGATGCGTTCGGCCTGAAGTTTGGTTTGGGTGTACCAGCCACGGCGTTCCGGGAAAGGCTCGAGCGGCCAGGATTCGGTGACCAGGGTGCCGGGCCGGTGAGAAGCGTGATCCAAGACACTGAGCGAACTGACATGCACCAGTCTGCGGACGCCGTGCTTCAGGCAGGCCTCCACGATGTTGCGCGTACCCCAGACCGTGCCGGCCTGGAAGCTCTCGCGTGACCCCTTCATGGCCGCGCCGACGTGAAAAACCGTCTGGACGCCGCGCACGGCGGCCTCGACCACTTCGGGATCGCCAAGGTTACCCAGCACGATCTGGATGCCTTTGTCTGCTCGCCACTCGGGGACCTCGCGACGCACGAGCACGCGCACGCACACCCCTTGTTGCCGGAGTCGGTTGAGCAATGCGCGGCCCAAGAACCCGGAAGCGCCAGTGACCAGGCAGCTCGCGGGCGGCAGTGGCGCAAGCGCGATGCGGCGCCTGGCGCGCCATTGTTCGTCGGCGGCGCGCGACGCCTCCTCCATGAGCTGGACCATGCGGCGACCTTCGTCAGCGCTCACGGGAGGGGGTACGCCCTCATAAAGCGCCCGTGCGAAGGCAACCGCGCCAGCCCGGATTCCGGGAGAAGGGGGCAGCCGGCCTGTGAAGAACCGCAAGACGTTCCAGGGAACTACGAAAGTAGCGCAAGCCGAGTTACGGACGGCTTGCAAGACCATTTGGGGAAACTTGGGACCGGGTAAGCTGCGAGTTACCGTCAAAAGTTGCAGGAAGCGGTCCATTTCCACCACGCCGGCGCTGCAGTAGACCCGGATTCGGTTCTGCATGGGGCGGACGTTCCAGGAAAGATAAGCCCGTCCCGTGCCGCGGGCGCAGCGAGCCTGGACAAACCACTCGTCGAACAACAAATCAGGATCCCGGCCGGTGGAACGAAACTCCACGTCGAGCTGCTCAATGGGTCCCAGGAACGCCTCGAGAAGGTAAAGGCTGTGCACGCCGAGATCCTGGAAAGGGAAGGATCCCTTCGAGTAGACAGGAGGCAGCGGACCTCCGGCATAGGGCGCGTAGGAAGAACTGCGAATCACGTCTGCTGCGAGAGTCTGGCCGCAGGCGCCGTCCAGTACAAGGCGAAGCCCCCGCTGGACGACCGGATCGAACTTGTCCGAGTGGTTGACAGAGAGGGCGAGGCCCGTCTCCCGCGCCCGGGCGATCATACGATCGCATTCTTCGGCGGTCTCTGCCATGGGCTTCTCGACGAAGACATGGCAGCCCATGTCCAGGGCTTGCAGAGCGAGCGGGCAATGAGTGTGGGGCGGGGTGAGCAGATAGATCGCCTCCGGGCTTGCGGTCGCGAGCTCCTCAAGTTTGCGACATGCCAGCGGGATCCCGTAACGCTGCGCTGCGGCCTGGGCGGCGTCGTAGTTGATGTCGGCGATGCCAACCAGACGCACGAAGGGCAGCCGGCGCAGCGCCTCGATATGATGCCTGCTGACGTAGCCGGCCCCGACAATGCCAATCCGCAGGGGCGGTCGCCGCATGAATTCCGAAGAGCTCACGCGTGGAGCGCCCTCCTGGCCGAGTCAACGTGCAGTTTGCGTGCTAAACCTTGCTCGACGATGGCCAGCACCTCCGCGACACGGGCTTCCCAACTCATGCCGGCCACGGCAGCCTGGCGGGCCCGGCGGTCTGCCGGGGAATCCCGCTCGAGCGCGTCCTCGATCTGAGCCAGGAACTCCTCGGCAGAGGATGCAGTGCGTACGCAATGCCGCAACAATTCCACCTCTGGCGTGAGCACGGTGACCACAGGTTTCCCGGTAGCCAGGTACTCCCGCAGCTTCAAGGGATTGGCGGTCAAGCCCTGTCGGTCGCGCAAATAGGGCAGGATGGCCACGTCGAAGACTTTCGCCCAGCGTGGCAGACTCTCATAGGGCTGGGGGCCGGGCAGTCGGATGTTAGGATACTGCCGGAGATTCGCGGCTTCCGGAGCAACGCGTCCCACCAAAAGGAACGTCCACCGCGGGCGGGAACGGGCGAGAAAAGCGAGTAACCCGAGATCCAGCCTGGCATTCACGACGCCGAAGTAACCAATTATTGGGCGCGGCCAGTGTGCAGCTTCGGCGACGGGTTCGGTGGCGGGATCCGATGCGGCGGCAAACAGTTCGAAGTCCACACCGTGGGGAGCGTAAGCAGTCGCGGGATTGAGCGCGCGTTTGGCAGCCACTAACGGAGAGGAGACAGCAAAGACCTGGTCAGCCCGCCTGGTCAACTCTTCATCCATGCGGGCTACTGCGGTAACATCTACACCGGGCAACGCCGAGTAATCATCGGTGCAGTAATACACAACGTAATCCTCGCCGAGCTCACCGGCAAGGAAGCCGGGATGGGGGACGACGAACCAAGAGATCAACCGGGACCAGCCCAAGCGCCGGAGCCAGCGCCGCAACAAGAGCCGGGCCAGCCGTTGATTCAAGGCGTTGAACACGCGATGCCGGCGGAGCGGAATCTGCGGCAGTGTGCAATGCCACATCTGGGAGACAAGAGGTCGCGGACCGCGCGCGGTTTCCGCGATCTTTCGCAGGGCGCGACGCAAGTCCCGGCCGGCCAGCGCCGGAGGACGCAAGCCTGGGCAATCTACATAAAGCAAAGGCAGATGGCGGGCGAGCCGCGCTGCGACGTGATGGCTGCTGGTCCGATTCTCGGCTTTCCAGTCGTTGCCGAAGTAAATGATGGAGTAGCCGCGTAACAGGGGAAGCTCGGGTCCGGCCGCCAAGGCTTTTCCTCGGTGTTAGCATAGCAAGCTCGCGGGGGCGCAAACTGGTTCTCGGGTCACGGGGCGGCGCATCCGGCCGAGACCTCTTGCGTTCTCGGTGTCGGCGGTTTATACTTCGATCCTCGAGGATACAGTGCAAAAATTCTTCGGGGGCGCCGATCATGCTTGAAACTCTGGAACGCGCCTCGGCTCGGCCCTGGCAACTGATCCGGGGTTTCATCAAACTGTGGCGACACGATCGCCGCGCTACGTTTCCCATCCCGCTGCGGACGCGGTTGTCCATGTGGGTGCGTGGCTTTCCTGGAGAGTGCCACCTGATCTACGGGCTGGACCGCAACCGCGCTTCCGATTACCTGCCGGAGTACCACCGAGTGATTCGAACGCCGCGCATCAACCGCAGGCCCGAGGCACTGCACGACAAGCTGCTGTTTGAGGCGCTCTTCAAAGGATTGTTGCCCGTGCCGAGGACGCTGGCCTGGATTTCAGGGGGCCGTCCGGCGCCATTGGTGCAGGAGCCGCGGGTGGACAGTCTGGAGGCGTTGTTGGAAGTTTCCCGGAGGTACGGGCGGCTGGTCTTCAAACCATACGGGGAAAGCTGCGGCATAGGCCTCTACGTGCTTTCCTGGGAAGGCGGACATTTCGCGTTGAACGGCGCCACGGTAAACGTGGAGGAAATCGCGCACCTGCTTCAGCGTGCAAACAATTACATGGTGACGGAGTTTGCGCCCAACGGAGAGTACGCGGCGAGGATTTACCCTTACACCACAAACACGTTGCGCATCCTGACGATGCGAGATCCGTATCAGGAGCGCCGAGCCTTCATAGCGATCGCGGTGCATCGTTTCGGCTCCCAACGCTCCAGGCCGACGGACAATTTCCAGCGCGGCGGATATTCGGCTGAGGTGGATCTGACTACGGGGCGTCTCAAGAAGGCGACAACCTATCCGCACAGCGGGCGGCTGGAATGGTTCAGTCGCCACCCCGAAACGGGGGCGGAGATCGAGGGAGTGCAGGTGCCCAACTGGGAGCGGCTGGTCCAAAGCCTGCTCGCGGCGACGGAAGCCTATGACTTCCTGGACTATGTGGGCTGGGATGTAGCGGTCCGCGAAGACGGCTTCAGTGTGCTGGAAGGCAACAATCACAGCGGAATGGTTCTCCTCCAGGTTCACCGGCCCTTGCTGGCCGATGAAC
>JAPWUP010000218.1 GCA_028275505.1 Bryobacteraceae bacterium
TATGACTTCCTGGACTATGTGGGCTGGGATGTAGCGGTCCGCGAAGACGGCTTCAGTGTGCTGGAAGGCAACAATCACAGCGGAATGGTTCTCCTCCAGGTTCACCGGCCCTTGCTGGCCGATGAACGGGTGCGCGCCTTTTACGAATACCACCGTGTCATTCGGCGGCGCAGGCGCTGAGCGACGTCACCCACGCGGCCTTCCCCGCCGGGTTCGATCCTGGCTCCCCAAGCAGGTAATAATCGCTTACATGGGCGGATTCCTTGAAAACAAAGTTGCGGTGGTAACTGGGGGTACGCGAGGCATTGGACGCGCAATTGCCGAGGCGCTGTTGCGCGAGGGGGCAGCGGTCGCTATTTGCGGACGAAGCGAGGCGGGCGTCCGGGAAGCAGTCGCGGCGCTGGCATCCTTGGGACGCGCGTGCGGGCAGGCAGCGGACGTCGCGCGATGGGAGGACGTGGAGGCGCTGTTCCGGTACGTCCAAAGTGAACTGGGCGGCGTGGACATTCTGGTGAACAACGCCGGGGTGGGCATCTTTGCTCCGGCGGCCGAGCTGAGCCTGGAAGACTGGCGGCGCACGATCGAGACGAATCTGACGGGCGCCTTCCACGCGACGCGGGCCGCTGTCCCGCTCATGCGAGCGCGGGGCGGGGGATTCATCATCAACATCGGGAGCCTGGCGGGGCGGAACGCTTTTGCGGGCGGGGCCGCCTACAACGCCTCGAAGTTCGGTCTGAGAGGCTTCACCGAAGCGCTGATGCTCGACTACCGCTACGACAACATCCGGGTGGCGGAAATCATGCCGGGCAGCGTGGCCACCGGATTCGGACGCAGCGCTCCGGAGGACTGGAAGATTGCGCCGGAAGACATCGCCGAAATTGTCCTGTTCCTGTTGCGGATGCCGGCGCGGACGCTGGTGAGCCGCGTCGAGGTGCGTCCGAGCAAGCCGCGCAAGTGAGGACAGCATAACGGCCCGGCTCGGATCCGCCGATAAGAGAAAACGAGCCATCACGGGCGGACGGGAACAGGAGCGTGACGCCGCCCGGGATCGCACGAGGCGAGGATGATGGAGCGGCCGAAATTGCTGGATCCAGGGCGTACCGGACGAGAAGCCGAGCGCCTCGAGGCCGGCCTGCGTCGCCTGATCGTCGGCCAGGACGAGGCGATCCAGCAAATCGTGAGCATCTTTCAGATGTACCTGACTGGGATGTCGCCACCGGGCCGGCCTGCGGGAGTGCTGTTGTTCCTCGGGCCCACCGGATCGGGCAAGACACGCATCGTGGAAGCGACGGCGGAACTGTTGCTCGGTTCTCCCCGCGCCGTGATCAAAATTGACTGTGCAGAGTTCCAGCACAGCCACGAAATCGCCAAGCTCATCGGCTCTCCACCGGGTTACCTGGGCCACCGCGAGACCCACCCGTTGCTGAGCCAGGAAGTGCTGAACCAATACCACACCGAGAAACTCAAGCTGAGTTTCGTGCTGTTCGACGAGATCGAAAAGGCCAGCGACGCCCTCTGGAATCTGCTGCTCGGCATTCTCGACAAGGCCACTCTGACGCTGGGAGACAACCGGCGCGTGGACTTTTCGCGAACCATGATTTTCATGACCAGCAACGTGGGGGCGGCGGAAATGAGCGCGCTGGCGTCGCCCAAACTGGGCTTCCGGTGCAGTAATGAACGGCAGGCGGATGCCCGCCTGACTGGCCGCATCACACAGGCGGGACTCGAAGCGGTGCGCCGCAAGTTCACGCCCGAATTCGTCAACCGCCTGGACAAAATCGTGGTCTTCAAGCCGCTGGGGGAATCGGAGCTGCGCCAAATTCTGGAAATCGAGCTGAGCATGGTTCAGCGTCGGATCTTTCTCTCCTCGGCCCAACCTTTCGTGTTCCGGTTGACGCCGGCGGCCAAAGATTACCTGCTCGAGGAAGGCACAGACCTGAAGTACGGCGCGCGACACCTCAAGCGCGCGATCGAAAGGCTGCTCGTACAACCGCTTTCCAACCTGATCGCCACCGAACAGATCGCGGGCGGCGACCTGATTCGCGTGGATTTCGACCCGGTTGAGAGGAGGCTGGTTTTCTATCGCGACGCGGAAGGAATCCCGCCGTCCGAGATGGCAGGGTGGAACGATCTGCCGCTGCCTCTGTACGCCACCGCGGAAGTCGGGCTTGCCGCAGAAGCGGGCCGGGGCAGCACGGCGCGCAGCACGCGGCGCGCTTGAAGCCGGCCAGTCTTGGGGCGCCGGCGGGGCGGCGAGCGGTCGGAGGCGTTTGACAGCAGCCTCGGGGCTCCGCTACGCTGAATTTATCGAGGACCAAGGAGCGGACGAGTCTGTCCCTATGAAGACCCCAATCCCGTCCCAGAAGGAGATAGTACGCCGCTGGCACCTGCTGGATGCGCAGGGCATGGTGCTAGGGCGTCTGGCAACGCAGGCTGCTATCCTCCTGATGGGCAAGCACAAACCGAATTACACGCCATTCCTGGATATGGGTGACCACGTCGTGGTGATCAACGCCGCGAAGGTGCGCGTCACCGGGAAAAAGGAAGACCAGAAGGTTTACCGGCATCATACCGGCTATCCCGGCGGTTTGAAGGAGATCGGTTTCCGCAAGTTGCGGGCAACCCACCCGGAGCGTATCGTTTTCGACGCGATCGCGGGCATGTTGCCCAAGACGAAGCTGGGCAAGCGGATGTTGCGCAAGCTGCGCGTCTATGCCGGTGACAAGCACCCTCACCAGGCGCAGAAACCCGAGCCTGTGGTCATCCAGGCATAGAGCGAGACGAGGAATCTGAACCGTGGCGACCCTGGTGCAATACATGGGAACGGGCCGGCGCAAGAGCGCCGTGGCCCGCGTATTTCTGCGGCCGGGCACAGGAAAGATCATTGTCAACGGTCGTCCCTTTGATGAGTATTTCGTGACCGAGCACACGCGTCTGTGGGTGCGCCAGCCGTTGCTGGCTACGGAGACGGCGGACAAGTTCGACGTGCTGATCCTGGCCGACGGCGGTGGTTTGTCCGGACAGGCGGGCGCCGCCCGGCTGGGGATTGCGCGTGCGCTGGTAGAGTTCAACAGCGAGCTGCGTCCGAAGCTGAAGGAACTGGGCTATCTGACGCGGGATCCGCGCGAGCACGAACGCAAGAAGTACGGTCAGAAAGGAGCGCGGAAGCGCTTCCAGTTCTCCAAGCGTTGAGCGGACGC
Source organism: Bryobacteraceae bacterium (assembly GCA_028275505.1). Classification (GTDB taxonomy): domain Bacteria; phylum Acidobacteriota; class Terriglobia; order Bryobacterales; family Bryobacteraceae; genus DTHT01. The sequence continues at coordinate 3,201 of JAPWUP010000218.1, forward strand.
AGCGCACAGGCGGCTCGAGAGAGCCGCGGGCACTACGGCATGGTCGGCCGTGAGGCTGGCCGGGCGAGCCTGCAAATCTCGTTTGGGCCGCAGGCCGCCACAAGCATCACTACTCGGCTAGCAAGGAGGTAGTTTGCCGTCAATCTCAATGAAAGAATTGCTCGAAGCCGGCGTTCACTTCGGGCACCAGACCAAGCGCTGGAACCCGAAGATGAAGGAGTACATCTTCGGCGAACGCAACGGAATTTACATCATCGACTTGCAGAAGACCCTGCGACTGTTCAAGGAAGCGATGCAGTTCGTAGGGGAGCAGGCGTCGCAGGGAAAGATCGTCCTGTTCGTGGGCACCAAGCGGCAGGCGCAAGAGGCGATTGCCGAAGAGGCCACTCGCTGCGGGATGTACTACGTGAATCACCGCTGGTTGGGCGGCTTGCTCACGAACTGGGTGACGATCCAGAAGTCGATCAAGCGCCTCAAAGAGCTCGAGGCCATGGCGGCAGAGAACGGCTACCAGGGCCGGACCAAGAAGGAGATCACGCGGCTGGAGCGCGAGCGCCGCCACTTGGAACAGAATCTGGCCGGCATCAAGGACATGCCGGGCCGGCCCGACGTGCTGTTCGTCATAGACTCCAACAAGGAGGAAATCGCCGTTCGTGAGGCACTGAAGCTCGGCATCCCGGTGGTGGCGGTCGTGGATACCAACTGCGATCCCGATTTGGTGGACTACCCCATCCCGGGCAACGACGACGCGTTGCGGTCCATCCGGCTGTTTGCCAGCAAGATCGCCGACGCCATCATCGAAGGTCGCACCCTGGCCACCGAACAGACCTTCACCGCCGAGCGCATCGTCGCCGACGAGACGCCGCTGGAAGAGATTCCCGAGTACACGCAGTACGTGGATCCGCGCTTCTCCGAGCAACTGATGTCGGAGACCATTCCTGAGGAGGAGCTGCCTTTGATGTCTCTGCCTCGCCGCGCCCAGGCGACCGAGGCGGGCGAGGAGAGCGAGGCGGAGCAAGATTTCTGAGCAAGCTTTCCGACTTTCTGAACAGGTTTTCTGAATCGCATCCGGCAAGGGAAGAGCCATGGCGGAGATTACCGCACAACTGGTCAAGCAACTGCGCGAACTCACTGGCGCAGGCATGATGGAATGCAAGAACGCTCTGGTGGAGGCCAATGGGGACTTGGAGCAGGCGCAGGTGGTGCTGCGCAAGCGCGGGCTGGCCACGGCCGCCAAGAAGGCCCACCGCGCGACCCGTCAGGGCCTGATTGGCAGTTACATCCACCCCGGCGCCCAGCTCGGGGTTCTGGTCGAAGTGAACTGCGAATCGGACTTTGTGGCCCGCACGGAGGAATTCCGGCAACTGGTTCATGACATCGCCATGCAGATCGCGGCGGCCGATCCCCAGTACATCCGGCGCGAAGACGTGCCCGCCGAGGTGCTGGAGAAGGAGCGTGAAATCGAGCGCGCCCGCGCCCTGGCCGAAGGCAAGCCGGAGAAGGTCGTGGACAAGATCGTCGAGGGACGTCTGAACAAGTTTTACGAAGAAGTCTGCCTCTACGATCAGCCCTTCATCAAGGACAACACACTGACGGTGGGGCAACTGATCGCCAGCAAGATCGCGCAGTTCGGCGAAAACATCACGGTTTCGCGATTCGTGCGCTTCAAGGTCGGTGATCGGGCGGGCGCCGAAAGCCCGGCCGGGGCCTGAAGCCATCCTCGCTTCCGGGGTCGGCCCGTGCCACGCTACCAGCGCGTTTTACTCAAGCTAAGCGGTGAGGTGTTGGCCGGGGGCGCCGGCTTCGGATTGGACCGGGCCCGCGTGCGCGAGCTGGCGGGCGAGGTGGCGGAAGTGGCCCGTCGCGGGGTTCAGACGGGCGTCGTGCTGGGAGGCGGCAACTTTTTCCGCGGCCTTTCCGAAGCGGCCCGCGACATGGACCGGGTGACAGCCGACCATATGGGCATGCTGGCCACGGTGATCAACGCCCTCGCTTTCCAGGACGCGCTGGAAAAGGAGGGTGTTCCCACGCGGGTGATGACAGCCATTGAAATGCGCCAGGTGGCGGAACCCTACATCCGGCGCCGCGCGCTGCGCCACCTGGAGAAAGGGCGCGTGGTCCTGTTCGCGGCGGGAACGTCGAATCCTTACTTCTCCACCGACACCGCCGCGGTGCTGAGAGCGCTGGAGATCAAGGCGGAAATCCTGGCCAAGGGGACGCGAGTGGACGGGGTGTACGACAAGGATCCGCTGAAACATCCTGACGCTGTTCTGTTTCAGCGGATCGGCTACGACGAAGTCCTCTCCCGCGGCCTCGGCGTCATGGACGCTACCGCCGTGGCCATGTGCCGGGATAACGGCCTGCCGGTCGTGGTCTTCAATCTCACCGTCCCGGGCAATATCGTGCGCGTGGTGGAGGGAGAACCGACGGGGACGATCATCGGCCAGCCCGGGCCGACCGCCGGTCTATAATGCGATAGGGGGGAAGGCGGCGGGCAGGGCGGCGAATCCAAGCCAAAGCGAGTGGATCCTATGAAGGAACAACGCAGCGCACCCGCGACGCAGAGTTTTCAGACCGTCAAAGACGTCTACAACTTCGCCAGAACCCGAATGGAAAAGGTGCTGGCGGACTTGCAGCACATGATGGCCACCATCCGCACCGGGCGCGCCTCGGTCAGTTTGCTCGAGCCAGTGCGCGTGGATTATTACGGGACCCCCACGCCGCTCAACCAGCTGGCGGCCTTGCACGTGCCCGAGCCCAATCTGATCACCATCCAGCCTTGGGACGTCTCGCAAATTCCGGCCATTGAAAAGGCTATCCGCGCCTCGGATTTGGGCCTGAATCCCTCCAACGACGGGCGCATCATCCGGGTGCCGATTCCGCCACTGACCGAGGAGCGGCGCCGCGAGCTCGTCAAGCACCTGCACGGCATCGCCGAGGATCACCGTGTGGCCTTGCGCGCCGTGCGGCGGGAAGCCAACGAAGCGCTCAAGAAGATGATGAAGGACAAACTGATCGGCGAAGACGACGAGCGGCGGGCGATGGACGAGGTCCAGAAGATCACGGACACGTACATGCAGAAGCTCGAGCAGGCCGTCAAGATCAAGGAAAAAGAGATTCTCGA
>JAPWUP010000143.1 GCA_028275505.1 Bryobacteraceae bacterium
CGGGTTGGCGACGGTGCGCTTCCCGGCCCTGGGCGCGATCGAGTACCGCGAGAATAGTGTGAACTCGCATTACCACGGCCTGGACGCCTCGCTGGACAAGCGATTCAGCCGAGGCGTTGCCTTCGGGCTGGCGTACACCTTCTCCAAGTCCATTGACTACGCCATGGAGCACCTGTTCAGCGGCGGCTCAAGCAGCTTCATGCAGAACGCGCACAACCTCAAAGAGCAGCGCGGTCGCAGCGACTTCGACTATCGTCACCGCCTGGTGCTTCATTACAATTACGAACCGCCACTGGGCAAGGGTGGGTCCTATTTGACGGAAGGGCCGGGGGCGTGGTTGCTGGGGAACTGGCGCATCAGCGGCATCACCGTACTGCGGTCGGGACGTCCGTTCACAATCTTCTACGGCGCCAACAACGGACGCGTCGGCGTGCCCGGCGGTCTGGCCAACGCGCTGGCAGATCGGCTGCGCGACGGCAATCTTCCTGCCGACCAGCGCAAACCGGACCGCTGGTTCGACCAGGCCGCCTTCGCGCCGCCGCCGGAACCGAGGGTGCTGGGGAACTGCGGCCGCAACATTCTGGACGGGCCGGGGGCGGTGAACTTCGATTTCGCCCTGGCGCGGACATTCCCGTACTTCGGCGAAGGCCGCAGCCTCGAGTTCCGTTGGGAAGTTTTCAATGCGTTCAACACGCCGCAGTTCGGCTTGCCGGAAAACAACCGGGCCAGCGGCGCCTTCGGGACGATCTCACGGCTGGCCGGTGACGCCCGCCTGATGCAGTTCGCGTTGAAGTTCTACTACTGAGCTGACGAGCGCGCGGCGCCTGCTTCACGGCCCCCATGTCACGAGCAGGCGGTAGAAGTCGGCGCCGCCGCGGGGATCCTCGACCCGGATGCGCGCGGTGAAGTTGTTGGCCGGGGATGGCTGCTCAAGGAGCGTGGCCCGGCCACGTCCTGCGAGCTTGCGCAGAGTGAGGGCGAGGCCGGGTCGGGCGGGCAGCGGGGCGCCGAAGCGAGCCTGCTGGCGGGCAACGGGCTGACCGGATTGCACCTCGAAGCGAACGGCGTCGCCCTGAATGAGGATGTCCACCGTGCCGTCCACTTCGGCCTCGATCTCGATTTCACCCGCCGCGGCGGGCGCTGATAGACTCGGCGCCGCCGACGCTGCTGGGCGCTGCGGGCGCCGGTCAATACCGAGGTAGGGGTTGTAAACGTAGTCGAGCGAGAAAGGCTCGTCGGCAGGGAAGCGCAGATTGCGACTTACGGCATAGGCGGGATCAAGCCCCCATTGTCCCACGGCAAGGATCTTGCGCTTCAGAGTAGCGCTGTCGTGCCATCCCCAGAAAGGCCGAGCCTTGTTGGCCGCTTCCTTGCGACCGTAAAACGCCCCGCCGATGCGGAAACTCAACGCCGGGCGATCGCCGAAAGGTTCGTAAAGGAAGTACTCGTCGAAGGTTCGCGCATCCCACTTTCCTTCCTGGGCCTTGGGCCACCATTCCCGTTCGATCGGAACCAGATCGTAACCCACCAGCCGGTCGTTGGCATGGCGAGGCCGTTCGGGCACGCCTTTGTAAATGAAAGTAATTCCCGTGCCGTCGAGAAACTGATCCTGGGCAAGCGAATACCGCGACTGGGGCAGGAGCGTGCCGTAAATGCCGTGGCCGCCGGATTCGATGAAAACCGCAGGATGAGTCTCCTGATAGAACTCGATGCCTCCGTCTATCGTGTGCGCGCCGGGACGGATGCGAGGGTTATTGGTCACGGAATAGACATTGTTGTGGGCAAGAGTTTCCATGACCTCCAGTCGCCCGTAAGGTGAGCCGTCCTTGCGAATGGTAAGTATGATGCCTTCGTTGTCGTTTTCGTGACAGGTTCCGAGGACACAGCGGTCCGAGTAATCCCGCGCATGGAATACGTTGTAGACGAGAAACCAGTGGGTCTCCGTCTCCATGACGGCATAATGGACAAAAGCTTGGGAACTGCCCGTTTCCAGGTTGTCCCAGTTATTGTCTCCGTGCCAGTCGCCGTCGTAATCGAACCGGCAGGGAATATCCGCTTTCGGTTCGAACCAGGTTTCCTGGGCAAGGAACGGCGCATAATGTTCGACCAGCGGCCGATAGGGGTCGTCACGCGAGGGATAAGGAGGAAAGTTGACGGCTTCCGGCTTCTTGCGTGAGGGCGCGCTCTGGCTGACTTCGATTTCGATTTCCGCCTGTTTGCCCTCGAGCTCGGCCTGAACGTGATACTTGCCGGGTTTTTCGGGCGCCGTGTAAAGAAAGGAATCCTTGATGACGAACTGGCCGGACGCTTCCGCGAAAATATTCCAGGCGCGTGACCCGCTTTCGTCGAAGAATTTCTCCTCGTCCTTGCCCTGGAAGGCGAAGGGCTTGGAGAGCCAGCCGCCTTCAGGTTCTTTGACGTGCAGGGCGGCGCCGGTGCGGCGCAGCCGGACTTTTTCCTCCCCGTTCTGGCCGTAAGCAAGGACCTGGATGACGAGGGTTTCCAGGGGGCGCACGCGAGCGCCCGGTGGATCGGTGCGCAGCCGGATCTCGGTCACCGGGAGTTTCTTGCCGAGCTGGGCGATTTTCTCGCCCAACTTGTCCCACTGAGCAAGAACGGGAAGCGTGCAGACTAATATCCAGGCGACGCGTACAGCGCGGCTATCTCGGATCATGGATACCTCCCGCCAGCGCCGGCAAACTGCCGACTGCCTGCTATCCAGCCTAGCGGTTCTGGCCTGCCACGTGGGGGGCGGTGCCCTCATCAAGGCAAATGCACGTGGACGGGGCCTTCCAGGACAGCGTCCCGAACGAACGTAAGTTCGTTGTTCACAAACCGGATGTCGTTGGGGTCCGTTTTGCGCAGGCCCAGGAAGACGACGGAGCCGGGTTGAGCGCGGCTGTCCCGGATCACGGCGCGGCGAACCTCGTCGAAGCCGATGACGGCGAGCTTGCCCTCGGCTGCGGCCTGGCGTCCGGCAAAGCTCGCGATTTCCAGGTCCTCGACACGCGCCGCGTAGAGCGCGTGACGCTCGGGCGCATCGCCCGGCGCCTCCCAGAAAACTTCGACGTCATGAAGCTTGAGACCGCGCAGGTTGGCGAAGATCAGGGCCGCAGGCACGGAGGCGTAGTCCAGTTCGCGCCCGACGGGACGCACGCGGCTGGACCCGCGGGGTTTGCTGGCTGTCTCGACCCGCTCGAAGCCGGTGATGCGCATGCGGACGTTGCGGAAGACGAGGTCCTCGAGGGGATGATCAGGCATGCCGCCCACCAGAATGCGCCCCCGCGTGTAAATGGTCAGATCGCTGAACTGGATGTCGCGCACGCGGCTAACGGGCGAGTCCTCATAACGCTTTTCGAGGTCAATGTAGACCGGCCACTGGAGAGACTCGCGGTGGGTCGGGTGGGTGTCAATCGAGATCCTGGAAAAACGCACGGCCTCAAAGGCGCCCCCGTCCTTGGCGTAGATGGCCAGCCCGACGCGGGTGCCGCGGATCACGCAATCGGAGAAAAGGATGTGGCGGAAATCGCCGAGGCTTTCGGTGCCGAGCTTGAGGGCGGCGTCGTCGCTGACGAGAGTGCAACGGGTCACGATCACGTTCTCGCAGGGCGGCGCCGGCCGGCTCAACTGGCCGGTGGTCTTGAGAACGATGCAGTCGTCTCCGGCTTCGATGAAACAATCGGATATGAAAACGTTCCGGCTGGAGTCGGGATCAATCCCGTCCGTGTTGGGACCGCGAAGGTGATTGACGATGGAGACGCCCTGGATCCAAACGCCGTCGCACTCCAGCGGATGAATCGTCCAGCCGGGCGCGTTGCGGATGGCGATATCGCGGATGCGGACGCGCCGGCAGCGTTCGAAGCGCAACAGAGGACTGGGCCGGCGGGGACGCGGCTTGAAATCGGGTTCCCAGAAGGCCTCGCCGTTGCCGTTGATCACGCCCCCGCCTTCGATGACGATGTTTTCGGCGTCGCGCGCGTAAATGAGGTGGGGCGGACCGTAATCGTCCATGGAACGGCTGCCCCACAGCGTCGCCCCGGGCGCCAGATGCAAGGTGACGTGGCTGCGGAGCACCAGCGTCCCGCTCATGTAATTGCCTGGGGGCAGATAAACGACGCCTCCACCCGCGCCGGCAGCGGCTTCGATCGCCTTGCGGATCGCGGGCGCGTCGTTGGATTGCCCATCGCCGCGGGCGCCGAAGTCCCGCACGTTGAACCACGAGGGCTGGGCGGCCAGGCAAACGGCGCCGATGAGGAAGGCCCAGAAGCGTGCAGGGGCGCCGAACCTTGCGGTAAGGGATCGAGAGACGGGCGGGGTCATGGCTTCGGGTGGATTATTGCACAATTCCCCTCGCTTGGGATCAGGGAAATTACTGTTGGAAAAGCCGGTCCTTTCACCCTATAATTAACCGAGAGCGTCGTTGGCTCCATGCCCTGTTTTTACTGCGGCAAGCCGGTTTCCGTAATCCGCAAGCTGACGGATCCGGACTTCTGCTGCGACGAACACCGCGAACGCTATCACGAGCTGGCCAGGCTTGCCATCCAGCGGCTCATGGAAGCCTCGCCAACGGCGCGCAAGCCCCGGGAGGCCCAGGCCACCGAAGCGGTCGCGGCTCCCAAACCGGAGACGCCCGCCGCCGAAACGCCGCGTCGAGAGGCAGAAGGGCAACAGAGGATTCCTGCGCCCGCCGGGCTGAGGGATGTCGCCTGGGTACAGAACAAAGACGTGGCATCCTGTTTCTACGGCGCCGCGGCGTCAGGCTTCACGGCGAGGATCAGTCTGCCGCAAACAGGCTGGGGCTTGAAGTCGTCAACGGGCCTTGCCGAGGCCGCGTACGCAGCGATCCGACTTCCTGCGGCCCGAGCCAATGGTGCGGGGATAGAGTTGCATGCCCACGCCTTCGCCGGCAGAAGCCTCGACTACCCGAAAGGACCGTCGCCGGGAATGCCGTCCGCGCCGCGGGAGGCGGGTCTGACCATCGTCGAGGCACGGCCCGCGCGATGGGCCGGAGTCGCATCGCCGGCTGGTGCAGCGATACGGGCAGTTCCGCCGCTCCAGCTCCCTGCAACCGAGACGCCGGGACCGCACGGCGCCGCCGGCATCGGCATGGCGCCCGCGATGAGTTTGCCGCAGCCCGCAGCGATCACGAGGCCTGCCGCAGGCCGGTCGCGGACGCTCGCCCTGGGAGGCGCACATCTCAGCATGCCCCAGACGACGGTTTCTACTGTGCGCTACCGGGCGCTCGCGTCCACGACGGCGGTCGAGCCTCTGATGCGAAGTCTGGCGTACGGCCAGCCACGGACGGCCATCCCGCAGCGACTGATCCCCGCGCTGGCGTGGCCGGCTACCGGCGCGGCGGTCCCCTCACCAGCAGCCGTGAGAACTGCGGAAAGCCTGATTCTCTCACCCTCACCCGTGAAGCCAGTGGCCGGGGCCGTCTGTGCCGCTCAGCCGATCGTGGTAAGGCCCATCGGAGTGCAACGCGAGCTGCCGAGCCTCCCGATCGAGGCTGCGATCCCTCCGGCCGGGGTCATCAGCATTCCGGCCCGCCCGGTCTCCGGGAAGGTGGCGCCGGCTCAAGCGCGGGTGGGCGCTTTGGCGCCACGACTGGTATTCCCGCAGGCATTGCCCCAGGCGCATCGAGGTCTCACGGTTCCGCGCTGGTTCAACCCGGAGGTCCCGCCGCCTGCGTCGCTGGTCTCTCTCGGTGTCGGCAGCGGCGCCGCACTCACGGTGAGCGTAGCGCTGCCTGCGATGGCGATGCGCTTGCCAGAGCTTCCGGCGGAACCTGCAAAGGCGCCGCCCGCGACCGTTCCAGCCCCGGGGGTGAAGGCCTTGCCAGCGGCGCCTGCTCCGAGCGGAGCGACCTTCCCGGCGCCGCCCGTGGATTTAAGCGCCTGCGTAAGTGCGGGTCCCGCCGTTGCCACGAGCCTGAGCGTGGGCACGCCCAGCATGCCCGAGCCGCGCGCTGTGCTCTCCGCACCCGAGGCACAGCTTGTCGGCGAACCGCACTCCCTTGGGTTGGCAGGGCCAGTCGCGCCGTGCGGGGAGGCCCGGACCCTGACGGTGGGAGACTTGCCGTCTCCTCCGGCGATATCGCCCGCGATCGCCGAGGCAGGTGCCGGCCTGCCGGCCAAGCCCGTGGTGGCTGGGCCTGTCCCGTCCGTGTCGGCGGCCTGCGTCCCCCGAGTCGAGGCTGAGCGACGCGTGGCGCTGGCCGCGGCAGGCTGCCTGGATCTGGAGCTTCGGAGGCCCGCCCGGCCCGAAGCAATAGGGGCCACGGCCAGCCACTGGAAAGCTCTCCCCGTCGCGGTGTGCTACCCGCAGAGCAGCGTTCCAGCCGCGGTCGCAGGGATCGGGCTCGCCGAACAAAAGGGGCCGGATTTGTTGCGGCCGCAGGTCGCGAAGCCGGCATCCAGCGGGCGGAGCGCAGACTGGCTCGCGGCGGCGCTCGAGCTGCGGCTTGGCGCCTCGCGCTTGGGGATCGGCACGCCTGCGGTGGAAGCGTGCGCGGCGCTGCCGCTGGTGGCCGCCGGGCCTGCACAGATTCGGGCAGTCAGCCAGGGGCGCGGCGATCCGCTGGTGGGCGTGAGGCCGGCGAGGCCGCATCCAATGGTGGTGCCCGAACGCCGCGCTCGCCTGGCTGGGTTGCAGCATCTGAAAGTCGTGGCGCCGCGAGCGGCGCGCCCGGAGATCACGGAAAAGCCCCCCACGGACCTGAGCCCTGCGCCGCCCAGGTCCGCCGTGCCGCAAACTGGCGTGACGCTGAGGGTAGCGCACCCATTCGCAAGGTACCCGGTTCGCGAAATCGGGCCTAAGCCGAAAGCGGGCGCGGCGCGTGCGCGGCACTTGACTCTCGAACCATTGTGGCAGACGCGAGGCAAACGCCCGGCCGGCGTTGTGTCGCTGATCACGGTGGAGTTCGAGCTGCCGCCGACGCCACCCATCTGGCGCCAGTTGTTCAACGTCTGGCGGGGATTGCCTACGGCGCTCCGGGCGGCTGTGGCGTCGGTGGCTCTGGTAATCGGGCTGGGCTTGCTGATTTGGGCGGTGGCAGGCGAGGCGATCGCGAACAAGCTGGAGCAGCGCGCTGCCATCGAGTTGCATGAAGACTTCAGCCAGGGACTGAGAGCATGGATGGGCGCCGCGGGATGGAGCGAAACCTGGAAGCGGCAGCCGGGCGGTTACGTCGAGATTGGGCAGCTAGCCTTGTGGCGCCCCACGCGGAAGCTGACGGATTATCAATTCGAGTTTCTGGGCCAGGTGAGCGGCAAGACGTTGGGTTGGGTGTACCGCGCCTCGGACCCGGACAATTACTACTCGATGAAGCTGACAGTGGTAAAGCCGGGACCGCTACCGACGGTGATGCTGGTGCGCTCCGTGGTGGTGGCGGGTCGCGAACAGGAAAAGGTACAGGTGCCCGTCCGGGTGAGGATTCATCAGGGATCCCCGGTGCGCGTGCGTGTCCAGGTGCGCGGAGACGGCTTCACCACGTGGATTGCCGAACAATTGACGGATTTCTGGCGCGATGAGCGGTTCCGACAAGGCGCGATAGGATTTTTCGCAGACCCAGGAGACCGGGCCCAACTGTTCTGGGTCAGGCTTGCGCACCAGAACGATTTTTTGGGTAAACTCTGTTCATATCTGGCGCCAAGTCAAAGGGAGGAATACGGACCATGAGCGCACGCAACCCCGCCGCAGCAGCACCCGCAGGAAAGGGGCGGAATGCTGAAGAGACCAGCAAGCAAACGGCTATGGCCTCGGTCGCACTGGCCCGGGCCGTGGCGAGGCATCTGGAAGGCAAGCCGGAGGAAGCCCTCAAGGAACTGGAGCGGGCGCTCGCCAAGGGAGAGCGGAGCGCCGAGATTTTCCAGGCCATGGGGCAGATCCAGTTCGAACTCAAACGCTACGAGGATAGCGCTGCGAGTTTCCGCGAATTGCTGAAAATGAAGCCCGGCGATGCCGACGCGTGGTTCAATCTGGCGGTATGCCTGGAGCGGCTGGAGCGATGGCAAGAAGCGGCGGAGCATTACAAGAAGGCGTCGGAGACAGACCCCGAGCGGGTGGAAGCGCAGCTGGGGCTGGGCGTGTGCCTGCTTCATCTGAACATGCACAAGCCGGCGGTTGCAGCCTTCGACAAGGTGTTGCAAGCGCGGCCGGACTGGGAGCCGGCGCTGTTCGGCAAGGCGGTAGCGCTTCAGCAGGAGGGCCGCGCTGAAGAGGCCATCGAGCTTTACCGGCGTGTGCTGGAAATCAACCCCAAATCGGAAGAAGCGCTGACGAACCTGATCGCACTGGGCCTGGCCAGGAAAGATCACGAGCTGGTTCGAGACACCGCGGACCAGTTGCTGGGAATCAACCCGCAATCGGTGGCCGCAGTGGAGGGCCTGGCGGCATGGGCTTTCGCCTGCGAGGATTACGAGCTGGCGGCGAAATACTGCACCACGCTGACCGCCCTGGCGCCCGAGCATTTCGAAGGCTGGTACAACTTGGGGCTTGCGCACCAGAAAGCCGGGCGCTTCGAGCAGGCCGCAGAGGCGTACGAAGAGGCTGTGCGGCTCAGGCCGGAATCCGCGGAGGCGTGGACCAACCTGGGTCTGGTGCGGCAGGAACTGGGCGACACGGCGGGCGCCCGCCAGGCGCACGAACAAGCCGCAAAGCTGGATCCCAGCGGGACCACGGCCCTGTGGAACCTGGCCCTCGCGCTCGAGAAATCGGGCGATTTCGCCCAGGCCGAAAAAACCTACGCCGAGATCTACAAGCGGAATCCCAAGTCCGAGGAAGCCTGCTTCCGCCTGGGTCTGATGCAACTGGAGCGCGGCGACTATGCGCGAAGTGCCGAAACTTTCGAAAACTGCTTGAAGCTGCGGCCCAAATGGGTGGAAGCGCAACTCAACCTCGGACTGGCGTACTGGAAGCTGGGAGAGCTGGACCTTGCGCAGGCGGCCTATGAGCAGGTTCTGGAGTGGGAACCGAAATCGGTGGATGCGCTGCGGGGTCTGGCGGCCATCAGCTTGCAGCGGAACAATCTCGACGAAGCGCTCGAGTATCACGAGCGCTTGATTGCGCTGGGTGAACGCTCGCCCGAGATCCTTTACAACGCCGGCGTACTGCTCCAGAAGACTGGGCAGCCGGAGGCGGCGGCGGAGCGATACCGCGAGGCTCTGGAAGAGCAGCCGGACTTCGCCGAAGCCTTGCTGAACCTCGGCCACGTCCTGCGCGAGCTGGGGCGACTGGAGGAAGCGCGGGCTTGCTGGAGCAAGGCGCTGGAGGCCAAGCCCGAGCTGGCCCAGGGTTACTTCGCTCCGGCGCGAAACTGAGTTCGCACGCCAGATCTCAAATTACATCCGCGAAGTTCTTGCGCAGCTTGTAAAACCACGCGTAGCCGGCGAAAAAGGCCAGCGCGGAGACTATCCACAGTTTCCACAAGGGTCCCCATTGCGGAGGACGATTCTCCAGCAGAATCGCGCGGTAGCCCTGCACCAGCACGAACATTGGGTTTTTCGAGAGCACCGGCAAGGCTTCCCGCGGCAACGATTCCAGCGGGTAACAAATCGGCGTCAGGAAAAACCAGAGCGTCAAAATAAAACCGATGACCTGGCCCAGGTCGCGCAAGTAAACTCCGAGAGCAGCGAGGAACCAGCAAAGGCCGGCGGTAAATAGTAACTGGGGGGAGAGCAGGAGGGGAAGATAAAAGACAGTGAGCGGCGCGGTCCCGCGTAACAGGACAAGACCGATCAGAAATAACAGCAACGCGAAACCCTCGGTAACCAGTCCGGCGACAACCAGGTTGAACGGCAGCGTCTCCACCGGGAAGACGAGTTTCTTGACGAAGTTTCTGTGCTCCAGGATTACCCACGGTGCGCGCCCGGCCGCTTCGCTGAAAGGAAGCCAGGGCAGCATGCCCGCCAGAAAGTAGAGAGCAAAGCCTGCGCGGCTGGGATCGGAACCCAGACGGGCGCGCAAAACGATGCCAAACACGAAAAAGTAAGTGAGCATCAAAAGGAGCGGGTTGAGAACCGTCCAGTACAGCCCCATGAAAGAGCCGCGATAGCGGGCCCGGATATCGCGGCGGACCATGGCGTGGATGAGCTTGCGGTGGCGCCAGATGGCAAGAACGGGATAAGTCAGGGCGCGCTGGACGGCCCGCAGCCAGCGCTCGCGGCGCAAGGCCGCTTGCGTGACGATCCGGCTGCGGACCACACGCGCCAGACCGCCCGCCACCTGCGCCTCGATGAGCAGGAACGGCGAGCCGCGATCGTAATACCAGCAGACCCCTTCCTGAAGCACGGAGACGAAAATGCGGTAAGCGCCGGGCTCGCGCGGCAGTTCGATCGTGACGAGGAAAGATCTTTGCTCACCCGGGGAAAGCGGCGGTTCGAAGGGAATCCGCGGGCCGTCTACGATAAGGGTCTCGGTT
>JAPWUP010000144.1 GCA_028275505.1 Bryobacteraceae bacterium
GGATTACGTTTTGAACCGGACGACGTGCATACCCCGCGTGCTCGCGTCCGGTTACGGGGCGGGCCGGCGCCCGCCCCGGTTCTTGGTGGCGCTGCTGCTCCTGGCCTGGACGGGCGCAGGCTGGGGGCAGCAGCCGCCTTACCGGGTGCTGGCAAGCTGGAACGCCGGCCCCGAAGTTCAGGAAGTTCACTCGCTTTGTTTCGATCGCGACGGTCACCTCATTCTGGTGGATAGCATCGCTTCCCGCGTGCACCGTTACACGCGGGACGGCAAGAGGCTGGGCGAGATCGGACGCGGGCCGGGCAGCGGCGAAGGCCAGTTTGCCGGGCCGCGCGACGCCAAGGTCAGTCCGGCCGGCGAGATCTTCATCTCCGACGGGAACAACCAGCGCGTCCAGGTTTTCGATCACCAGGGTCGTTTCCTGCGCGCCTTCGGCAGCAAGGGCAAGGGACCGGGGCAGCTGCTGCGCGCACATGCGCTCGACTTCGGCCCCGAGGGCAACGTGTATCTGGTGGACGTGGATAACAGCCGGATCATTATTTTCGAACCCTCGGGCAAGTTTGTGGGTGCGTGGGGCAAAGCAGGCAAAGGCCCCGGCCTGTTCAACGCCCCTCACGGATTGGGATTCGATCCGGAGGGTAACTTGTTCGTGTCCAATTATTACGGGCCGTGCCAGAAATTTACCGCGTCAGGGCGTTTTCTCATGGAGTTTGCCCCCGCAGGCTACCGGTCCTGGGTTTTCTTCCACGCCATGGCGACCGATTCCAAAGGTAACGTTTACCTGGCCGCGCGAGACTCGGGGCGCAAACATAACGCCGTGGTGATGTTCGACAACCGGGGGCGTTTCCTGCGCGAATTCAGTCCCTCGAACGGGCGCGTGGTGAAGAACGTGGCCGTGGATGCAGAGGGTCTGGTGTTCGTGGCTGCCGATAGCAAGGACTTCCATGGGATCGAGATTTTCGGTCCCGCGCGATAGGTTAGTCGGTGAGCGTCCGGTTATCCCTTGTTTTGCTGGCGGCGGGACTTCTGGCGACCGAGGATGGGTATCTGCGCCACGACGGCCGGGTCTTGTTTCCCATCGGAAGTTACGAGCTTCCGCGGGACGAAGCCGGCTTGCGAGCCATGGTGCAGGCCGGCTTCAATCTGGTGCGCTGCCGGGATCGGGCCGATCTGGATCGTGCGGCGAAGGCGGGTCTGAAAGGATGGATCCCGTTGCCCCTCCAACTCGGGCCCGAGGATGAACGGGTGCGCCGGCTTGTCGCTTCGGTCCGGGATCACCCGGCACTGGCCGTGTGGGAGGGGCCCGACGAGATCGTCTGGAATTTCACCGCTTACAGCGGGCTGTTCCGCAACGGCATTTACCCGACGCCGGACGAGTGGTGGCGGCAGACGCCGCGCGCCATCGAGTACTCGGAGCAGCAGGCTGCGACCATATTGCCTCGGCTGCGCGCCGCGATTGAGTGGCTGCGCAATTACGACACCGAGCGGCGTCCGGTCTGGATCAACGAGGCGGCGCGAAGCGATCTGAAATTCATCCGCGAGTATGTAGACCTGGTGCAAGTTACTGGGTGCGATATTTACCCGATCCACGCGCACCGGCGGGAGCCGGTGGTGGTGGCCGATTACACGGAGCGATATAAACGCGTGGGACGGGGCAAGCCGGTCTGGATGGTTCTGCAAGGCTTTGCGTGGGGTGAACTGGCGGGCGTGCGCGAACCGGTGGCCTACCCGAGCTTTGCCGAGACCCGCATGATGGCGTGGCTGGCCATCGTACATGGCGCCCGGGGCATCTTGTATTGGGGGATGGATGCGGCGCCGCCGCAGCCCGCTTTCCGCGAGTCGCTCTATGCCATGGCCAGCGAGCTGGCCGCTCTTCAGCCGTTTTTGACGGCGCCGGAAGCGGAGGCAGTCCGGGTCGAGATCATTGACTCGGAGGGGTTCGACAAGCCGGGCCGCGGCGTAAGCTGGACGTGCCGGCGTGCGGGCGGGGACTGGCTCGTGGTCCTCGTGAACGAAGACGATCGCCCGCACATGGGCGTCGTAGTTACGGGCCTGCGCGGGCCGAGCCGCCTGGAGTTACTTTACGGTTCGGAAACGGCCACGGTGCGCGGCGGCGAGTTTGTCACGCGGCTCATGCCTTACGAAGTAAAAGTATTCGCGACGGGTCGCCGGTGGGAAAGCGCGCGCCGTGCGGGACGCGATTTTCCCGGACTATGACGCGACGCGAATTCGTGGCGCTGGCGGCGCTTGCAAAGCGCGGGGCCGGGCGCATTGCGATCGATAGCGACGGCATGATTTCCGTCGCCGGCCGGCGCAGGTTCTGGCTCGGTCTCTACCAGTTACCTCGCATTCCCGATGCGTGGCGGGCGGCGGCTGATGCAGGCTTCCATCTCGTACGGGTCTCCCCCGCCGAATTGCCCGAGGCCCGCCGACACGGTCTGTACGGGTGGATTGCGCTCGGTTCGATCCGCCCGAGCAGGGAGGCCGAGGACGAGGCCCGGATTCGCAAGATTGTCGAACAGGCCAGGCACGATCCAGCATTGCTTTTCTGGGAGACCGAGGACGAACCGACCTTCGTCTGGAAGAAGCCGGGGGAGTTACGAATCCCGCCTGAACAACTCATCCGCACCCGTCGCTTCGTCGAGAAACTCGATCGCGAACATCCCTTCTATCTGAATCATTCCCCGACGAACCTCGAATCCACGCTGCGCAAGTATAACGAAGCGGCGGATATTGTAGCTACCGATATTTATCCTGTCATTCCCCATGGCATTCGCGAGTTGTACGCGCTGTGGCCGGACGGCAGGCAGGGGGATTTGTTGAACACCTACATCAGCCAGGTGGGCCAGTACGCGGACAAGATGCGGCGCGTGGCGGGGCCGGGACGAGCCGTGTTCATGGTGCTGCAAGCTTTTGCGTGGGAGAACCTGCGCGAGAAGGACCGCGATCCGCGGATGGTGCTTTACCCCACGCGGGAGCAGACCCGCTTCATGGCGTACCAGTGTGTGGTGCACGGCGTCAACGGCATCCTTTATTGGGGCCTGGAATACACGCCCGCGGATGCGCCGGTATGGAGCGATTTGGAGCGTGTGGGGAGCGAGTTCCGGGAGTTGGCGTCCGAGTTGGCGGAGCGGCCTCTGAAAGTGGCGTTGAAGCTCGAATATTACGACACGGGCCACAGCCTGGACCGCGGGATCGAATGGATCCTCAAGCCATCTCGCGGCGGCGCCGTGCTCATTGCGGTCAACGCGGACTGCAATCCCGTGGAAGTAACTTTCCGGGGTCTGGAACGTTTCCGCGAGGCCCGCGAGTTATTCACCCGGCGCACGGAAACGGTGCGAACGGAGGAAATGCGGGCGCGCTTCGAACCCTTCGGAGTGCGGATCTGGCGCCTGGGTCCTCAGACGCGTTCCTGATAAGTTCCTTCCGCAGTGTTCACGCGAACCTTATCGCCCTGGTTCACGAAAGACGGCACCTGAATGACGAGCCCGGTTTCCAGGCGCGCGGGCTTGGTGACGTTGGACACGGTGGCGCCCCGCAGGCCGGGTTCGGTCTCCACCACGGTCAGATCCACCGTAGCCGGCAGTTCCACGCTGACGGGCTTGCCTTCGTAGAAGAGCACGGTGACCTGAAGCTGGGGCACCAGATACTGCACGGCGTCGCCCAGGATGGATTTGTCCAGGTGGATCTGCTCGAAGGTCTCGCAGTTCATGAAGTAATAGGTGTCGCCGTCGGCGTAGAGGAACTCGAACTGCTGCTCTTCCAGGGTGGCGCGCTCGACGCGGTCTTCGGAGGAGAACTTGTGTTCGATCATGACCTGGTTGCGCAGGTTGCGCATCTTGGCCTGGACGAAGCCGCGCTTGTTGCCCGGCGTGCGGTGATAGACGCTGAAGATGGAATACAGCTCGTCGTTGAAGCGGATGATCATGCCGGGACGAAGCTGGGTGGCGTAAATCATCGCTCCGGATACTCCTCGCTCGGTGCTTGTCGGGGGATCAATAAGTATTTTAGCAAGCCGCCGGCGGCGTCGCTAACCGAGCGGCACCTTGACCTTCATGGTGCGGCCCTCGCGATAGATGGTGAGTTCGAGCACGTCGCCCGGGCGCTTGCGGCTGAGGGCCGAGGTGATGGCGTCGCGGCGCCCGGCCACGGGTCGCCCGTCTACGGCGATGATGAGGTCGCCGCCCACCGGGATCCGGTAGTTGTAAATGACCACGCGGCGCGTGGCGCCACGGAGGCCGGCGCGCGCGGCCGGGGAACCGGGTTCGACCTCGAGGATGAGCAGGCCACCTTCCGGCGGCAGCTCGAGCAGCTCGGCCAGATCGCCCGAAACGGGCAAGACGCTGACGCCCAATCGCGGCGCCGGACGGCCCTTGGTCTGGTACCACTCCAGCATCAGCTTGGCGCGATTGATGGGGATGGCGAAGCCGATGCCGATGTTGCCGCCAGGCCCCAGAATGGCGGTGTTGATGCCGATCACGTTGCCCGCGGAATCCAGCAAGGGACCGCCGGAGTTGCCGGGGTTGATGGCGGCATCCGTCTGGATCATGTCTTCCAGGGTGCGGTCCGCGTCGCTGATGGATCGGTGCAAAGCGCTGACCACGCCTGTCGTCAGGGTGCCGGCCAGCCCGAAGGGGTTGCCGATGGCGAGAACTTTCTGGCCTACTTGCAAGTTATCCGAGTTGCCCAGTTTCAGGAAGGGCAGTTTCTTGCGGGGCGTGATCTTGATCAGCGCCAGGTCGCTGCGCGGATCGTTGGCCAGGATCTGAGCGCGGTACCGGCTCTGATCGTGGAGGGTGACCTGCAACTGCCGTGGGTCGCCTTCGATGACGTGGCTGTTGGTCAAAATCAGCCCGTCTTCGCTGATGAGAAACCCGGAGCCGGTGCCGGCCTTGGGCACGATCTGGAAGAACCACGTTTCCTCGTAAATCACGCTGGTGATGTTGACGGTGGCGGGCGCCGCAGCGTTGTAAATCTCGATGTTGTTGCGCTCGCTGGGATCGAGCGTCGGTTGAGCTGCGGCGGTCTCCGTGTAAAGCGTGGCGCCGGTTGTGCGGCCGGAGCCGAAGACGCGGCGGGGATTCCAGTCTGCCACCGTGGTCAAGTAGAAGAAAGCGCCGGCCAGCAGCGCTCCGAACAACAGAAGCCTGGGTTTCATCGTGCAATCTCCCGCAAACAATGATATAGCTCCCGGACCTGCCGCAAGGTTTCCTCGTGGCTGCCCGAGGTGTCAATGATGTAGTGGGCGTACTTGCGTTTTTCGTCCAGGGGCATTTGTTGCCGCAGCCGGGCCAGCGCCTGTTCGCGGCTGAGTCCCCGCTCGAGGGCGCGCTCGATCTGCTGCTCGGGCCGGCACCAGGCCAGCACGATGCGATCGAAGCGGCGGTAACTTCCTGTCTCGATAAGGATCGCCGCTTCCACCACCGCAATGCCGCCTGGATCGCGTCGAGCCAGTTCCGCCATCAGTTCTTCTTCCCGACGGATCACGATCGGGTGAACCAGCGCATTGAGCCGCGCCAGCCGTTCGGGATCGTTAAACACGATCTCGGCGAGCTTAGCCCGGTTCACCGCGCCATCGGGATCGAGAATGCCGGGACCGAATTCCGCAACCACCGCCTCGTAAGCTTCGCCGCCCGGCTGGATCGCCTGCCGGCCCAATTCATCCGCCTGGATCAAATGGCATCCCAGATCAGCCAGCGCGCGGCCCACGAACGACTTGCCCGAAGCAAGGCCGCCGGTCAGCCCGACGCGGAGCATACGCCCAGCCTTCTCTCCGCGGCCTGCACGGTGTTGGCCATGAGCATGGCGATGGTCAGCGGCCCCACGCCGCCGGGCACAGGCGTGTAGGCGCTCGCGCAGCGCGCCACGTCGCGCGGATGGACGTCGCCGACCAGCAGACTCCCCTTGCGGTCGAACTCCGCCATTTTTTCGGGATCATGCCCGAAGATCGCTTCGGCCTGTCCGCGGTCGCTGATGCGGTTGATGCCTACGTCAATCACTACGGCGCCCTGCCGGATGTAGTCCGCCGTCAGCATGGCAGCCCGCCCGATGGCGGCCACCAGCAAATCGGCGCGCCGGCAAACCTCTGCCAGATTGGACGTGCGGGAATGGCAAATCGTCACGGTGGCGTGCTCGTGCATGAGCAGCAGGGCCACCGGCTTGCCCACGATGTCGCTGCGCCCGACGACCACGGCGTCGCGTCCCGCAATCGGGATCCGGTAGCGCTTGAGCAATTCGAGGATGCCCGCCGGCGTGCAGGGTCGGAGGCCCGGGCGCCCGCTCACCAGCCGGCCCAGATTCAGGGGATGGAAGCCGTCCACGTCTTTGTCGGGATCCACGGCTTCGAGCACGCGACGCGTGTCCACGTGAGCGGGGAGCGGCAGTTGCACCAGAATCCCGTCCACGTCCTCGCGGGCGTTGAGGCTTTCGATGATGGCGATCAGCTCGTCCGTGGCGATCGTGTCGGGCGGCGTGAGTTTCTCGCTGCGAATGCCAAGGGTCTCGCAGGCCTTTACCTTATTGCGGACGTAAATTTCGGAGGCCGGATTGTTGCCCACCAGGATCACGGCGAGACCGGGCGCACGCGCGGCTCGCGCCAGCCGCTCCACTCTCGGCTTCAACTCGGCCTGAATCTCGTCCCGGATGCGGATGCCGTCCAGAATTTCTGCCATGGGCGCAGAATTTTAGCGTAGCGCAGGCTCACGTGTTTCTCCGGCGTCCGGATCTTGCCCGGGCCGGAAGCGGAAGTGGTACACCAGCGCGCCCGCGGTTATGGTGGCGATCGCCGCCAGGGAAATGCGCCACTCGAGCGTCACGCCGTAGGCGATGGTGATGGCGCCGACCAGGATGAATAGGGCAGGAAACAGAGGCCAGGCGAAACTGACCACGCGCAGCTTCTGCCAGCCCGGCCGCCGGCGGAAAATGAACAGCGAAGCCACGGACAACACTGCGAAGAACGTCAAACTGAAGCCGATGTAGATGATCAGGTTGGGGAACGAGGTCATGGTCATCAGGGCCGCGCAGATGCCCTGGGCGAGGATGGCGATCACGGGCGTGCGCCAGCGAGGATGAACATAGGCCGCGGCGCGGAAGAAAGCCCGGTTCTGCGCCATGGCGTAGTAGACCCGCGGGCCGATGGTGACCATGGCGTTGACGGTGGCCACCAGGGAGACCGCCATGAGCAGGCTGAAGGTCCCTGCCACTTCGGGGCCGAACAGGCGCGTGGCGGCCAGCGCTCCCACTGCCAGCTCGCCCTTCATCACTTCCAGGGGAACGGCGTAAATGTAGACCACGTTGAGTCCCAGGAAGACCGCGGCCACCAGCAGGGTCCCCAGAGCCAGCGAGATGGGCAGCGTGCGCTCGGGGCGACGGATTTCTTCGGCGACGTAAGTGGGCGCGTTCCAGCCGCTGTAGGCGACGTAAATCCAAAACAAACTGATGGCAAATTGTCCCACCAGGGGATAGGGCGAGGTGCGCACCGCGCTCTGAGCAAAGTGGTCCCAGCTTCCCGTGCCTGCCAGCAGCCCGAGCAGCATGAAAGAGCCGATGACCAGAAGCTTGGTGGCGGTGAGTACATTCTGGATGCGCGCCACCAGACCCACGCCAAAGAAATTGAGGATGGTGAAGAGCGCGATGAGAGCGGTGGCGACGAGCTGCGCCCCGCCCAGCCGCAAAGAAAACGCGCCCGAGCCGATGGTCCAGGCGGGATGGTCGGGGTGCAGCGACGGCCAGAAGTGCCCCAGGTATCCGGCGAAGGCCAGCGAAGCCGCTGCGATGGGCGCGGAGAATCCCGCGAAGAAAGAAATCCATCCCGTCATGAACCCCCAGGTCGGGCCGTAGGCTCGGGTCAGATAGACGTACTCGCCTCCCGAGCTGGGAAAATTGATGCCCAGTTCGGAATAACAGAAAGCGCCGGCCAGAGCCACGATGGCGCCCACCAGCCAGATGCCCAGCACCAGCTCTGGGGAACCAAGGTCGCCGGCCAGGAACCCTGTGGTGGTGAAGATGCCCTGGCCAATCATGTTGGAAACCACCAGGGCGGTGGCGCTGACCACGCCGATCTGCCGGACCAGGGTTACCGGTTTCTGGGTGGCGCCGGTGCGAGTCGGATTCGTGTCGGACACCTTTGGACATTTTACGCCACCGGCTTTAGCATAAGGGTGTGATGAGCAGACGGGGCGCGTGCATAGCGATTCTGGCGTGGCTCGCGGCGGTGTGGCCCGCGTGCGCGCAGAAGGTCGGCAGGGATCGGGATCCCTGGGCCGAGGCGCGGGAGCGCATGGTGCGCGAGCAGATCGAGGCGCGCGGCATCCGCAACCCCGACGTGTTGCGGGTCATGCGGCAGACTCCGCGCCACTTGTTCATTCCGGAACCGATGCGCTCAGCGGCTTACGAGGACCATCCGGTGCCCATCGGCTACGGTCAAACCATCTCGCAACCTTACATCGTCGCGCTCATGACCGAATTGCTGGAGCCGCACAAGGACGCCAGGGTGCTCGAGATCGGCACCGGTTCCGGCTACCAGGCGGCTGTGCTGGCGCCGCTGGTGCGTCACGTCTATACCATCGAGATCGTGCGCGAGCTGGCGGAATCCGCGGCAGCCCTGTTGAAGAAACTGGGATACCACAACGTGACCGTGCGCTGGGGCGATGGTTACCTGGGCTGGCCGGAAGAAGCCCCATTCGATCGCATCATCCTCACGGCGGCGCCGCCTGACGTGCCCAAAACCCTGCTCGATCAGCTCAAACCTGGCGGCAAACTGGTTGCGCCCGTGGGCAGCTCCGTCTTCGGTCAGGACCTGATCGTTGTGGAGAAAACACGCGACGGCAAGATTCGCCGCCGCAGCGTGATCCCGGTGATGTTCGTGCCGATGGTGAAAGGACGGTAAGCCTGAGCCTACCTCCCGAACCTCGTTGCAGCCAGTTGTACCGGGCGTGCGTCTAATTCGGTAGAGGGGCGTTTCTCCCCAACGGGGAATCGGGTGTGCACAAAGTAGTTATCATCGGGGGCGGCTTCGGCGGGCTGGAAGCTGCGAAAGCCCTCGGGAAAATTCCCGTCGAAGTTACTCTGCTGGATCGCAGAAATTACTTTCTGTTTCAGCCGTTGCTCTATCAGGTGGCCACGGGCGGCTTGTCGCCTGCCGATATCGCGCATCCGTTGCGTCGCGTGCTGCGCAAGTACGGCAACGTCAAGGTGTACCAGGACGAGGTCATCGAAATCGAGCCCGCGGCGCGCATCGTCCGGACGCGCCGCGGGGAGTATCCTTGGGATACTCTGATCGTTGCCGCAGGCAGCACCGTGAGTTACTACGGCAACGAAATGTGGCGGCCCTTCGCACCAGGACTGAAAGGCATCGAAGAGGCCCTGGAAATTCGGAATCGCGTGCTGCGTGCGTTCGAAGAAGCCGAAAAAGAGCGCGATCCGGAAGCGCGCCGGGCGTGGCTGAGTTTCGTGATCGTAGGCGGGGGGCCGACCGGAGTGGAGCTGGCGGGGACGCTGGGCGAGATCGCGCGGGACACGCTGCGCGGCGATTTCCGGAACATCCGGCCCGAGGAAGCGCGCATCTTTCTGCTCGAACTCGCTCCGCGCGTGCTGCCTTCGTTCCCGGAGGATCTCTCGGAGGCGGCCGAACTCTCGCTCTTGCGGCTGGGCGTCCGTTCGCTGACGGGCGTGCGCGTGACTGCGGTGGATTCCGAGGGAGTGGAGTTCGAACGCGACGGGCAGCGCGGCAGGTTATCGGCGCGCACCGTGATCTGGGCTGCCGGTGTTCAGGGCCACTCCCTGGCGCGCCTGCTGCACGAGAAGGCCGGTGCCGAGCTGGATCGTGCGGGACGCGTGCGCGTGTCGCCGGATTGCAGCCTGCCGACTCACCCCGAAATCTTCGTGATCGGAGATATGGCGAGTTACCCGGACGGTAAAGGCGGAACGCTGCCTGCGCTGGCACCGGTCGCCATGCAACAGGGCCGCTACGTGGCGCGCGTCATCGCCGACCGACTCGCCGGCCGTGCCTCGCCTCCCTTTCGCTATCGCGACAAAGGCGTGCTGGCGACGATCGGCCGACACCACGCCGTCGCGCAATTCGGGCGGACGCGTTTCCGCGGCGTGCTGGCCTGGCTGCTGTGGTTATTCGTGCACCTGATCTACCTCATCGGGTTCCAGAACCGAATTCTGGTGCTCATCCAGTGGGCCTTTCACTACTTCAGTTACAATCGCGGCGCGCGGATTATTACGGAGCAAGGTTGCCGCCCGTCAGGTTAGGCGGAACCCGGCCCCAGCCTTGGAGCCATCCGCGGCGGAGAAACTCGGCTTTGGCCCGAATCGTGATGTCCGTTTTCATCTGGTTTTCGTAGCGGTGATCGAACACGTACGCCCTGATGCGGACGATCACGTGGGGCATTTCCGTGAAGCCGTCCAGAAAA
>JAPWUP010000145.1 GCA_028275505.1 Bryobacteraceae bacterium
TGGAGAAGGCGCCCTCCACGGAACCCCGGTAGTAAGCTTGCGAACCCGGCGCCACGGCGCCGCTGACCACGCCTTGCCGCTGCGCGTAGGCCCGCTCCACATCCACCGCGCCCCAGCCCCACTCCGGCCTCCACTGCGTCCGCGTCGTCGAGTTGATCAACAGCGCCTTCAGCTCGAGGGACCGCTGAACTCCGGCCTGGCGCAACAGGGCCGCGGCTCCAATGACAGTGGCCGGTCCCGCGGTGGTGAAGTTCCGGAGGACCATCTGATCGGAATCGCTCGCCGCCATCCACAGGTTCCAGCCGGGCGCCGCCACGTCGGGTTTGCGCATGCCGCCCGGACCAGGCCCCCGTGCGCTGGCCGGTGCAATGACGTCATCGCTGCGATCCGCAGTCCCACGGGCGTCCATGGCGGCCACCGTGAGCAGGCTCGGTATGCCACCCTCCGAGGCCTCGATTTCTGCGCTCCGGTCCGGGCGATTCCACTGGCTTTCGGGAACCGCGCCTGACCGCACGGGAGCAAACAGATCGTAGGTCGTAGCGTAATACTCGGTCAGCTGCGGGAAGAGGGACCACGCCAGCTTGACTTCCGGGCGGTAGCGCACCAGCCATTCCCAAGCATCGCGCAAATCCACAGGTGTAGCGGTCGCAAAAAATTGGCCCCCCTGCCCCGCTGCGCGCCAAGCGGCCTTGATGTTGACCAAGGTGGAGGCGCCCCAGGCCACCCCGCGGTAGTTTTCCCACCCACCAGGCATGCCCCGGCCTACCATCACCGAGGCGATGCCGGTGGCTCCGCCTATCAAGTCCACCCACGGGCTCGCATCATCAGCGAACGACGGGCTCTGTTGCGCCTGGCGTAAAAATGAGATACCCTCCATCCGGAGTCCGCGAAACATGGGATGGTCCCGGTTGATCCCGTTCGACAGGAACGCGATCCCTTGCCCCGCGCCATTGATGCCACGATCCCACAAGGGTCCGGCCCCCATGCTCAGCCCCGGCGGATCCCGCGGGATCGTCTCCCAACGCTGATCGCTCGCTTCCCGCATCCCCTCCGCCGGCTTCTCCGCGCGCACCTCCTCCCACACCATCGCCCCCGGATCCGGCCACACCCCAGCCACGCGATCGTCCTGCCCGACCCGCTCCGCCGCTCCCTCCGGCAGTTCCACCAACAGCAAACTGATCGAACTGTACCGCCGCAACACCCGACCGCCCACGCTCTCCACCAAACGCGCCACCGCCTCCTGCTCCGGCCCCAGCACCCGCTCGATCTCCTCGAACGCCGCCCGCCTCACCTCACGCTGCACCTCTACCCACTCCCGGTAGCTGGCCTCTACCGCCTGCGGCCAGAACCAGGCCCGCTCGGCCACCGACTGGTAGCGACTCTCGTACAACTCCAGTTGCAGCCGCGCCGCCTCCTCGGTGCGCCGCACAATCTCCTCCTGCGGCTGCAAACGCAACGCAACCCAGTACTGCCGCACGGTCCGATCTTGCGCGCTTGAGCAGGCAGGAAACAATCCCAGGCAAGCAAGCCACAGAACAGAATGGGCGCAGAGCGAAGAGCGAAGTCCCAGCTTCACGAGCTTTTCCCTCCGAGCAGAACAATGAACGTGCGCCGGCCCGGCACGCCGCCTGGCGCGGGGCCGCAAAGAAATGCACATAGCACATGCACTAGCAGAGATTCAACTCCGAAAAACGCGCCGGTGCGCTCTGTGTCACAATAGGTTTCTTGCCACCCGCATGACCTACCCCGAGCACGAAGATACGGACCGAGAACAACGGGCTGCCACGGCGGAAGACGCCTCCTTCGCCGAATTGCTCACCGAGTTCGAGCACAGCCATCGCCACGTTGCTGAGGACGGCGGCGAGGGACGGCTCGGAACCGTCGTCGCTGTCACGGACGATGCCGTCTTCGTGGACGTTGGCCTGAAAATCGAAGGCGTGCTGCGGGCGGCCGAGCTGCGCGACAAGTCTGGGCAGTTGCGAGTCGCCGTGGGCGATCAGCTTCGCGTGGGGATCCGCGGGCGCGACCCCGAGGGCTACTATCTACTCTCGCTGATCAAGGTCGAACGACCCAGGGACTGGGCCGCGCTGGAGCAGGCCTACCGCGAGAAGCGCACGATTGCCGGCGTGGTGACCGGCCAGGTCAAGGGTGGCTTCACGGTGGACATCGGCGTGCGCGCCTTCCTGCCCGCCTCCCGGAGCGGGGTCAAAGAAGCGTCCGAGATGGAAAAGCTGGTCGGCCAGGAGATCGCCTGCAAGATCATTGAGCTGGACGTGGCGCGAGAGGACGTGGTGGTGGACCGCCGCGCCGTGCTCGAAGAAGAGCAGGAGCTGGCCCGCCGGCGGGCTTTCGAGGCGCTTCAGGAAGGGCAGGTAGTCCGGGGCACGGTCAAAACGCTGACCGACTTCGGCGCCTTCGTGGACGTCGGCGGGATCGAAGGATTGTTGCATGTGACGGACATGTCCTGGGGCCGCGTGCACAAGCCCTCCGACGTGGTCAACCCCGGGGACGTCATCGAAGTCAAGGTCCTGAAGGTGGACCCCGACGCAAAGCGGCTCTCGTTGGGGCTCAAGCAGCTCACGCCGGAGCCGTGGTCGCTGGTCGAACAGAAGTACAAGCCGGGCGACCGTGTGCGCGGCACTGTGGTGCGGCTGGCGGATTTCGGGGCTTTCGTGGAACTGGAGCCGGGCGTCGAGGGACTGATCCACCTTTCCGATCTCTCCTGGTCCCGCAAGGCGCGCAAACCCTCGGACGTGGTCAAGGCGGGCGAGACGGTCGAGGTGGTGATCACCGCGGTCCATGCAGCCGAGCGGCGCATTTCGCTCAGCCTCAAGCAGGCGCTGGGCGATCCCTGGGAACGGGTCGAGCAGGACTACCCGGTGGGCAGCGTGGTGGAAGGCCGCGTCAGCAGCCTCGCCAAATTCGGCGCTTTCGTGGAGATCGCCGAGGGCGTCGAGGGCATGATCCACATTTCCGACATCAGCGCGGAAAAACGTTTGGAACATCCGCGGGAAGTTTTGAAAGAGGGCGATCTCGTGCGCGCGCAGGTGCTGGCCATAGACCGCGAGCGACGGCGGCTCAAGCTGGGCATGAAACAGCTCCAGCCGACCACGACGGACGAGTACATTGCCGAGCACCGGGAAGGCCAGGTGGTGACGGGCCGCGTGGTCGAGGTGACCGAGGACGGCGGGGCGCGGGTCGAGGTAGCCGACCGAGTTTTCGCACGCTGCCTGCCCCCGGCCTCGCAGCCGGGCGCCGGCGGAGCGCGACAGGGTCCCGCCGATTTGAGCGTGCTGACCGCGATGCTGGCGGCCAAGTGGAAGCAGGGTCGCGCGCCCTCCCCTACCCCCGAACCGCTGCGTGCCGGCCAGGTACGCAGTTTCCGGATCGTTACCCTGGACAAGGCGGCCAAGCGCATCGAGCTCGAGCCGGTCGCCTGAGGGCGACGCTCCGCGAGCCGCCATTGACAGCCCGGCGAGCGGCTTGTTAGCCTTCAGGTTTGATGCCTGCCGGTCCCCTGAAACGCACTCCGCTTTACGAACTCCATCGCGAGCTGGGCGCACGCATGGTGGAATTCGGGGGTTGGGAAATGCCGGTGCAGTATTCCAGCATCATCGAGGAGCATCTGGCCGTGCGGCGCGCCGTGGGGCTTTTCGATGTCAGCCACATGGGCGAAATCGAGATCCGCGGCCCGGAAGCTCTGGCGCTGGTGGAATACGTCACCACGAACCAGGCCAGCCGGTTGAACGCCGGCCAGGCGCAGTACTCGGCCATGCTCTACGAGCACGGCGGCTTCGTGGACGACCTGCTCGTGCACAAGGTGGCCGACGATCACTATTTCCTGTGCGTGAACGCCTCCAACCAGGAAAAGGACTACCGCCACATCCTGCGCTACAACCGGTTCCGCGCCGAAGTGGAGTTCGCCAGTGACCGTTACGTCCAGCTTGCGCTTCAGGGACCGCGCGCTGAGCAGACGCTGCGGCGATTGACCGCGACGGATCTGACCGCGATCCGTTACTACCACTTCACGGACGGCGAAGTCTGCGGCGTGCCGGCCCGCATCGCGCGCACCGGCTATACCGGCGAAGACGGCTTCGAGCTGTACCTGGCGCCCGAGCATGGCGTGCGCGTCTTCCGTGAGCTGCTGCGCGCGGGCGAGGAGTTCGGCATCCGCCCCTGCGGGCTGGGGGCGCGCAACACACTGCGGCTCGAAGCCAAAATGGCGCTCTACGGTCACGAGATTGACGCCTCGATCCGTCCGCCGGAAGCCGATCTGAACTGGATCGTGAAGATGGACAAAGGCGAATTCGTGGGTCGCGCCGCACTCGAGCGACTGGCGGCGGCGGGAGTGCGCCGGAGACTGGTCGGCTTCGAAATGCTCGACCGCGCCATCGCGCGCGACGGCTATCCGGTCTACGTGGAAGGCCGGGCGGTAGGCTGGGTGACCAGTGGGGGGCCGGCCCCCTTTCTGAACAAAAACATCGGATTATGTTATCTTCCCGTGGAGTTCGCCGAGATCGGACGGACCATCCAGATCGGCGTCCGCGGGCGACTGGCGGAGGCGCAGACCGTGCGCACTCCGTTTTACAAACGAGCGAAAAGCAACCCGTGAGGAACCATGTATCCCGAGGATTTCAAGTACACGCGTGAGCACGAGTGGGTGAAGGTGGAAGGCGACGTTGGCGTCGTGGGAATTACCTTTTATGCCCAACAGGCGCTGGGCGACATCGTCTACGTGGACTTGCCTAAAGTGGGGACCCGGGTCGAGCAGGGCAAGCCGCTGGGCAGCGTGGAGTCCGTCAAGGCGGTTTCTGACATCTACGCACCGGTCTCCGGCGAGGTGATCGAGGTGAACGAGGCGCTGGTCGAGAAGCCCGAGCTGCTCAACCGCGATCCTCATGGCGCGGCATGGCTGGCCAAGATCCGGCTGAACTCGCCCGAGGAGCTGAACAATCTTCTGGACGCCGCGCAGTATCAGGCGCTGGTGGCCGAGGAGAGCTGAAGTGCGGTTCCTGCCGAAGTCGGACGCCGAGCGCCGGCAGATGCTGGAGGCGCTGGGTCTGGAGTCGGTCGAAGAGCTGTTCGCGCAGATCCCGCCCGAGCTGCGGCTCGGGAGGCCGCTGGCGCTGGAGCCGGGTCGCTCCGAGTTCGAGGTTCTGGAGTTCATGCGGGCCTGCGGCCGGCAGAACAAAACTGGGCTACCTTGTTTTCTCGGGGCGGGCGCTTACTATCACTACCGGCCGGTGGTTGTGGAAACGCTGGCTTCCCGCGGCGAGTTTCTGACCGCCTATACCCCGTACCAGGCAGAGATCTCGCAGGGGCTGCTCACCGCCATCTTCGAGTTCCAGACGATGATTTGCCAGTTGACCGGCATGGACGTGGCCAACGCGTCCATGTACGACGGCTCCACGGCGATGGCCGAGGCGGCGCTGATGGCCCGCAGGATCACCGGGCGCGAGCACGTGGTGGTCGCTGCCTCCGTGCACCCGGAATACCGCGAGGTGCTGCGCACGTACGCACACAACCAGGCGATTCGCATCCGCGAAGCGCCCTACGATCCGGAAAGCGGCGCAGTGAACGTGCGGGCGGCGGCCTCTTTGCTGGATGACAACACGGCTGCGCTGATCATCCAGTCCCCGAATTTCTTCGGCGTGGTGGAGCCGCTGGGGGAGCTGGCCGAGGCGGCCCATGCGGCGGGCGCGCTGCTGATTCACGCATTCTCCGAGGCCGTTTCCCTCGGGCTGCTGGCCCCGTGCGAGCAGGCCGACATCGTGGCCGGCGAACTGCAATCTTTTGCACTGCCGCCCAGCTATGGAGGCCCGTACGCCGGCGTCATCGCGACGCGTGAGAAATTCGTCCGCCAGTTGCCCGGCAGGCTGGTTGGCCAGACCACGGACACACGCGGCAATCGCGCCTTTTGCCTGACGCTGGCTACGCGCGAGCAACACATCCGGCGCGAAAAAGCCACCTCGAACATCTGCACGAACCAGGCGCTGGTGGCGCTGATGGCGACCATCTTCATGACCGCCTACGGCAAGCAAGGCCTGCGCGAGCTGGCGGAACAGAATCTGGCCAAGGCGCATTATCTGGCGGCCCGGCTGCCGCTTCGTTTCCGCGGTCCGTTCTTCAACGAGTTCGTGGTGCGTTGCGAGGCACAACCGCCGGAGGCGATCAACCGCGCACTGGCCGGGCGCAACATCATTGGCGGTCTGCCTCTCGGCCGTTTCTACCCGGAGTTGAGCGACTGCATGCTGCTCTGCGTCACCGAGATGATCCGACGGGAAGACATGGACCGGGTGGCGGAAGTTTTCCAGCCAGGAGGTGCAGCGTGACGGGCAAGGCGCGCAGCCACATCGTGCAGGACGAACCCTTGGTGTTCGAAATCAGCGCGCCGGGCAAGCGCGGATGCCAGTTACCGCCCCTGGACGTGCCCGCGGTGGACGCTGCCGAGGTCCTGGGAGCTGCCAACGTTCGCCGCGAAATCGAGGGCTTCCCCGAGTTGAGCGAAGTCGAGGTGGTCCGGCATTTCACGCGCCTTTCCACCTGGAACTACGCGATTGATCTGGGCATGTACCCGCTGGGTTCCTGCACCATGAAGTACAACCCGCGGGCCAATGAAGCCGCGGCGAGCGTGGAAGGGCTTCTGTGGGCGCATCCCTACCAGCCGGAAGAGACGGTGCAAGGGTGCCTGGAGATCATGGCGCGGCTGGAGCGGGCGCTGGCCGAAATCACGGGGATGGACGCGGTCTCGCTGCAACCCGCGGCGGGCGCGCACGGCGAACTCAGCGGCATCCTGCTCATCCGCGCGCTGCTCGCCAGCCGCGGCAACCCGCGCCGGAAGATCCTGATCCCCGATTCGGCGCACGGCACCAACCCGGCCACGGCAGCGATCGCGGGCTATGAGGTCGAAAACATCCGCTCCAACGAGCGGGGAATGATTGACATCGAAGCGTTCCCGTCGCTGGTCACCGAAGACGTGGCCGCGCTGATGATCACGAATCCGAACACGCTCGGCGTCTTCGAGGTCAACATCGCGCGCATCGCCGAAATTCTCCACTCCAAGGGCGCGCTGCTTTACATGGACGGCGCGAACATGAACGCGCTGGTGGGGATCACACGCCCGGGCGATGCCGGCGTAGACGTTCTGCACCTGAACCTGCACAAGACGTTCTCGACGCCGCACGGAGGTGGCGGGCCGGGGAGCGGGCCGGTGGCGGTGAAAAAGGAACTGGAGCCGTTCCTGCCCAAGCCGCGTTTGAAGCAGGTCAACGGCCAGTGGCGCTGGGACTACGACCGTCCGCAGTCCATTGGCCGCGTGCGCGCTTTTTACGGGAACTTCGGCGTGCTGGTGCGCGCCTTGGCCTACATCATGGCGTGCGGGCCGGAGGGACTGCGCGCCGCCACCGTGGACGCCGTGCTCAATTCCAACTACGTACGCAAAAAGCTCGAGCCATACTACGACCTGCCCCACAAAGAGCCTTCCATGCACGAGTGCGTTTTCAGCGACCGGCGGCAGGCCCGGCACGGCGTTCGTACCATGGACATCGCCAAACGCCTGATTGACTACGGCTTCCACCCCTACACCGTGGCCTTCCCGCTGATCGTGCCGGGAGCGTTGATGATCGAGCCCACCGAAAGCGAGAGCCTTCGCGAGCTGGATCTGTTCATCGAAGCCATGATCGCAATTGCCCGCGAAGCCGAGGAGAACCCCGAGCTGGTGCGGACCGCGCCTCACACGACTCGCACCAGCCGGGTGGATGAAGTCACGGCGGCGCGCAAGCCGATCCTGCGCTGGCGACCGGAAAGGTAGTGTCGCGCGGCCTGCTCTTTCTGCTCGTCCTGATCCTCCTCCTGCGCGCGCCTTTCCTCGATCAGGCGATTCAGGGCGACGACGTTTACTATCTGGCTGGCGCCGAGCATGCACAGATTGACCCGCTGCATCCCACGCATGCCCGTTACGTGTTCCTGGGCCAGCTGGTGGAAATGCAAGGCCATCCGCACCCGCCGTTCAACGCGTGGTTTCTGGGCCTGTTGCTCGCCCTGCTCGGGGATGTCTACGAGGTTCCCTACCACGCCGCGTACGTGGTTTTCTCGTTAATCACGGGAGTCTCCGCGTGGGCGCTGGCGCGTCGTTTCTGCGAGCGGCCTCTTTTGGGCGCGCTGCTAACGCTGGCGGCGCCTGCGTTCGTGGTCAACGGCAACTCGCTCGAAGCCGACGTGCCGCTGATGGCTTTCTGGCTTGCGGCGACCGCGCTATTCGTTCGCGCCGTGGACGCCGGCTCGTCGCGATGGCTCGCTGGCGCGGCGGTGGCGATGGCGCTGGCTGCACTCACGGGCTATCAGGCCATCCTGTTGGCTCCGATCCTGGGCCTTTACCTGTTCCCGCGCGCGCGGCGGTGGAAATCGGGCTGGGTCGCCGCCGGTGTTCCTGTCGCTGTGATCGCCGCCTGGCAACTGTTTGAGCGCTGGACGACCGGAAAGGTCCCGCTGGCCATCCTTGCGGGATTTTTCCAGACCTACGGCCTGCAAGCCCTGGAACGGAAGCTAGCCAACGCGGCAGCGCTGACGGCTCATCTCGGGTGGCTGGTGTTCCCCGGCCTGGCGATCGCGGCTTTTCGCACGGGTCGCGCCGGATGGATCCTGGCCGGCACGGCGGCGGCTCTCGCTGCCCTGGTGGATGCGCACCCTTTGTTCTGGTTCTCCTTCGGCGTGGGCGTGCTGGTTCTGGTTCACCTGGCCAGTGTCGTGATTCGCCGCAATTCGGCGGACGAGCTGTTTCTGGCTGCATGGGCGCTGGCGTTCTTTGCCGCGTCGCTCGTGCTCTTCTTTGCCGGATCGGCGCGTTACCTGCTACCCATGGCGGCGCCGGTCACGCTGCTGGCAGCGCGGCGGATTCGCTTCCACGCGTGGTGGACCCGGGCGGCTCTGGCGTGTCAGCTCGCATTGGGCCTCGCGCTGGCAGGCGTCAACTACCAGCACTGGGACGGCTACCGCCAGTTCGCGCGGGCCCTGGCGCCCGAGGCAAGCACGCGGCGCGTGTGGATCAACGGCGAGTGGGGTTTACGATTTTACCTGGAATCGGAAGGCGGTCTGCCGCTCGTGCGCGGGCAGGCGGTGCAGCCGGGCGAAATCGTGGTTACTAGCCGCCTGGCTTACCCGGTTCCGTTCACGACGGGGGGCGGAGCGCCTGTGCCGCTGCTCGAGCGCGAAATCCGCCCGACCCTGCCGCTGCGCATGATCGGGTTGGGCGCCCGTTCGGCTTGGTCGTCCGCCTCATTCGGACTCCGCCCCTTCGACTTGTGCAGCGAGCCGCTGGATGTGGTTCGCGCTGACCTGATCGTGGAACGCGCGCCGCAACTGGAATCGGTTCCGATGAACTCTCCTGAGGCCGAGCGCCAGATCGTCAGCGGCATTTACGAACTGGAGGAAGGCAGGTTCCGCTGGATGGCACGTCGCGGCGCGATTGTGCTGAAGTCGCCGCCAGCCGCTGCGCCCCTCGAGGTGAAACTGTTTCTCCCCGAAAATGCCCCGGCGAGACGAGTCAGGCTGGAGCTGGACGGCGTGACCGTTCTCGATCAAGCATTGTTCGGTCCCGGCTTGCACACGATCGCCTCGCAGCCCGTGCTCCCGTCGGGCCCCACCGCCACGCTCGTGATCGAAGTGGACCGGACCTTTCGCGTACCCGGCGACCATCGCGAGCTGGGCGTGATCGTGGTGGAGGCAGGATTTGCGCGTCGGCCGTGACGCCGCAGCGTGAGCCGGGTCGGTTGCGCGCGGAGCGTGGGGACGCATTCGCGGGCCCCCTCCCTTGGGGGGCGGACCTCAGAAATAGATTGACATCGCTGGAGGGTTTGGGTTATCCAGTCGGGGAGAACGTTCTCAGAGGAGCCGGGGATGCACCTCAATGAAGAGTACAGCTTTCGGGACGTGCGGCATGCGATCTCGCGCCGCCTCGGATCGTACGATGTCAGCCTCAGCTTCATCGGCGAGCCGAAGAAGGAATTATTGCTGCCTGGCACGAGGCTCGTGCGCCTTGATTTCCAAGAAGCCCCGATATGGGACGTGTTCACCAAAGTTTGGTGGATGAAGAAGAGGGTCTTCGAGGACTTGCTTGCCAAGGCTGAAGGCCCGCGAGATTTGCGCAGCCAGTGGCAACAACTACAAGCGATGCCGAAGCCCCGGGGCGGCCTGCGCACGCTGGTGATCGAGATCGAGGTGACGGCGCCCGTTTACGCATGGGTAGGCCTGGCCAGCTCGCTGTTCGGGAAACCCGGTGGACTGGAGCAGGTCTATCTTCCGAACCTGGCTCACGATCGCATCGGGCCCAACCGAAGCCGCTACGCGCGGCTGGTCAGAACATACACTCTGCCGGCGG
>JAPWUP010000099.1 GCA_028275505.1 Bryobacteraceae bacterium
GCAACATCCGGGTAGCGCGCCGCCACCTGCCGGGCTGTCTCCAGGAAAAGTCCGCAGGTGGCCCGCAGGACGTTGGCCTTGTGCACTGCCGTCACCTTGCGGCGCCCATACTTGCGCGCGTACTGGAATGCGGCCTCGACGATCCGTCGCGAAGCCTCCCCCGTAATGCTGCGGATCGAGATCGCGGCCTCCCGCGGGATGCGGGCAAAGCCCGGATCCTGATAAAAACATTCCGGCGGTTTTGTGTACTCGACCCCGATGTACATGCCTTCCGTATTCTCCCGGAACACCACCAGGTCAATGCCCTCGCGGTAGTTGAGCGGGTTGCCGGGGAAAGCCTTGGCGGGACGCAGGCAAATGTACAGGTCGAGCAACTGCCGCATGCGCACGATCGGGCTGCGGTAGGTCAGCCCCTTGCCCTGAAGCTCGGGGGCCAGCTCGCGCTCCGCCTCGCGGGCCGGCTTGGAGGTGATGGCCCCGAAAAACGCGCAGTCCGTCGAACGCAGCAGCTCGATGGTGCGCGCCGGCAAGGCGTCGCCTTCCTTGCGCCAGAACTCCCAGCCGATATCGCCCGGCAGATACTCTGCGGAAAACCCGACGGCGTCCAGGACCATCCGCGCCGCTTCGCAAACCTCGGGGCCGATGCCGTCGCCAGGGAGCCATGCAATCCGATAGTTTTTCATCGCTGCCCCCTTCAGCCGCCGTATTTGCGCTTCAGGAACGGGACCAGACCGCCGGCCGCCAGCAGCTCGGCCGCGCGCGGGTCCAGCGGCGCGGCAGTGAACTTTTCGCCCGTGGCCAGGCGCGTGATCACGCCGCCGGTCAGGTCCACCTCCACCTCGTCGCCTTCCTGGAGCGCGGCCGCCGCCTCCGGTGAGACCACGGCCGGCAAGCCCAGGTTGATCGAGTTGCGGAAGAAAATCCGGGCAAAGCTCGCCGCGATGACGGCACCCACTCCCGCGTACTTGATGGCCGCCGTCGCCTGTTCCCGACTGGAGCCGCAACCGAAGTTCTTGCCCGCCACCAGGAAATCCCCGGGACGGATGCGGCTGCGGATCTCGGGATAAGCCAGCTCGAACAGGTGCTCAGCCGTCTTCTCCCGGTCCGTGATGTTCAGGAAGCGGCCCGGGTAAATCACATCCGTGTCAATGTTGTCACCCAGCCTGGCGGCCACCCGCCCGCGCAACTTGAACTCACCCGTCATGCGACCTCCTCTCCCAACACGTCTTCGGGATGGGCGATCTCGCCCGCAATCGCCGAAGCAGCCACCACGGCAGGCGACGCCAGATAGACAAAGGAGTCCTTGCTCCCCATCCGTCCCACGAAGTTGCGGTTGGTGCTCGAAATGCAAGTCTCGCCCGCCGCTAGAATCCCTTGATGCACGCCCACACAGGGGCCGCAGCCCGGCGGATTGATCATGGCGCCCGCCTCGATCAGCGTCTGGATGTAGCCCAACCGGATCGCCTCCAGCAGGATGCGCTGGGAAGCCGGGATCACCAGCAGGCGCGTCCGCGGGTGTACGCGCTGGCCGCGCACGACTTCCGCCGCCGCGGCCAGGTCTTCCAGCCGCCCGTTCGTGCAACTGCCCACCACCGCCTGGTGAACGGGCGTGCCGCGCACCTCAGAAAGCGGGCGAACGTTGTCTACCGAGTGCGGGCAGGCCACCTGGGGCTCGGGAACGTCCCGCGCGACGTCAATCTCGAGAACCTTTTCGTAGCGCGCATCGGGGTCAGGAGAAAAATCAGGACTGTCTGGAATTGTTCTTCCCGTGCGGCTCTCCAGATACTCCAGCAGCGTTTCGTCCACCGGCGTGAACGCCACCTTGGCGCCCATTTCCATGGAAAGGTTGGCCAGAACCATGCGCGAAGCCACCGTCATGGCCCGGATCGTCGGCCCGTCGAATTCCACCGCGCGGTAGTCGGCGCCGTCGGCGCCCAGCCGCCCGATGATGTGCAGAATAAGATCCTTGGCGCAAACCCAGGGCGCGAATTCGCCCCGCACCAGAATCCGAAGCGTCGAAGGAACCTTGAACCAGAGCCGGCCCTCGGTCCACACGCCCGCCATCTCGGTCGCCCCGATCCCGGTCGCGAAAGCTCCCAGAGCGCCGTGCGTGGTGGTATGCGAGTCCGTCCCCACCACGACCATGCCCGGGAGCACGTGCCCGTTTTCGGCCAGCACCTGATGGCAGATGCCGCCGCGGCCTACGTCGTAGAAGTGCCGGATCCCCTGCGCCTGCACGAACTCGCGGATCGCCTTGTGCGTGGCCGCCGTCCGCTCGGACTCCGCCGGCACCCGGTGATCCAGAATGATCACGATGCGTTCCGGATCCCACACCCGCGGCGCGCCGATCTCCAGAAAGCTCTTCCGCACCAGGTCGGCGTTCTCGTGGGACATCGCCAGATCCACCGCCGCCACCACGATCTCGTCCGGACGCACCGTTTCGCGCCCGGATGCCCTCGCCAGAATCTTCTCAGCCAGCGTCATCCCCATGGCCCTGCCCCCTTTCTCACGCGGCGCCGTACTTCTGCTCGATGACGGCGCGCGGCAAATACTCGTTCTCCATCTCGCGGTACCGCTTCAGGCCCACGAACTCGGTGTACTCGCGGAAACTGGTCAGCCAGTGCGTCTGCCCTTCCAGCAAACCGGTAGGCGAGTTGCGCAAGGCGTGGAAGAACTCCTTGAGCGCCCGGTGCATCACCAGGATCGAGGCCACCGGGATGCTGACGCGCGCCACGCCCATCCGCGCCAGCTCGGGAATCGGAATCAACTCCGTCTTGACCCCTGTTACCGCGTCCATCAGGTTCACCGAGAGCAGGCCGTGGACTTCGCGCACCGCGCGCTCGATGTCGCTGCGCCGCGCAATGCCGTCAATAAAAACCATGTCCGCGCCCGCCTCCAGATAGAGATTGCACCGCCGGATCGCCTCGTCCAGACCGTAGACGGCGAAAGCGTCCGTGCGGGCGTTGATGACCAGATCCGACCCCAGGCGGCGCCGCACGTCGGCCATGGCTCGCACCTTGCCCGCCATCTCCTCGGCGCTGATCACCTGCTTGCCCTCCATGTGCCCGCAGCGCTTGGGGAAGACTTGATCCTCGATGTTCACGCCGGCCACACCCATGGCGATCAGCCGCTCGGTGATGTCCGCCGCGTTGATCGCGTTGCCGCCGCCGGTATCAATGTCGGCCATTACCGGAATGTTGACGGCGCGCACGATGTTCCAGGTGTGGTCGAGGATATCCTTCATCTCCACCAGACCGACGTCCGGCTTGGCCAGCAGGCTGCCCGCCAGCCCGAAGCCGCTGATCTGCACCGCTTCGAAGCCCGCGTCTTCGATGAGCCGGGCGCTCAGTGCGTCGTGGCAGCCCGGGACCACGAGGGCCTGCCGGCGCTGGAGCTTCTCGCGCAGGATGGTTGCGCGCGTCATCGTCCACCTCCCGGACCATTGTAGTGAAACGGGCGGGACAAGCCCGCGGCCCAAGCCGGGTGCTAGAATCGCAGGTAAAGCGCCATGCCATTCCTGGAAAACCGGTTCGAACGCAACGTCCTGGTGACCACGGTGGACTACGTGTTCAACTGGGCGCGGGAGTCCTCGCTGTGGCCCCTGACCTTCGGTCTGGCCTGCTGCGCCATTGAAATGATCGCCGCCAGCGCCTCGCGGTTCGACATCGCGCGCTTCGGCGCCGAGGTCTTCCGGCCCAGTCCCCGACAATCCGACCTGATGATTGTCGCCGGCACCGTGACCCTGAAAATGGCGCCCGTCCTCAAACGGCTCTACGATCAGATGCCGGAACCGAAATGGGTCATCGCCATGGGATCCTGCGCCAGCGTCGGCGGCCCCTTCAACACCTACGCCGTGTTGCAAGGCGTGGACAAGATCGTGCCCGTGGACGTTTACGTGGGCGGCTGCCCGCCGCGTCCGGAAAACCTGTTCTACGGCTTGCTCAAGCTCCAGGAAAAGATTGACCGGATGACCACGCTGGCCCGCCGTCCCACCGAGGTCCGCCTGGACGAGTCCATGCTGGAGAACTTCAAGCGCAACATTCGCATCGCGCAAATCGGCCAGCCTGTTTGAAACGTTCCGCGCCCCGGATGTTTTATCGAACCGCCGAAGGGATCTACCGGTGCTCCCTGCTCGATGAACCGGGCTGCTTCGAGCACGGCTTCGGCGCCCGTCACGCCGCCCACTGGCGACCCGAGCCGCTGGCCACCCTGCGGCAGATCCACTCCGATCACTGGGTCGTGGCCGACGGACGTCCCGGCTGCCTCGGGCAGGGCGACGCACTCATCTCGGACCACCCAGGCCTCTTTCTGGGAATCCGCACTGCGGATTGCGTGCCCATCCTGATCGCCGATCCGGTGCGAAAGGCGGTCGCCGCGGTCCACGCGGGCTGGCGCGGGGCGGCCCGCGCCATCGTCGCGAAAGTCGTCCAGGCCATGCAGGAGCGGTTTCAGTCGCGTCCGGAAGACTTGCTGGTGGCCCTGGGACCAGCGATCTGCGGGCAGTGTTACGAGGTGGGACCCGAGGTCGCCAGGCTGTTTGAGCCTTGGGCGCCGGGCATCAGCCAGGCAGGCATGAGCGTCCGGCTGGATTTGAGCGCCATCTGCCGCCGGCAGCTTTGCGCGGCCGGGGTTCGCCCGGAGCGAATTGCGGTGAGCGGCCTGTGCACCAAGTGCATGCCGGATGAGTTCTTCTCATACCGGCGAGGCGACCGGGGCGGCAGGATGCTCTCAGCGATCGCACGACGCGCCTGAAAACACGAAGGGCGCGAGACCAAACGGCTCGCGCCCCCGAAACTCGCTGCCCAGTGACTCAGGCCGCGTTCATCAGGATCTCGTTCAGGATATCCAGCGTTTCCTGCTCGTTGCGGTCCGCAGCTTCCTGGCACTCGATGCAGAACGGAGTCCACGGAACAGCAGCCAGCCGTTTCGGACTGATCGGCTTCTCACAGCGCACGCAGATCCCGTAAGTTCCTTCGTCCATCCTGGCCAGCGCAGCCCGGATGTTGCGCAGAAGTTGGCTCTCGCGGTCGAGATTGCGGATGGCAAGTTCGCGCTCAGCAGCGCGCTGCACCTCGTCAATGGCATCTGCCGATTTTTCGATGGCAATCTCATCGCGCCGGCGGACCGTCTCGGCCAGCTCGGCCCGCTTCTTTTCCAGCATTTCGCGGTACTTCTTCAGTTCGCCGTTAGTCATCTTGCTTCCCCTCCTTCACTCCCCGAGTGAACGCCGTGCATTGCTTTCTTTTCCTTCATGTTGCGTTGCCGAATCCCGCTCCTGGCATGGCCGGCGTACCTGGCGAACCGCAGCAGGTCGGCGCCCCAAGCCTCCCCGCGCGTGACGTTCGCTGCCATGCCGAGCCATCCAGCCATGATCGGGCAATTTTCTCTCCAAATTCGGTCCTTGTCAAGACCCAAACGCGCCCAAAGGGCGCAACTTCGGTTTAGACGTCCCGCACGCGGGAAAGTTCCCGTTTTTTGGGCCACTTGCCATCGGCCCCGTACGGGAGCCGGACCCACCCACTTATCGGTGGGTGCCCGCTTTCCTTTAGATGCAAGCCGCAGATCCGGGTTTCACCCGAGGCGGCAAAATTGAATCCCCCTATCGGATGGCGAAGCGCCCGAAAGCCAGCCCCAGCTCCCGCTGGTCGCCAGGAACCCGCAGCGGAGGTTCCACCTCGATCGCCAGTTCGATTCTGGGACGGCCAACCAGTTCCGCGGGAAGCGGGAAGTCCGCAGAAAACAAATGGTTAGGCTTCTCGAGCCGCAACCTGCCCACGGGACGGCCATCCACGCTGAGCCGCAGCTCCGCCGGCCCCGCCTTGACCCGAACCGCCGGGCAGAACCCTTGAATATAAAGGCGTTCGCCGGCGCTCCGGGGTCCGCCGAGCCAGACGGTCGCACGCCGCCCCATCCAGCGGTGGGATCCCTGAATCTCGTACCATCCCGGGCCGAGCTGGCGCGCAAAAATTGGCTCCGCGACATCAACTTGACGCGGCTCCTCCTCCCGCCAGCGCAAGCGGGCCACGGGCGCGTACACTCGCGTGATGTTCCGCAGCCGGTCCTGTTCCACCGCGTAAACGACCAACCGACCCTCGTCCAACGCCCTGAGCGCCGCCCCCGGCGGCAATACGAACCGCTCCACATCCCCGTACTCAGGATGCCGCTCGATCTCCTCCTCCGTACCGGGAGCCAAAAACACGGAATTCTTCCCCACGAGCCGGAACGGCTGATCAAACACGCCGGTCCAGAACAGGCCGTTGTCCACCCCCACCAGCAGGATGATCTTGCCGGGATGCAACTGATTGGCGCGTGCCACGCCGCGGACCATGCCTCGCACCAGCCGACTGCGCTCGTAGTTCCAGCGTGTCGCTTCCCGAGTTGCAGGCAGGGCCACGGCGAGATAAGCAACAACCAAGCCCACCGCGACCGCTTTGCCCACCGCCCGGCCTTGCAGGCC
Source organism: Bryobacteraceae bacterium (assembly GCA_028275505.1). Lineage (GTDB taxonomy): Bacteria > Acidobacteriota > Terriglobia > Bryobacterales > Bryobacteraceae > DTHT01. The sequence goes on from JAPWUP010000099.1 coordinate 6,458, forward strand.
CCTGGCTGCCGCATAGCCGCCCAGCATGGCGGTCCCCAAGGTCGGCATCGTGAGGTAGTAGTCCATCATGTGCCTCTGGAGCGGCAACACCGGCGCGATCATGATCAGGAACCACAAGATCAGAAACGCCGGCAAACGATCGCCCTGCCGCCACCGCATCCACGCGAAGCCAACCAGCGCCAGCGTGATTAGCCACGCCACCGCTCGCGGCGCGGGGGCCGAGGCGTACGCCGCGCTCAGCGCCCACTGCCAGTAGGTCCAGAGGACGCCTGGAAGCTTCTCATCGAAGTACAGTCCATAAGTCCCCCCACCGGGAGCGGGTGTCACCCAATGGTGCACGACGGCGTACAGAATCGCCGGCGGCCACAGCCAGAGCGTTCGCCGCCAGAATCCGCGGGCGCAGAGGATCGCGTAAGCCGTGGCCAGGGCCGGGTACACCACCATCCACTCCAGCGCTCCGAATCCGGCCAGATACGGCCCCCACTGCCATCTCCAGAAGCGCTGCTCGCCCGTCTGCGCGTACCGGACCAGCAGGTAAAACGCCCCGAGCAGGCACAGGGTACACAAAGCCTGGTTGTAGGCCGAAGTCCACGTCATGACGCGCGCCAGGCCGCTGCCCGAGACCCACAGGATGGCGGCCAGCCAGCCCGCAAGTCGCGACCCCGTCAAACGCCACGTCAGCGCCATCAACAGCGCCAGATTCGCGAACTGGGTCAGGAAAACCCAGATTCGAAAGGGCAGCGCGTCCAGGCCAAAGATCGCGTAAAACACGATGAAGAACAGCCGCTCGCTCAGGGGCCGGATCGTCCCTTGCGCCCGGGGCTCGAACAGCAGCCGCACGAAGTCGCGCCAGTCATGGATTTCGTGCTTGAGGTGCAGCCACGCAAAATCGTCCTGCCAGAACCAGCACTTCAATCCGAGCCAGTAAACCGCAAGGCAAAACAGGAGCGGAGTGATCCACCAGGCGATGCGCCAGAGCCGTTGCGTACCCACTTGAATCAACAGTCAACTATAGCATCGCCCGTCCGGACGACCCCAGCGAGCGGCGGCGGGCCTGCGCCATAATACGAAGTTCGGAGCAACGGCTATCTCCAGACTGGTCAACCGATTACAGCCAAGCGGCGGCAGCGTCCTCATCGCATCCCTCTGCGCGTTACTCTTCGCTCTCCAAGCCCTCGTCCTGTTGCCCTACCCCGGTCCTCAAACTGACGAGGCCCTCTTCGCCTCCCTGATCTACGAGCCACGCAATCTGGAAAACTTCGTTCAGATTTTCAAGCACCGCATCCCGCTCATGGTGATGAGCTACCTGGGCGCCCTCAAGGCCCTGCTCTACGCCGCCTGGTTCTCCATCTGGCCGCCCTCACCCGTCTCGCTGCGGCTGCCCGTGGTGCTCGCCGGCGCAACCAGCGTCGGCCTCTTCGTAACTCTGCTGCGTGAGACGCTGGGACGACGCGCCGCCTGGATCGGTGGACTGCTGCTCGCAACCGACACCAGCTTCCTGCTGCTGACCACCTTCGATTGGGGACCAGTGGCGCTCCAACACCTGCTCTTGCTTGCGGGCCTCACGTTGCTCCTGCGGTTTTATCGCACCGGCAGCCGGCGGCAACTCGCCGCGGCCTTCTTCCTGTTCGGCCTCGCTTTCTGGGACAAGGCCATCTTCGTGTGGATGTTCACGGGCATCGCGGTCGCTTCGCTCATCGTCCTCCGACGCGAGCTGGCCCGCGTGGCCGACCGCAGGAATGTCGCCGTCGCGCTGCTCGCGCTCGCCGCCGGCGCCGCTCCGCTGATCGTTTACAACTGCCGCCACCACGGACCCACCCTTCGCAACGCCCGCTACAGCACGTACGATCTGGCGGGCAAGCTGCGCATGGTTCGTTCGACGCTGGAAGGATCGGCGCTGTTCGGCTACCTGACGCGCGAAGACGACGGCGCCCGGCGCCTCGATCCGCCGACCCGCCTCGAACGCGCCTCCCTTGCACTGAGCGAGCTGGCCGGGCGCCCCCGCCGCAACCTGCTGTTCTACGCGCTCACTGGCTGCCTCGCGCTGCTTCCCGTCATCTGGCGGTCCCCCGCCCGCCGCGCCGTATTGTTCGCGCTCATTGCCATGAGCGTGGCGTGGCTTCAGATGGCGCTCAACGAAGGCACGGGCGGCTCGGCTCACCACAGCGTGCTCCTGTGGCCTCTGCCCCACCTGATCGTCGCCGCCACGCTGGCTGAGATCTCGAACCGACCGCTCCGTGGCGCACGCGCAGCCGTAACAGCGCTGGTCTCGGTTCTCGCAGTCTCCGGCCTTCTCGTCACCAACGAATACCTTGCGCAGTTCATCCGGCACGGGCCGGGCCCCTACTGGACGGACGCCATGGGACCGCTGGTCGAGCGCCTCCAGACCGCGCGGGCCGGCGCCATCGTCATCGTGGACTGGGGAATCCTGGACAGCGCCCGACTGTTGAGCCGTGGCCGCCTGCCGCTCTATCAGGCCATAGATCTTGCCTCGCGCGAAAGCCTGGATGAGCAGGGCGTGCGCACGCTGCGATGGCTGCTGGAATTGCCGAATCCCGTCTTGGTCGGTTACGCTGCGCGCGAGCAGGACGTTGCCCCACAGGGAGGCCGTCTGGCCGCCCACGCGCTGAAACTCGGATACGCGAGAGAATCCCTCGCCGAGATCCGCGACCGCCACGGCCGCATCGTCTTCGAGATCTACCGGTTCCGCCCTACTTGGGATCCAGACCGATCGCGGTCACGATAATGCCCAGCTCGCGCTGGTCCACGTCGCCCGGCGGCAGCGCTTTGTCCAGAGCGAAGCTGACGATCAGGCTATCCCGACGGAAGGCATGCGCGGGCACATCGCGCACGTATTCGTAATCGCCCGGCTTGTCAAACCGCTGGGGCGGAAGGGTCACGCCGCCGGCCTCTGCCGTCAGGGTCTGCGCGCCGATCCGGGAAAACACCGCCTCGGGTATGTTCAGCTTCAGACGCAGCGTCGCCCCTTTCTCCTGCGCTCCCGCGGGCGCGCGGAGCACGACGGAGAATTTCTTCGCCGTCCACCGCCACGTGTTTCCCTCCAGCGCGTAGAATCCTTCCAGCAACTGGAACGAGGTCTTGGGATCGGCCACGTGCACGAAGGTGGCCAGCTCCGGCTGTTGCTCGACCGTCGCCTTCTCGATCGCCCGCTGTTCGCGCTTGCAACCGGTCGCAGCAGCCAGCAGAAGCGCGACCACCACCAGCCTGCGAGGAATCAATCGGCGCATTTTTCCACTTCCACCAGACAACTATAAAACGTGGCTCCGCCGCCCATGTCCGCCAGCCGGTCCGAAGTCAGCGCGTTCACATTGCGCCCGTCCGGCGCCCGTTTCGGCCAGCGGATCGAGCGCGCAGCCACCACCCCGCGCGCCACGTCGCGACCCACGCGCGCTATCAGCCGGATCGAACCCCGGTCGTTGAAGATGCGCACCCGGTCGCCGTCGCGAATGCCGCGCGCTGCCGCGTCCGCTTCGTGGATCCAGACCAGCGACGTTTCGCGATCCACCGCATCGCGGTAGCCGAAGGTCGAATTCAGCCCGCTGTCGCTTTTCAAAGACACCAATTCCAGCGGGTAGCGCGATCTCAGCCCGGCGTCACCCAGACGGGATTCGACGGGCGGCTCGTAATCCAGCCTCGCAGCGGCGAAATTGAGACGCCCGGAAGGCGTGCCGAAACCGCCGCAGGCGAAGGGCAGGAACGGCTCACCGTCAGGGGCCACCCGCAGACGCATCCACCCGCGTTCTTCCAGCGCTTCCAGCGTGATCCCCTCGAGGAACGGATGGCCGCTCGCCAGAGCGGCACGGATGATGTCGTCGTCGCTCTCGCGAAAACACGGCTCGCGGAAACCCATGCGCTCCGCCAGCAACCGGAAAATCTCTGCGTTCGGTTTGGCCTCTCCCGGCGGCGTCGCCACGGGCCGCGCCAGTTGCAGGTAGTAATGCCCGTAGGAGATGTACAAATCCGTGTGCTCGAGGAAGGTGGTGGCGGGGAGCACGATGTCAGCCCAGTCCGCCGTATCCGTAGGCAACTGCTCGATCACTACCGTGAACAGATCCTCGCGCGCCAGCCCGCGAAGCACCAGATTCTGGTTCGGCGCCACTGCGGCGGGGTTCGAGTTGTAAACGATGAGCGCCATGACGGGCGGATCATCCAGCTCGGTCAGCGCACGACCCAGTTGCACCATGTTCACCTTGCGCGCCGGCCTCCCCAGGCCCGACAGCGCCTCCAGATCCGGCCGCTCCGCGGCCCCGCGATTCAGGGGGAAAGCGCCGGAAGTGGAAAGCAGCAAACCGCCGCCCACGTCGCGCCAGGCGCCCGTCAGCACGGGCAGCAACGAAATGGCGCGTACCGCCAGCCCGCCCCGCTCGCTGCGCTGCACGCCGTAGTTGACTCGAATCGCCGCGGGTCGCGTGGTGGCGTACTCGCGCGCCAACCCGACGATATCTTCGGCCGCCAGGCCCGTCAGTTCCGCCACGCGCTCAGGGGGATAACGCCGCACCCGCTCCGCCAGCGCGTCGAAGCCTTCGGTGTAACGCGCTACGTAATCCGCGTCATAGAGGCCCTCGGCAAGGATCACGTGCATCAGGCCGAGCGCCAGCGCCGCGTCGCTTCCCGGATTTATGAAATAGTGCCGGTGCGCGAGCTGCCCCGTGCGATTCCGCACCGGATCAATCGTGTAGATCCTTGCCCCGCTGCGCACCGCTTCCACCAAGAACGGCCACAAGTGAATGTTGGCGCCCAGCACGTTGGCGCCCCACAGCAGGATCAGCCTGGCGTGACGGAACTGCTCCGGCTCGGTCCCGTAGCGATGCCCCAGCGTGGCCGCGAGCGCCGCCGTGCCGGCCGCCGAGCAGATCGTTCGTTCCAGCCGTGACGCGCCGAGCCGGTGGAAAAAGCGCCGGTCCATCGAAGCGCCCTGCACCAGCCCCATCGTGCCCGCATAGCTGTAGGGCAGGACGGCCTCTGACCCGTATTCGCGCACGATGCGTTGGAGCCGTTGCGCGATCTCATCCAGCGCTTCGTCCCACGAAATGCGCTCGAAGCGCCCTTCGCCCTTGTGCCCCACGCGCCGCTGGGGATAGAGCAAACGCTGGGGCGAATACTGGCGATCGAGATAACGCGTGACCTTCTCGCAGAGAAAGCCGCGCGTCACCGGATGTTCGGGATCGCCGCGCAGCCGCGTCACCCGGCCATTTTCCAGCGTGACGAGCAACGCGCACGTATCTGGACAGTCCAGCGGGCAGACCGAGCGTCGGATTTCGCTCACTCCCGCGATTATATCCGACGGCGCGCGGACAAACGCTCAGTTCAGCTTGATTCCGTAGCTCTCGAGCGTCAGGCCCATGGCCAGTCGCAGCCGAGAGACCGCCTTGTTGGCCTCCAGCCGCGCCACCACTTCGCGACGCCGCGAATCCGAATACTCGTTCTGCCGCGTCAACACCATGAAGTTGGTGGACTCGCCCGCCTGGAACAGCCTGACCTCGCTGTCGAGCTTGTCCTTGGCCGCACGCGCGCTCGCTTCGGCCGCCCGGATCCTCTGCCGCGCCGTCTCCAAAGCCTGCAAGGCGTTGCGCACCTGCATCTCAATGAGTTGCTCCAGCCGCGTCTGCTCCAGCGCCAGCCGTCGCTCGGCCAGCCGCGCCTGAGCCAGGTTCGCTTCCGCAGTGCGATTGCGCAAGTTCAGATCCAGACTCAGCCCTGCCTGAAAGGTCTGGTAGCGCCGTGCGAAAAGATTGGACAGCGCCGTCCCGTAGCCTCCCACCAGGATGTCCGGCAGCCCGCCGAAGCTCACTACGGGAACCGGTGGCAGCCCCGCCAGTACCGAAAGCTCGTTCAACCGGATCGCCGAAACGCGGCTGGCTTCGCTGAACGGATTCTCGCGTTCGCTCACCGTGCCCGCCAGGCCCGCGTTGGCATAACTGGCCACCAGATTCAACTGCGGCTTGACCATTTCGGCGCTGAGATCGCTCTGCGTGCGCGCCGCCTGCTGGCGGGCCTTCAGCGCGCGCACCTCCGGTCGCCGCTCCAGCGCTGTCGCGACTGCGCTCCGCAGATCGTCCGCTTCCGGCGGCTCGATCATCTTGACTTCGGTGGGAACGATCTCCTCGTTCCACAGCGCCTCCTGGCGTCCACCCGCCAGCAGCATCTTCAATCCGTTTTCGGCTTCCGTCAGCATGTTCAGCCCGGCGTAGTAGCTGTCCACGCGCCGTTCCAGTTCGGCTTCCGCCGCCGAGATCTCCACCGGCGCCAGCGTCTGGCTCTCCACCATGCGCCGTGTGCGCGCCAGTTGCTCGCGCGCCAGCTCGACCGACTCGCGCAACACCTCGACGGCCTCGCGCGCCGCCACCAGATCCCAGTACGCCTGCTCCACGCGCGCAATCACCTCGCTCACCCGCTGCTCAAAGTCCGCCTCCGAACCCTCCAGTTGTCTGCGCCGGATCCGCAACTCGCCCCGCTCGCGATCGATCGTGCGACCGCGCAGCAGCGGCAGGCTCACACTGAAGACGAGCCGCGAGTTGATGAACGGGTTGAGCGAGACGAACGGGTTCGAGGTGGACTGCCGCGCGTTTTCGAAATCCAGTCCGAGCGAGGCGCCCTGCCAGGGCAGCCGCTGCCGCAGGTAGAAATTCTGCGCCAGCAGATGCTCGCTGAGCCGGCCCCCGGCGCCCATCAGGATCGAGCTGGTAGGCGTGTTGCGCGATTCCAGCAGGGGAGTCCACCGGAAGACGGGATCGAGGTAGCCTTGCGCCGCCTTGACCGCCTGCTGCGCCGTGGCCGTGCTTACGCGCTCGATCTCGATTTCGAGATTGGAGCGCAACGCGGTCTGGATCGCTTCGGAAAGGCTCAGCGGGCGTCGCACCATGCCCACGCCGACACGCTGGGGCCGGTCTGCGGCCGGCGCCTGCGCGTTGAGCGGCGCCGCCACCAGCAGTCCCAGCGCGAAAAGGCTCGTGATGCTGGCCCACGCCCGCCGCAGGCTCAGGACGCGCAGTGCGGCCGCCAGCCGACCCCACACCGGTGAGTGCGCCAGATCGTCGAACAGCGAATACACCACCGGCGTGACCAGCAACGTCAGCAGCAGACATAGCGACTGCCCGCCGATTACGACCACCGCCACCGTCCGCCGCGTGGCCGCCCCGGCGCCCGTGCCGACGGCCATCGGAATCATGCCCGCCACTAGCGTCGCCGTCGTCATCAGAATCGGGCGCAGCCGGTCCTCGCAGCCCCGCAGAATCGCATCCAGCCGCGACATCCCGTGTTCGAAGCGCAGCCGCTTGATCCGGTCAATTTGCAGGATCGAGTTCTTCTTGACGATCCCGAACAACATCAGAATGCCCAGCGAGCTGTAGACGATGGAAAAGTTCTCGCCCATCACCATCAGCGACAGCAGCGCAAACGGCGCCGAAAGGGGCAGGCTCACGAGAATGGTCACCGGGTCAATGAAGCTTTCGAACTGCGCCGCCAGCACCATGTACATGAAGACAATGGCCAGCACGAAAGCCAGCACGAACTCGAGCGAGGCCCGCCCGAACTCGCGCGAACGCCCGAGCAAACCGTAGCGGTATTCCGGCCCCATGTTCAGCTCGCGGACCGTCTCGTCCAGAACGGGCAACACGTTGGACAGCGCCTGGCCGCCCGTCAGGTTGGCGCTGATCAGGATCTGCCTCTGCCGGTTCACGCGGTCAATCTGCACCGGACCGCCGCCCGGTTCCACGCGCACGACATTGGCCAGCGGGACGTTGCCCAGCGTGGCCGAAGGCACGTAGAGGCGCTGAAGCGCGTTGGGCGAATCGCGAAACGCCTTGTCCACGCGCAACGCCACGTCGTAGCGATCGTCGCCCTCGCGGTACGTGGTCACCTGTTCGTCGCCTCCCACCAGCGTGCGCAACGCGGTGGCCACCGAAGCCACGCTCACGTGGAGGTCGGCCGCCTTCTCACGGTTGATGTAGACGCGCAACTCGGGCTTGCCCGGCTCATAGCTGGACTCCAGGTCGGTGACGCCCGGGATCCGCGCCAGGCGCTTCTTCACGGCTTCCGTGTAGCGCTCCAGCCGCGCCAGATCGGGCCCCTGGATGAAAAACAGCAGGTCCTTCGTGGCCGCCGATCCGGCGCCCTGGATGAATGCCGGCAACTGCACGCTGATGGTCAGATCGCGGAAACGCGCCAGCCGCCGGCGAGCCATCTCCATCAACTCGTTTTGCGTATGCTTGCGTTCCTCGACCGGCGCCAGCTCGACCAGGATCGAGCCCCGATCCACCTGACGCCGCGCATCCGCGCCAATCAGGGTGAGCAGATGCGTCACGCCCGGCAGTTGCCGCAGCTCCGCCTCCAGTTCGCGCATCATCCGGTCGCTGCCCTCGAGCGACGATCCCACCGGCATGCGCACGGTGACCTCGAACTCACTGCGGTCATCCACCGGCATAAAGTCTTTTCCGATGACCATGAACAACGGGATGGTCGAGAGCACCGTCAGCACCGCCCCCAGCACCACGACCCAGCGGTGCGTCATCACCCAGCGCAACATGCGCCGGTATGGCCGGGCCACGGCCCGGTAGACGGCCGTTTCCCGCGT
>JAPWUP010000086.1 GCA_028275505.1 Bryobacteraceae bacterium
GGCAGCGTGGGCTTGAGTTCCTCCACGCGCGCCTTGACCGTCCGGATCACTTCCAGCGTGTTCGTGCCCGCCTGCTTGCGCACTTCGAGCACGACCGCAGGTTCGCCGTCCAGCCGCGCCAGCGACCGCGGCTCCTCGACCCCGTCCTCCACGCGCCCGATGTCCCGCACGCGCACCGGCGCGCCCCCTGCCGCCGTTATGATCAGGTCCGCGAAATCCTGTGGACGCTCGATGCGACCCAGCGTGCGCAGGGAGACCTCGCGCGGACCCTGATCCATGCGCCCGCCCGGAATCTCCACGTTCTGCGCAGCGATGGCCGCCCGCACCTGGTCAATGTTGAGGTTGTAGGCGTAGAGCTTCTCGCCGTCCAGCCAGATCTGGATCTGGCGCCGGCGCTCGCCCACGAAGCGCACCTGACCCACGCCCGGCAACGACTCGATGTTTTTCTTCAATCGGTCGTCCACCAGCTTGGTGATCTCGCGCAGCTCGCGGGGCGCCGAGACCGCGATCGAGATCACGGGCGTGGCGTCGGTGGCGATCTTCTCGATGACCGGCGGATCGGTGTCGCGCGGCAGTTGGCGGACCACGCTGGCGACGCGGTCGCGAACCTCCTGCGCCGCCACGTCCGGGTCCTTCTCCAACACAAAGGTGACGTAGACGATCGAGACGCCCTCGGCCGAGAGCGAACGCAATTCGTCAATGCCGCTGACGGTGTTGACCGCCTCCTCGATCCGGCGCGTGACCTGGCTTTCCACTTCCTCGGGCGAAGCGCCGCGCAGCGTGGTCGTGATGGTGACGGTAGGAAATTCGATCTTGGGCAGCAGGTCCACACCCAACTTGCGGTAGGAGTTCAGCCCCAGCACCACCAGCGCCAGGATCAGCATGGTGGCGAACACGGGCCGCCGCACGCAAATCTCGGCCAGCTTTTGCATGGTTCACCTCTCTCGAGCGGGACGAATCCGGACCGGCGCCCCGTTGACCAACGAGGCCTGCCCGCTCACGACCACCATGTCGCCCGGCCGGATCTGGCTCGCCGGCGCTTCCACCCAAGCGCCCAGCTCCATCCCCGGCACGATCTTCTGCTCCACGGCGCGCCCGTCGCGCACCACGAAAACTTTGGTCAGCCCGGCGATCTGGTACAGCGCCTCCCGGGGCACGACCACCACGCTGGAATCGTCCGCCAGAGTCAGTTGGACCTGGACGAACATGCCGGGCTTCAGGCGCGGATCATTGGTCTTCAGCCGCGCCTCCGCAGTCAGGGAACGGGAACGCGCTTCCAGCGTCGGATTCAACTCGCGCACGACGGCTTCGAATTGCTCGCCCGGCGCAGCATCCGTGGTGAACCGCAGCGTGCTGCCCACCCGCACCTGGGCCGCGGCCGTTTCCGGGATCTCCACGCGCAGACGCAGCGGATGGGTCTTGACCAGCGTAAGCATCGGCGTGTTCTCGCGCAGGTACTGGCCTGGAGCGACCAGTCGCGCCGCCACCGCCCCGTCGAAGGGCGCGCGCACCGTAGCGTCCGCCAGCCGCTTCTCCGCCAGCCTCACTTCCGCCCGCAACGCCTGGATTGCGGCGAGTTGCACGCGCAGCTCGTGCCGCGCGGCTTCGAGCGCTGCCTCGCGCGCCTGATACGCCTTCTCGATTTCGATGAAGCGCTGCTCGGCGATGTCGCCGGTCTTGACCAGCTTGAGCGCGCTCTCATAACGAGCCTTGGCGTCCTCGTACGCGGCCTGAGCCTGACGGATCGCCGGCGTGGTCTCCGGAACGACCTCCTCCCGACTCGGATCCAGTCCGATGCGCGCCAGAGCCTGCGCCAGGGCAGCCCGCGCGCGCTCCAGTTGCAATTGCAGCTCGCGCTTGTCGAGCTCGACCAGCACGTCTCCCTTGCGCACGCGCTGGCCGAAGTCCGCATGGATCGCCGCGACCCGGCCCGCCACTTCCGCGCTCACCTGCACCGTCTCATCGGGCCATAGCGAGCCCGTCACCGAGAGCGTGCGCGGCACGCGCCGAACCTCCGCCGTGGCCACGCGCACCTCCACAGGCTGGACCGAGGCCGTGGAAGCCTCCGCCTTGCTGTCCTGCTTTTGACGCCCGCAGCCAACCGCGACCAGAAAGATGAGTGCCATCAGGGCAAATCCTGCCCTCATTTCCGATCCTCCTTACAGGACTGCTTCGGAACTTGCGCCTGCTCGTTGCGCAGGCCGTCCAGAAAAATGCGCACCATGGCCTCCACGATCTCGCGCACGGGCTTGCTCCGCCCCTGCGCCAGGGGATCGTTGTAGAGAACGCCCACCTGACCGAGGTGGAAAAACATCCCGAGAAATGCGCGCGCCGCCACCTCGGGGTCTACCGGACGGAAAGCGCCTTCTTCGATCCGCCGACGGATGTAGCCGGCGAGCAACTGCCGGCCCTCGTGCTGGTGCTCGTAAAAGAGCACGCCCAGCTCCGGTTCTTCCAGAACCGCGAACAGCAACAATCGCGTGTAAGCCGGATCGTTGCGGTAAAGCTCGAGAATGAATTCACCCAGTCGCGTAAAAAGGCCCCAGTCGTCGCGGGCCCGAGCGTAGGGTTCCAGCATGGCGGCGCCTTGCTGGAAGCCCTCGCGGCACTTGGCTTGGACGATGGCGGCGTAAAGGTCGCGCTTGGACCGAAAATGCTCATAAAGCACCGGCTCGGTGACGCCGACCGCCTCAGCCAGTGCGCGCGTGGTGGTGCCACGATAACCGCGCTCGGAGAACAGCCGGAGGGCGGCCTCAAGGATGGCGGCCCGGCGCTCCTCAGCGGTGAGGCGAGAGCTGGAGGGCATGGCGGTTTCCTAGCGATCGCTAGGTTAGCATGCACTAGGGTCGGCCCGCAACCCTCCTTTCGCCCCTCGCCGCCTCGCCATCGCTAGCCTCCGCCAAGCAATCCCTTGCGAAGCCGTTCGCCCTCCGGGAAGGGAGTCCCGGAAGTTCGGGGGCCTCCCAGGGTCACCTCGGCGCTGCCACCGCCCCCTCGACCGGCTCGCACGGTAAAATTGGCCCCGCGACGTGTTTTTTCGCTAATCCTGAGCCACGAAGGAGTACGGCGAGCCGACTCCTCGGCTATACCGCTCGCAAGGAGGATCGAACATGGCCCTCGCGGCGAACCGTCGAGAATTCCTGACCACGCTGGCAACAATGGCTGCACCCGCTCAGCGTCCGCTCGTCATTGACGCCCATTGCCACGCAGGTCTGGGCCAGGCGATGTCAGCTCCCTGGACCACCCGCGCAGATATTCAGGTCACGTTGCGCAATATGGCAGAGGCCGGCATTGACCGGACGATTATCTTTCCCATCAACAACACCGAGTACGAGAAACCCAATCGCGAGATCGCCGAGATCTGCGCGCGGTATCCCGACAAGTTCATCGGCTTCGCCAAACACGATCCGCAGACCGAAGCCGGGCGCATTGCCGCCATGCTTGGACGCGAAGTGAAGGAAATGGGTCTGAAAGGCCTCAAGCTGCATCGCCTGCCGACTCGTGAAGTGCTCGATGCCGTAGCCGAGCTCGGCATTCCGGTTCTTTATCATCCGGAGAAAGTTGGCAACCTCCACATGATCGCCTCCGAGTATCCCCAGGTGCCTTTCATCGTGGCTCATCTCGGAAGCTTCGCTTCACAAAACTGGATGGAACACCTGGAAGCCATCAGCATCGCCCGGCGTTACCCCAATGTTTACCTGGAAACCTCGGGGGTAGTTTATTTCAAGTATCTCGAGCTGGCCGTCAAGGAACTGGGGCCGGGCAAAATTATTTTCGGCAGTGACGGACCTGAACTGGACTCGCGCGTCGAGTTATACAAGATCAAGCTGCTGAAGCTGCCGCCCGCCGACGAAGCCATGGTGCTGGGCGGGAACATCCGGCGGCTACTGCCGAAGAACACCATTTGAAGCGCGATAAGCCCTGTCAGGACCTCGCAAAGGCGAAACGGCCCGGGTTAACGCCCGCACGGCGAGATCCGGCTGTTCCGGCCGCTCACGCTCACTTATAACCTTGTGAGCTGCGCCGCGTATCTCAACGTCTGCGCGAGGGCCGCGGGCGATTGTCGGGGGCCTCCTGGATCGCTCGGCGCCGCTCCTCTTCGCTGATAAGGGCATAGGAAGGCAGCGACATACCAGGGACCTTTATGGGTCCCGGCCGCTGGGCGCGCCAGGCAGCCAGCAGGCGCCGATATTCGGCAATCCGCTCACGCTGGCGCGGGTCTTGGGAAAGGTCTCGTTCTTCTTTTGGGTCTTCCGCCAAATTGTGTAGTTCGAATGGCCCGCTGCCGTCGAGGCTGTTGTCTATCAGCTTCCAGGAACCGTCCACCACCATCCCGCTGCGCAATTGTGAGTAACAGCGGTTTTTCCAGTTCGGATCCTGGCCGCGAGCCAACCGCAGGAAGCTTCGTCCCTGCACGCCCTCGGGAACCGGGATCCCAACGGCGTCCAGGATCGAGGGCATGATGTCGGTGTTCTCTACTACTTTCTCGATTACGCGCCCGGTGTTTTCCGAAGCGCCACGCGGGCCCCGCCAGATCAAGGGCACTCGCACCGAGCCCTCGTATTGCACGCCTTTGAACCAGCGGCCGCGATCTCCCAGCATGTTACCGTGATCCGCCGTGAAAAGAATCAGGGTGTCATCAGCCATCCCGAGCTTTTCCAGTTCTCCGAGCAAGCGGCCAATCTGCTCGTCTACATGAGTTATGGCCCCGTAGTACAATGCGCTCAGCACCCGGACCATGCGCTCGTCGTCCACATAGTGGCGCCGCGCCTGGCCGGTTTGCCGAGCGCGCATTTCGCGGGCATTCGGAGGTAGTTTGGGAACGGGTATGGAGTCGGGGTCGTACATGCTGAAGTAAGGTTGGGGTTCCACGGAGGGCGAATGCGGCTTCAGATAGCTGACGAACAAGAACCAAGGCTGGCCCTGGCCGCGCCGGCTACGGAGGTATTCAATGGCCCGGTCGGTGATCCACTCCGTCTCGAAGTCCTCTTTGGGATACTTGAACAAGCCCACGTCGCGTCCCAGCGGATCATCGGGCCACGGGCACGTGCCGGGAACGATCGGCCATTTATTGGGCGAACCGTACTTTTTGCGCAAATACGCCTGGTAGCCCAGTTCCGGCGTCGGACCTTCGGCCGCAAAGCTCCAGAAGCGATCGAAGCCGAAATCGAACTGTATGGGCCGAAAGTGAAGTTTTCCCGAGATCGCTGTGTGGTAGCCATAGTGCTTGAGGATCGAAGGAAGAAAGATCTCTCCGGGATGTGCTGGTACGCCGTTCGCTATGACTCCATGCACGTGCGCATAGCGGCCGGTGAACAGTGAGGCGCGCGCCGGCGAGCAAACCGGGGACACCGTGTAGCAAGCGTGGAAGCGCACTCCCTGGCGGGCCAACCGATCCAGGTTGGGCGTTTTCACCACCGGATGCCCTGCGCAGCCCATCGCATCCCAGCGCATTTCATCCACCATCAGGAACAGGATGTTGGGGCGGCGCGCCGGGCGTGCGGCGAGCGCGGCGCTGCCAGCCAGAAACTCGCGACGCGTCAACGTGCTCATTTGCCCTCCTTTACCGGGAAGGTTCACCTCGAACTCCCCGAGAACAGAAATATACACCCGTTTACGTGTCAAGTCCCACACAGCCTTCCGGCGCAGCTTTTCGCTCTCTTGCCCTCCGCACCGGTAGTCCCCACGCCCGCCTGTCCGCGTGCTATCTTCTTTGCTTCGGTGAGGAATGCCATGCTCCGATCGCTACTATGTCTGCTGGCTGCCGCTTGCGCTCTGGCGCAGACGCCCCCGCAAAGCTTCGCCGAGCTTCGCGCCCGTTTCGCTGACCCGCCTGCTGCCTTTCGCACCGCGCCGTTTTTCGTCTGGAACGGCGACGTGACCGAGCGCGAAATTGATCTGTTCCTGCAGGACTACAAAAGTCAAGGCATCGGTGGCGTCTTCATCCACCCCCGGCCAGGGCTGATCACCGAGTATCTCTCCGAGCGCTGGTTTTCCCTGGTCCGCTACACCGTCGAGCGCGCCCGCCAGCTCGGCATGCTCGTCTGGCTTTATGACGAGAACTCTTACCCTTCGGGCTTCGCCGGAGGCCACGTGCCCGCCACGATGCCGGAATCCTGGCAGGATGGCCAGGGCCTCACCATGAAGAGACTCGCTGCCCCCGACGCAAGCGCTGCGCGCGGCTGCACCGTGTTGCTCGAAAAGCGAGGCGAAACCTTCGTGCTTGCCGATCCGGCCCCGCAGTCCGGTTCCGGTGAATTCTACTGCTTCGAGCGCGCCTGGTATCCCAAGAGCTCCTGGTACGGCGGCTTCTCCTACGTGGACTTGCTCAAGCCTGGGGTCACGGAAAAATTCATCGAGATCACGATGCGCGGGTACGAACGCACCATCGGATCAGAGTTCGGCAAGACTGTCCCCGGGATCTTCACCGACGAACCTCATATCAACCCGCCCGGGCGCAGCTCGATCCGCTGGACGCCCGACCTGTTCGAGCAATTCCAGAAACGCTGGGGTTATGACCTGCGGCCTCACCTGGTCGCTCTGTTCGAAGAAACCGGCGACTGGCGCAAGATCCGCCACAATTACTACGCACTGTTACTCGATCTCTTCATCGAACGATGGTCGAAACCGTGGTCCCGTTATGCCGAATCCAAAAATCTCTTGTGGACCGGCCACTACTGGGAGCACGAATGGCCCAACCCGCGCCAGGGCCCTGACAACATGGCCATGTACGCTTGGCACCAGGTCCCCGGCATTGACATGCTCTTCAATCAGTTCCGGGAGGACGTGAACGCCCAGTTCGGAAACGTCCGCTCGGTCAAGGAACTGGTCAGCGTAGCCAACCAGTTAGGCCGCAAGCGCACGTTGAGCGAAACTTATGGCGGCGCCGGCTGGGACCTGCGCTTCGAAGATATGAAGCGGCTGGGCGACTGGGAGTATGTGCTGGGCGTCAACCTCATGAACCAGCACCTGAGCTGGCAGACCATGGCCGGCGCCCGGAAATACGATTACCCGCCTTCGTTCGCATACCAGGCGCCATGGTGGAAAAGTTACAAAATCCTGGGAGACTACTTTGGCCGGCTCTCGCTCGCTCTGGCCTCCGGCGAACAGATCAACCGCGTCCTCGTCATCGAGCCGACGACCTCGGCCTGGATGTACGCCGGCCCTCAGCCCAATCCCCGGATGAAAGAGCTGGGCGAGTCGTTCCAGCAATTCATAACCCGGCTCGAAAAAATGCAGGGTGAATATGATCTGGGATCGGAAAACATCATCCGCCATCACGGCCGCGTCGAAAAAGGCCGGTTCGTCGTCGGACGCCGGGCTTACGAACTCGTTGTCCTGCCGCCGGGCATCGAAAATCTGGATTCGTTTACGGTGAACTCGCTGGAGACTTACCTCAAGGCCGGCGGCCGCGTTCTTAGCTTCGTCGAGCCGCCGCCGCGCGTGGACGGCGCCGCAAGCGACCGCCTGGCCCGCCTGGCCGCGCAGCACTCCGCTCGCTGGCTGCGTGCCCGCTCGCTCGAGGAACCCGAGGCGCGCCGTCTGCTGATCCCACAGGATTTTGCCCGGGCCGAAGGCGAATTGTTCCATCACCGCCGCACCCTGCGCGACGGCCAGTTACTGTTTCTCGCCAACGCCAGCCTGGAAAAGCCGGCGCACGCCGAACTGTTGTTGAACGCCCGCGGCCTCCAGAAGCTCGATCTGGTTACCGGGCGCATCGAGCCTTACCCGGCCGAGCGGCGCGAAAACCGTCTGGCGCTGTCCGTCGAGCTTCCTCCGGCCGGCAGCCTGCTTCTGTATGCCGGTGAGGCCGCGGCCGCTTCGGCGCCCCAGGGTGCCCGCGGCGCCGAGCAAACCCTCGCACCGGCAACGCCACTCACCGTGACCCGGCTGGCCCCCAACGTAATTCGCCTGGATTATTGCGACCTGACGCTCGCCGGTCAGCAGTACCGCGGCATCTATTTTTACCGCGCCGCCGAAATGATTTACAAGCACTACGGCTTCGAGGCCAATCCTTGGGATCACGCCATCCAATACAAGACCACGATTCTCGACCGTAACCGGTTCCCGGCCGATTCGGGCTTCGAGGCCAGCTTCCACTTCGAACTCGACCGCGGCGTCAATCGTCAGGGCCTGCGCGCCGTGGTCGAGCGGCCCGAACTGTGGCAGGTCGCCGTCAACGGCAAGCCGGTTTCCCCGCTGCCCGGCGCATGGTACGTGGATCGCGCCTTCGGTATGTACGACATATCTGCCCACGTGGTCGAAGGAACCAATACGATCCGGTTGACCGCCCGGCCTTTCTCGGTCCATCACGAACTGGAGCCCGTCTACGTGGTAGGCGACTTCGGCGTGCGGCCCCAGCCGCGCGGCTTCAAGTTAGTAAGTGCACAAACACTCAAGCTCGGCTCCTGGAAACAGCAGGATCTGCCTTTTTATGCAGACTGGGTATCTTACGGAAAGACGTACCGCATCGAGCAGCGCGCCGGGCGCTACAAAGTCCGGCTGGGCCGCTGGCACGGTATCCTGGCTGAAGTCCGCGTTAATGGCCAGCGGGCTGGTTTTATCGCGTGGCAGCCCTACGAGGCCGACATTACGGACGCACTGCGCCCCGGCGAAAACCGGATCGAGGTTCTGGTCTGCGGCTCGCCCAAGAATCTCTTCGGGCCGCACCATGGCAAGATCACGCCCGGGCTGGCAAGTCCGTGGAGCTTCCGTTCGGCGCCCGACGAAATGCCGCCCGGGACGAGCTACCATCAACTGGATTACGGTCTGATGGAGGACTGGCAGCTCATTCAGTTGCGTCCTTGATGCCTCGGATGCATCCAAACTTCTGAAAGCGGCCCGTCATGTTGCGCAGAACGCTAGTGTTGGGAGTCGGGGCGCTGGGCTGGGCGCAACCGCCCGGCCCGGACGAGGCTCTTCGCATCCACCGGCAGCTGCTGCTGATTGACACGCACAACGACGCTCCCTTGCGCGTGATCGCCGGGGCGGACATCGGCCAGCGCTCGAGCAAAGGCCACACCGACCTGCCGCGGCTGCGCGAGGGCGGCGTCGGCGCCGTCTTTTTTGCGGCTTATGTTTCGCCCCGCTATGTTCCGCTCAACCAGGCAGCGCATCGCGCCCTGGAACTCATAGACGTCATAAGGCGCGACATCGCGGGCCGCTACTCCGACCATTTCTCGCTCGCGCTGACCGCCGACGACATCGAGGCTGCACGCCGCCAGGGCAAGATCGCCGTCCTCATCGGCATCGAGGGCGGTCACGCTATCGAGGACAGTCTGCGTGTGCTCCGCGCCTTCTACGATCTAGGGGCGCGCTACATGACCCTCACTCACACCAACACGAACAACTGGGCCGATTCCTCAGGCGACATCAACAACCCGAACGTCAAGCGCCACGGGGGACTGACCGACTTCGGGCGCCAGGTCGTCGCCGAGATGAATCGCCTCGGGATGATCGTGGACGTCTCCCACGTCTCCGATGAAACTTTCTGGGACGTGCTGCGCACCAGCCGCGCCCCGGTCATGGCCTCACACTCTTCCTGTCGCGCCCTGTGCGATCACCATCGCAATCTCACCGACGAGATGATCCGCGCACTCGCCGGCAAGGGCGGCCTGATTCAAATCAACTTTGCGCCTGAATTCCTGACGCGGCGTAAATCGCCACCCGCCGGCCTGGACGACGTCGTGGCGCATATCGAGCACGCTGTGCGCGTCGGCGGCGTGGATGCGGTGGGCATCGGCAGCGATTTCGACGGCATTGACTCCGTGCCGGTGGGCCTTGAAGACGTGTCGAAATTCCCAGCGCTCACCCGCGCCCTGCTGGCGCGCGGCTTCCGCGTGGAGGACATCGCCAGGATCTACGGCGGCAACGTCCTCCGCCTCATGCGCGCCGTGGAAGCAGTTGCGCGGGAAGCGCGAAAAGCACCGTCGCCGGCTTCCCGTTGAACCGCTTCACTCCCCGATCAGGTGCACCACGATGGTGCGCGTGTGGGGCGCGGAACGATGCTCGAACAGATACACGCCCTGCCAGGTGCCCAGGGCCATCCGCCCGCCTACAACCGGGATCGAAAGACTGGTGGCGGTGAGCGCCGCGCGAATGTGCGCCGACATATCATCCGGCCCCTCGATGGTGTGCGCGTACCAGGAGGCGGCGTCCGGCGCGATGCGCGCGAAGAACTCTTTCAGATCGCGCACCACGTCGGGATCGGCGTTCTCCTGAATGACGAGCGAGGCCGAGGTGTGCTGGACAAAGACTGTCAGCAGGCCTTGGGCGATCTGCTGTCCAGCCAGCCACGTCGCGATCTGGTCCGTGATCTCATAAAGGCCCTTGCCGCGAGTGCGCACCTGGATCCGATGAGAGGCCTGTTTCATTCCACCGTGACGCTCTTGGCGAGATTGCGCGGCTGATCCACGTCGCAGCCCCGACGCACTGCGATATGGTAGGCCAGCAGTTGCAACGGGATGACTTCCAGAATGGGCAGCAGCAGTTCCTCGGCCGGCGGGATTTCGATGACGTAATCGGCCAGGCTGCGCGCCTGCTCGTCGCCATCCACCACCACCGCCAGCACCTTTCCTTCCCGCGCCTTGACCTCCTGGATGTTGGCCAGCGTCTTTTCGTAGCGCAGGCGGCTGGCGGGCGAGCGAGGGTCGAAGGCCGCCAGGACCACCACCGGCAGGTTCTCGTCAATCAGTGCATTGGGGCCGTGCTTCATCTCGCCCGCGGGGTAACCTTCGGCGTGGATATAGGAGATTTCCTTGAGCTTCAGCGCTCCTTCCAGCGCGATCGGGAAGTGCACGCCGCGGCCTAGATAGAGAAAGTCCGAGGCCCGGAAGAACCTTCGCGCCAGTTCCTCGCAGACGGACTCCCGGGAGAGAACCTGCTCGAGCTTGTGCGGCAGGCGGACCAGCTCCTGAACGTGGTCGCGCGAACGCTCCTCGTCCACCACGCCGCGCAACTGTCCCAGGTAAAGCGCCAGCAGATACAGCGCAGCCAGTTGCGCGGTGAAGGTCTTGGTCGAAGCCACGCCGATCTCGGGTCCCGCGTGCGTCAGCAGGGCGCCGTGCGCCTCCCGCGTCAGCATGGAACCGGGCACGTTCGAGATGGCCAGCGTAAGCGAGCCTTTCTCGCGAGCTTCCCGCTGCGCGGCCAGCGCGTCCGCTGTCTCGCCAGATTGCGAGACGATCACCGTCAACACGTCTTCGTTCAGGATGGGGTCGCGGTAGCGGAACTCGCTGCCGTAATCCACCTCGGTGGGCAGGCGCGCCAGAGCCTCCATCATGAACTTGCCTGCCAGTGCGGCGTGCCAGCTCGACCCGCACGCCACCATCTTGACGGCCCGCACGCGGCGGAACTCCTCCGGCGCAATCCCGATCTCCTCCAGAAAGACCTGACCCGATTCCTGGCTGACCCGGCCTACGATCGTGTCCCGCACGGCTCGCGGCTGCTCGAAAATTTCCTTGAGCATGAAATGCTTGTAGCCGCCTTTCTCCGCCAGGATGGGATCCCACAGCACGTGCGTGAGCTGGCGCTTGACGGGTCGGCCTTCGAAGTCGCTCAGATGGACGCCTTCCGGAGTCAGCACCGCCAGATCGCCGTCCGATAAAAACAAAACGTCCCGGGTATGATTTAAGAGCGCGGGCACGTCGGAAGCCAGCAGGTACTCGCCCTCGCCCAGCCCGATCACCACCGGCGGCCCGGAACGCGCCGCTACGATCTTGTACGGATCAGGCTCCGCGATCGCCGCCAGCGCAAACAGCCCGGTGAGCCGGCGCACGGTCTGCCGGACCGCCTCCTCGAGGCTGCCATCGAAGTACTTCTCGATCAGATGGGCGATGACCTCGGTGTCGGTCTCGGTGCGGAACTGGTGTCCTTCGGCCTCGAGCTCCTTCTTGAGCGTCAGGTAGTTTTCGATGATGCCGTTGTGCACCACCACGAAACGCCCGGTGCAATCCCGGTGCGGGTGGGCATTCTCTTCGGTCGGGCGCCCGTGGGTGGCCCAGCGCGTGTGCCCGATCCCGTAAGCTCCGTCTACGGGTTGCAGGCGCAGCGCTTCTTCGAGGTTACGAAGCTTGCCTGAGGCGCGCCGCACCGCGATGCCTTCCTGCTCGTTCCACACCGCCAGGCCAGCCGAGTCGTAGCCGCGGTACTCCAGGCGACGCAAACCGTCCAGCAGGATAGGCGCCGCGCGGCGCGGGCCGATATAGCCCACAATGCCGCACATATATCTTCATTGTAGACGGCCCTGTTCCTGGAGAACCTTGCGCAAGGAAAGGTCATACGCACCGGGCTCCCGGCGCGGGCGGACCCTTCCGCCCCATGGCCCGGGTGCAATTCGGGACGATCGCTACAAGCCAGCACGAGGCGGCCGTCGCCTCCCGCTCCTGTCGGTAAGGATAACACCGCGCCGGGAAAGTCGTCAGAAGTGTCCAAGCGCGTTATCGGTGTGTAGGGGGTTGCGGCCCCCCGGCCCCCAACCGCATGCCTCCCAAGAAGACCATCAATACCGGCCGAATAAGCGATGGTACGATCTCGGCGGCTCCAGCGAAACCCGATCAATCAGAACTCGGCCAGCCTCAAAGACCACCTCTATGCGGGCCGAAGTGTCAGGATGAAAAAGGTGGGGAGCCAAGACTGCCGCCGCGCGGTTCTCCCCAAGCTCTGCAAACGCCCAGGCATTGAGGGTGTGCAGCTCCGTAGGCGTACCTCCCTCCCACTGCCACCGGCTTCGCACCAACTGCTCGATCGTTGTCTGGGAGGCAAGGTCCGACCGGCAGCGCAACGTGAACAGCTCCGCCGGCGGCCGTCCGCCCGGTCCCCACAAGGATTCTAAGAACTCAAAAATGGTTTCGTACGCGCGGCGGTATTCAGGCCGTTGCTCCTTGCTTCGCTCGATGACGGTGGCCACCCCTAGCACCTCCTCGGGAAGGCAGACGCAGGGATCCTTCTCCAGGCAAGGCCGAACCCTCATCTTCAGGTGCATGCCGTGATACAAACGGTCCCCGGCCGAAAAGCCCACTAGCTTGGTCTCCCCCGGGCAGGAAATGACCACCACGTTCCCTCCCGGGGTGAGAACGGCGTGACGGCCGAAGCCCGTCGCGCCCCCGCTCCAGCCTAACTGATAACCCTCGATCTCGGAGCCCGAGACCGTCATCGCCACCAGCCCCATCAGCGCCAGTTGCCCCATCCTCATCGGAAGCACTCCATCAGGTCCATCACGTTGCGAGCGTAGTTTTTCCGCGTCGTCAGGAAATCTAGGCTCGCGATCTGATCTATTCTATCGTCCGCCCGCGCGCAAGCCAACTATTTATCGCGTCACGGACCTTTCCAATCCCTGCGTTATAGCTCGCAATGACGAACGCCCACAAACGCTCGCCGCCAAGACCATAGCTTGCCGCCAGATGTTTTGCGTTGTCAGCTAGGGTCTTTGCGGCCCAGTTGGCAGCAAACTCCAGATCGAAAGCTTGCTCCTCGGTGACCTCGCCCGCGTCTGCCTTAATGTTAATCTGGAAAATGCCCCGGCTTGGGCCTCCCCCAAGCTCGGCAATGTTTTGGAAACCTGATTCCCGCACCCCGATGGCTGCCAGCATCCTCCAATCAACCCCCCACCGCTCCGCCGCCCCTACCAGTACAGCCCGATGCGCATTGGCCCTCTCGAAGGAACCGGCCCCAGGCCGCCGTATAGTAACGGTTCCAGGCGCAGTCCAGCCCGGTCGCGTCCCGGTAGTGCGTCGTGAACTTCTGGGTTCCCTCGGGCGTCGCCTGCTGCTCCTGTCCGTAAAAATAATACCTCGCCGACCCGCCCACCGAACCCGGCCGGTCGGTCAGGACGGCCTGCCCCACGTAGCCGCGCGCCCGATCAGCCGTCCGGACCCCTGGTTAGCCGGACGGCTCTGAGCCGAGCCAGTGCTCAACGACCACCCTCTCCACCCGGCGGTCCCAGGCACGTACGCGCCGGCCGCCGGTCGGTTCGGCGGCGAGTGGTCCGCAGACGTTTGCCCGCACAAGATGGTGCCGGTCATGTCGCAATCCCGACACCATTCAGGCCCCTCAAGGCTTGCCGAAACTCAGTTGACATTCCGGCTTGCTGCTGAGCGCCCAGCAAACTGCGGTGCGGGTTTTCAGATAGTCTCGCTCCTCTACAGGCGCTCCCGCGGATTCAAAGCCGTACGCGACCGCGAAAAAGGCCTCGTTGATAAACCAGCCGTCATTGCGAAAAATCGCCCAGACGCCCGGGACTTCGGTCAGATCTGCCAGGGTGCGGGTCACCGCTTTGCAAAGGGGGCTATTGAACGGAGCGGTCGTGCGAATGAAGAAATCAAGCTCCGTATCCCCCTCCGTCGCCCGCAGCGACCTCTGCGCTTCCGCGACCCGCACATACAGGATCTCCCAGCGCTCGCCGCCCATCCACAGCACAAGGGGATCCCGGCCTTGAAGAACCCGCCGCTGGACGGTGCCGCCGGGATCGCGAACCAGCAACACCGAGGAGAGTTTTAACCGCAGCGCCCACGCCATCGGCCGCCGCCCCCGCTCCCTTTCCTTTTCGTAGAGCTGGCGCCACCACCTGTAGGCCACCTCCAACACGAATTTGCCCGAGAGGTATTGGGTCGCCTCGCCCTCGCGATCGAAAAAATACATCTCGGCGACAGGTAACTCGCGAGTCTCCTCCAAGAACCGCCTCGCGATCGGCTCCAGACGGTCGGCCTGAAACTCTTCCGTGGGCAGCAGCACCACGCGACTGGCCGCTTTGCTAAGGCGCAGGTCCCTCAAAACCACCGGGGAACTGGCCGTCGCCATCCAGCTTCCTACCGCGACGATGAGAACCAAAGCCGTTGTGCGCACCGTCCCTCCCCACTCATAGCTTACAGTGCTTGCAGTCATTGGCCAGCCATTCCGTGAGGTTCGTCTCCGGAGTCAGACGGAACTGTTTCCGCAAATCGGCATCATTCATTCGCGTTGCCACGTGAAGCATCTCTTGAGCGAGCAGCTAAGAAATGGATTCCAGCAGCAGCGGCAGCGTGATGCAGCCCCGGTTCACATCGCCACCGAGGGACTAGCCCCACTAGCAAGCCCGCCTGATCCGGCAACGCACCCAGCTCGGTCAGCAGCGTGCGGGACGTGTTCCGGCGATGATGCGCACTGACCACACCGCGGTAAGCGGCAGCCTCCTAAATGCGACGCGCCGGCGGCTCGAAACGCCAGTGGTACGGCGCCGGTGGTACCATCAGAATCACATGCCCCTTGCCTGTGGGTTCCTGCACCAGCACACCTACTTGTGGCCCACTTCGGTGGGGTTGCGGCCCCTCTCTCAGACGCCGCTCGATCCCAGGCACCGCGGATAGCTGCTGGAGCCGCTTCAAGAGATTGTCCCGCTGGCGCCATAGAAGCCGGCTCACCGAGAAGGTAGTCGGGTGGGCGTCAAAAGGTCCTTTCACGATCCTCTCGGGTTGGAATTTACCCTCCGCCTCCCAAAGGAAGCCCCTACGACTGAACCGGGTGGCGACTACAAAGGCTCCAATCTCGATGCTGGTTTCCCCTACCATGTACTCTGCTCCCCAGAGGTAATCGCAGAAGTATTGCAACACCGCGTCAAAGGCGTCGAGGATGTCTTGATGCTTGACTCCTACCTTGACCTCCACTGCCACATACACGGATCTCCGCAAATGAGATCCGCCACGCAAGTCGCCGCACACGACAAGATCGGGGCGCTTCCCTTGCTGGGTGTTCCGGACCCGGAAGGTCGGCCACTGGGGACGCTTGGGATTGCGTTTCTCGTCGAAAACGGGAAAGCCGAGCTGGGTGAGCCAGTCCCCAAGCTCAAGTTTGACGTCGGCCTCTCGCGGATGCTTCATGGGTGCCACCTGCGCTCTGCTCTGCTGCCTCAGAACACGTTCGCCGGAGGGCTGGCGCCGGTCTGGATGCCTGGACAGCCCTGCTCGCGGGTGCGGTCCGGCCCTCCAGCATGTTCAGCTCGGGGTAGGCTGCGCGCAAGCGTTCGCTGACCGTGATCTTCCAATCGCGTCCACTGCGCCTTTGCCAAACCTGCATGGCCCGGTCCGCGATCCTCACCGCGACGGGCTCGGAAGTCCCGTTTACGCGGCTGAGATGGACGAGGGCCTGCTGACGTTGACCGACTGCGTATGTGCGGCCCAGGTGGACCACAGCATTGCAACCAGAGCACAACATCCGGAATCCTTCGAGGGTCGCCACACCCGTGCGATCGTCATGGCTCCAGACCTCATGGCAGTACAGCCGCCTGTCGGTGAAACCTGCCGGCGGGCCGGCGGATCCGCAAACAGCGCACCGGTGACCAGCTTCCCGGAGTGCGGCTTCGCGGATGTGCTTCCATGACGGGGTCCCCGGAGAAGAGTGTAAGCGCTAACACTCCACAGGGGCTTGGGCACGAGTTCAGGGACCAGTCACAAGCGCTCTTGGACTGAGTCGGGTTCCGTGGGCCTCGAGGTGAGGCCGCGGCTCTCGCGTCGCTTCAAGAGTGAATCCCCCGTGTGGCCGCCACGATCGGATTTTACAACCGTGGCTCAGGGTGCGCATCTGGTTCCCTGCCTGTGGTGGAAGTAGCAGAGTGTCGCAGTTAGCCGGGAGCTGCACTCGAGGCGGCCGTGTCTGAACAAGCCCTGTCTAAGAGTTTGGGGAAAGTCTGAAATCCCCATGCCACAGGCCACCGCACACGTTGCACCCGCTGAGGCTTAGACAATTCTGCTTCCGCGGCGAATCGCGGGATGATAGCCTGAGACGTATTTCAATAAGCTTGCAATCGGGGCTCTTCAGGCCCTCGGGCGTCGCCTGCTGCTCCTGTCCGTAAGGGTCGCACTCCGCCCGCACGACGGGGGTTGATCCAACGTAGGCGCAACCGGACGCGCGACCGAACACCGCCCTACCTCACCACGAGTTCGTGCACGGCGCGTTGCCCGCTGACGGCGTCCGTCACCACGATGCGCCAGCGGCCCGGCGGATCGTTGAGGGCCAGGCGGAAGGTCCTGGCCGCCACGCCGTCTTTCGTCGCCAGATTCTCCGAGTACTCGTGTGCCAGTTCGCCGCCAGGGCGGTAGACCCGGAACAGCAAGACCGTGTCCAACTTTTGTCCAGCTTCGATCGCGAGCCGGCATGAGACCGCTTCGCCCGGGCGCACCGAGCGCGGCGCCTCCACCCGCACCCGCGCAACCGGCGCAGGCAACAAGGCGTACACCTTAGGCTCGGCGCTCGAGATTCGGTCGCGCAGTGTCCTCGACCGCCCCAAGTAGCGTTTCTG
>JAPWUP010000146.1 GCA_028275505.1 Bryobacteraceae bacterium
TTGGGTCCCGCCAATCGCTGCCTCACGTCGAATGGACAGGACGCGGTCTGGAATACCTGCCTGTTCACGAACTTTCCCGCCGGCTCGGTGCCGTTCGTAGACGAACAGGGCAACCTGGCGCAAAACCATGCGCGTCTGTTCTGGGACAACACGAACCGGCGGCTTTCTGTGGGCAACAACGCGAGCCTGGCGACATTGATGGTCTGGGATGCGGCTTCAGGCGCGGCAACGACGCTGGCGGTCCGTGCCGGGGAGAACCAGGGCGCCGCACCGGTCACAAGCTGGCAGAACGCATACGGGGTAGAGATTGCGCGCGTGGACGGGGCGGGACAATTCACGGCCGGCGCGTTCCGGGCTGCGACCACCAGCTCACAGGCCGCGTGGCGCGATGCGGGCAGTCCGAGCGATCCCGCCAGCGCGTCGAATGGCGACTTCTGGTACAACACCGCCGCGCAAGCGCGCAAGACGGTGGAGGGCGGCCAAGTCCACACGCTGCCCCAAGTTCTCTGCTCCAGCGTGGGCAGCGCGACGAACTCAGCCACCTTGACGCGCCTGGGCAGTTGCACGATTCCGGGCGATTACCTGAAGCCCGGCGACCGGGTGGAAGTCCGCTTCGATTACGCACACCAGGGAGCAAGCGCGGGTTTTCAGATTGCGGTTCGCTGGGGCGCCACGACGCTGGTGGCACGCTCACTTGACGCAAGCGCGACTCTCATCACCGGGCGGGCTGACGCCGCAGTCCGCAATTCCGGCGTGCAGTGGAGCGCGCAGGATTGGGGCACCGGCGTGAGCCTTTCCGTCGCGGCAGGCACCGCCACCGATCCGTTGAACGCGCCGCTCACGGTGGACTTCCTGGGGGCGCTCACGGTGGCCGGCTCCGATACGGTGAGCCTGGAAAACTTCACCGTGTTGCGCTACCCGGCCCAAGCCAACCCGTAAGACTTCAGCAGCCTTCGACCCGCACGGCTTTTTTGAGCCAGTCGGGATCGAACTCGACGCCAAGCCCAGGCCCTTCCGGGACCTTGATGACACCGTTGCGGATCTCGAAGTTCGGCGAGTACCAGGATGCCGGCTTGCGAGGTCCGCGGAAGGGAAATTCCATGTAAGGACCGATGTTGGGGATGGCCGAAGCGAACTGAAGAATGTTGCACGCGGCGGCGTCGGTCTGGGTGTTGTGAGGGACGATCCACATCTTTGCCTGCCGCGCCATGCGCGCCACCCGGGCCGCCCGGATGAAGCCGCCGTTGTAGTTCAGGTCGGGCTGAACGATATCCACCACGCGGTTCTCGATCATCCACTGAAAGCGCCAGAGGCTGGCATCCTGCTCGCCACCAGCCACGGGGATGGAAAGGGCGTCGGCCACGCGCTTGGTCTCACCGAGCTCTTCCCAGGGGCAGGGTTCCTCGAAAAAGCCCACTTTGAGGTCCTCGAGCATCCGCCCGATTTGAATGGCGACTTTCGAATCGTAGGAGCCGTTGGCGTCGGCGTAGATGGTGATGTCGTCGCCCAGCCGCTTTCGCGCCAGCGTCATGAGGCGGCGGGTGCGGCCCGGATAGACGTCGGCGTTGCGGCTCATTCGGCCGCCGATCTTGAACTTGACCGCGCGGGCGCCGGTCAAGGCTACGCCCTTCACGTAAATCTCGACCTCTTCCTCGGCGGTTGTGTTGCGCTCGGATCCCGACAGGTAGACCGGGATCTCGCGGCGCAGCACGCCGCCCATCAGCTCACCGACTGATTTTCCGGTGACCTTGCCGAGCAGGTCCCAAAGACTCTGCTCGACGTAGGCCACCGGGCACCAAAAGGCCTGTCCGGCCATCTTGTAATTGGCCACGTAGACTTCGTCCACCAGCGTTTCCAGATCGCGCGCGTCCTTGCCGATGAAGTGCGGGATAACGCGACGCAGAAGGATCGGGATGAAGTCCTCGATCTGCTTGGTGCGGGCCAGCCCGACCGCACCGTCGGTGGAACGCGACCGGACCAGGTAGATGTTGCCGTTGCGGAGCAACTCGATGGATGCGATCTTCACCGGGGTGCGACACGTCCGGTGAAGGTCGAACAGCGGCTTCTCGTAATCGGGAATCGTGCGCGGCGGCTCCTGCTCACCGGTTTGCGCGCCGAGCGCCCACGCCGAAGCTAACAAGAGATCGCGCCTGCGGAGCCTCATCTCAGTAGGATATGATGACACGCCGATGCCGGAGACGGGGACGATTGCAAAAGGCCGCTGGGCCGGGTGGTGGCGGGCTGCCATCCCGCTGGTGTTGCTGGTGGGCATCGGCTGGCTGACGCCGCGACCGGCAACCATCACGCCGCAGGGCTGGCGCCTGCTGGGAATTTTCGCCGCGACCGTGGCGGGCTTGCTGTTGCAGCCGTTGCCGGGCGGCGCAGTGGTTCTGGTGGCCGTGACGCTAAGCACGATTTGGGGCGGGCTGACCATCGAGCAGGCGCTCAGCGGGTACGCCAACGAGTCCGTCTGGCTCGTGATCGCGGCGTTTTTCATTTCCCGGGCGCTGATCAACACGGGTCTGGCGCGGCGCATTGCGCTGGGCTTCGTACGCTGGTTCGGCAGGACCTCGCTGGGCGTCTGCTATGCGCTGTCGCTTTCCGACATGGTGCTGGCGAGCATCATCCCGTCGAATGCGGCGCGCTCGGGCGGGGTGATCCTGCCCATCGTGCGGTCCGTTGCGGAACTGTACGGCTCGCAGCCCGGCCCCACCGCAGCCCTGCTGGGATCCTTCCTGATGACCGCAGTCTACCAGTCCATCTGCGTCACGGCGGCGATGTTTCTGACCGGGCAGGCCTCCAACCCGATGGCCGCGCAGATCGCCACCGAGAGCTTCGGCTACCGGGTGGACTGGATGAGCTGGTTCACCGCCGGCATCGTGCCCGGACTGTGTTCCCTGGCATTGGTTCCGCTGCTGGTGTATCGGTTGAACCCGCCTGAGATCCAGCGAACGCCCGAGGCGGCGGCATTCGCCACGAGAGAACTCCGGGCCATGGGACCGGTTTCACGCGCAGAGTGGCTCGTGCTCGCCGTGTTCCTCGGCGTGTGCGGAGGGTGGATGACGACGCGATGGCACCACCTGGATATCACGGTGACCGCGCTCATGGGCGCCTGTGCGCTGCTGCTGACCGGAGTACTGAGCTGGGAGGACGTCAAAAACGAGCGCGCGGCGTGGGACATTTTCATCTGGTACGGCGGCCTGCTCATGCTGGGCAAGGCCTTGAATGCAGCGGGAGTGACCACGGAATTCGCCAAAGCCGTGGGACAGGCTTTTGGCGGCGCCGGTTGGGTGACGCTGCTGGCCATCGCGTTGCCCGTCTACTTCTACTCCCATTACGCATACGCTTCGATCACGGCGCACATCCTGGCGATGTACTCGCCGTTCCTGGCTGTACTGGCGGCGAAGGGGGCTCCCCTGGGGTTGGCTGTTTATGCGTTTGCCTGCTACACGAATCTGGCTGCCGGCCTCACACATTACGGAACCACGCCGGGACCGATGTACTTCGCGCACGGCTACGTGAGCCTGGGGCGGTGGTGGAAAGTGGGAGCGGCGGTCTCGGTGCTGAACCTGGCGATCTGGTCAAGCGCCGGCTTTCTCTGGTGGAAGTTTCTCGGAATCTGGTGAAAACCAGGATCAGTGCACCGTTTCCCATTCCAGACGGCGCTGGCGCGCGGCCCGCAACCGATCCCGGTATTCCTGCGCCAGGGTAGCCAGGCCCGCCCAGTAATAACCGGCTACGAAGAGCAGCAGGAAAGGAAGGGAAAAGAAGTTATAAGTTTCAATGGCGAAGGCCACCATCCCCAGAAAGTAAGTCCCGATCGCCAGCTCGATCCAGGGCAGCCACCCACTCTTGCGGCGATATTTCTGCCGGATCGCCTTCGGCGCCTTGCCCGCCACCGCGTATTTCGGCGTGCGCACGAAACTGCTCTGCCGGCCCAGCAAGGCTTCGATCACGGCGCGCGTGTTGACCACAGTAAGGCCCACGCCCGCCGCCAGCAACGCAGGGAACAGGAAGATGCTGCGATACCAGGTGCGCGGGAAAATCTCGCGCTGCGCCGCCGTGTAGAAAACGAACATGGAGCAGAAACAAGCGACGATCAGAGGCAAATCCAGCACGAGCATCTGCACCCAGCCCATGTAGAAGCGCACGATCATCACGGGCAGCATCAGGGCGCAGACCACGACGATCAACGGGTATGTGATGTTGGGCGTGAGGTGGAAAAAGGCCTCCAGCTTGACGCGCCAGGGGATAGGAGCACGGAGGATCGAGGGCAGCAGCTTGCGCGCGCACTGCGTCAGGCCCTTCGCCCAGCGGGATTGCTGGACCTGGAAGCCGTACATCTCGTCGGGCAACTCGGACGGACACTCGATCCAGGGCACGTAAATGAACTTCCAGCCGCGCAATTGGGCCCGGTAGCTGAGATCGGCGTCCTCGGTCAGGGTGTCGTGCTGCCAGCCGCCGGCATCCTCGATCATGGCGCGGCGCAGAATGCCCGCCGTCCCGTTGAAATTGAAGAACAGGTCGCGGGCGCAGCGAGCGGTCTGCTCGAGCACGAAGTGGCCGTCCAGCATCATGGCCTCGACTTCGGTGAGCAGGTTGGCCTCGCGGTTCAGATAAGTCCAGCGGGTTTGCACGAGGCCCACTTTAGGATCGGTGAAGTAGTGGACGGTGCGGTGCAGGAAATCGGGTGGCGGGAGGAAATCGGCGTCGAAGATGGCGATCAGTTCGCCGGTGGCGGTCTTCAAGCCTTCGGCCAGCGCGCCGGCCTTGAAGCCCTCGCGGTTGGGACGGTGATGGTATTCGATGGGATAACCCAGCGCCTGGTAGCGGGCGACGAGGGCTTCAGTGAAGGGATGGGTGTCGTCGGTCGAATCGTCGAGGACCTGGATCTGGAGCAGCTCCCGGGGATAGTCAATCTGAAGAACCTGTTCGATCAACCGCTCCACCACGTAGCGCTCATTGTAGATGGGAAGCTGGATGGTCACGCGCGGAAGCTGCTCGAACTTTTGCGCGGGTTCTCGCGGCAGGCGCTTGCGAAACTTGTAGTAAACCCGCAGGACCTCGTAGCGGTGCAGTCCGTAAATGGAAACGATGAACAGCAGCCCGAAATAGGGGACCAGGATAAGCCAGTCAAACCAGCTCAACTGGTGGATCCCCGCGAAGGTGTCGTCGAGAAGGGTTCGCTCCACCTGACGCCAGGGCGAAGAAGCCAGCCAGAGCACGAGCAGCGCGTACATGGGTTGCCTTGGTCGGGAGCGTTTCTCATTGTAGCGCGAAAGAAGGCTCGGGCACGGGATTAATTTGAGAGGGAGGCTTCAGCCTCAGGCGGAGTGTGGACCCACCGGGGCCCCGGAAGGCCAGTACATTTCCCGGCGGATCGCATGGGCATCGAAGCCCGCGCGCAGGAGCAGGCCCTCGAGGTTCA
This sequence comes from Bryobacteraceae bacterium, assembly GCA_028275505.1. Taxonomy (GTDB): domain Bacteria; phylum Acidobacteriota; class Terriglobia; order Bryobacterales; family Bryobacteraceae; genus DTHT01. The sequence goes on from JAPWUP010000146.1 coordinate 5,429, forward strand.
CGATCATGTTGGGATTGCCGCACAGATAAACCACCGTCTCCTCGGGTCGGAAGCCCAGTTGATCCAGATATTTGCGGGCGACGTCCTCGGCGCGGCCGCGCTCACCCTCCCAGCCGGGCGCCTGCCATGGCCGGCTCACCGTGGGGATGTATCGAAACCAGTCGTAGCGCCGGGCCAGCTCGGTGAGCTCTTCCAAGTATCCGAATTCCTCGGGCCGACTCGCGGCATGCAGCAGCGCAATCCGGTAGGGAATCACGGCGCCCGCCTGAGCTTCGGCTGCCAGGGTCCGGATCATGCTGACGAAAGGCGCTACGCCCGTTACGGTAGCCACCATGAAGTGATCCCGGCGCCCGCTATTGCGGTCGAAAACAAGCCGGCCCCTGGCCTGACGTCGTACGTAAACCTCGCTGCCAACCGGCAGCTCGTACAACTGTGGGGACAGCTCGCCGCCCTCGACCCGCTCGAGGAAGAACTCCAGCTCAGGATCGTGCGGGGAAGAGGCAATCGAATAAGGACGTTCCGTCAGGCGCGACGGCCCCGGCAAGCCCACCGCCACATACTGGCCGGGAACGAATTCGAGCTTTTGCTCGGGGCGGAGCCGCAGGATCCACAGGTCGGGCGTCAATTCGCGCCGCGAGGTGATCACGGCTCGCATGTGTGCAGAAGTCATGGCGCGCCCTCCAGGCAGCGCCGCGCGCGGAGAAAGACGCGGCGCAGCATGGGTTCGGTCAAACGGCCGGTCTGGGTGTTCTGCTGGCTGGGGTGGTAGGAACAAATCAGGACCGGCAATCCTGGACCCAACCGATGCTCCCGCCCGTGGGCGAAATCGAAAGCCGCAGGACGGATAGCGAGGCCGCGATCGCGCAGCGCGTCGAGGCAGGCGCGAAACGCCAGCCGGCCCAGCGCCACGATGACGCGGAGGTTCTCCAGGAGCTCGAGCTCGCGTACCAGATAGGGACGGCAGTTGCGGAACTCCTCGGGCAGAGGCTTGTTGCCCGGAGGCGCGCAGCGAACCGCAGCCGTGATCCAGGCATCATGCAAGCGCAGCCCATCGTCGGCCGAGCGACTTTCCGGCTGCGAAGCGAACCCTGTGCGGTAAAGCACGCGGTAAAGAAAATCACCCGAGCGATCACCCGTAAAAATCCGCCCGGTACGGTTGGCGCCGTGAGCGGCGGGCGCCAGGCCCACGATGAGCAGGCGGGCTTCCGGATCGCCGAAAGACGGAATGGGTTTGCCCCAGTAAGTCCAGTCGCGATAAGCAGCGCGCTTGCGCCGCGCCACCTCTGCACACCACTGGCGCAGCCGCGGGCAGCGCTCGCAAGCGACGACTTGCTCCTGGAGTTCGAACAACGCTGCGACGGAAGCTTTCATCCGGCGAGGCTGCGACAAAAGGGGTATATTCTTTATTGTCACCCGAGAAGCCCGGCTCGGTCTCGATCGGTCTGCCGGGCGCGGGGCGGAGAGGAGTCGTCATGGGAGAGCAATTGAGCCGGAGAAAGTTCCTGGCCGCCGGTTCAGCTGCCGGCGCCGCCGCAACTGCGGCCATCCGCGTGGTCGAGAAGCCCGCCTTGCTGGGCGGCAAGCCCGTGCGTACGGAACCCTTCCCTTCCTGGCCCGTCATGGACGCCACCGAGGAAAAGGCGCTGCTCGAGGTATTGCGCAGCGGCAAGTGGTTCCGAGGCTACGGCAAGAACGTGGACCGCTTCGAGGAAGCCTACGCGAGGATGACCGGCGCCCGCTACTGTCTGGCCACCGCCAATGGCACCAGCGCCCTGTTCATCTCGCTGAACGCGCTGGGGGTGGCGCCGGGCGATGAGGTCATCGTCCCGCCCTACACGTTTGTCGCCACGATCAACGTCGTGCTCCTGATGCACGCCATCCCCATCTTCGTAGATACCGACCCGGAGACCTTCCAGATTGACGCCCGCAAAATCGAGGCGGCAATCACGGATCGCACGACCGCGATCATCCCGGTGCACATCGGCGGTTCAGCGGCGGATCTGGACACGATTCTCGCTATCGCGCGCAAGCACAAGCTGCCGGTGATCGAGGACGCCTGCCAGGCTCATCTGGGCGAGTGGCGGGGCAAGAAACTCGGCACCCTCGGCGATACGGGCTGCTTCAGCTTCCAGGCCTCCAAGAATTTGAATTCCGGCGAGGGAGGCGCCATCCTGACCTCAAGCGAGGACATCGTCGAGCGCTGCTACACCTTCCACAACAATGGGCGCAGCCGGCGCGTCACCAGCTACAACTTCAGCTATCAATCGAGCGGACATAACCTGCGCATGACCGAGTTCCAGGCGGCGCTGCTGATGGCGCAGATGACGCGGCTCGAGCAACAGGCGCGCACCCGCGATCAAAACGGGCAGTACCTGACCAGCCTGTTGCGCGAAATTCCCGGGATCGAGCCGGCTCGGACCTACGAAGGCTGCACACGCAACGCGTATCACCTCTACATGCTCCGCTACCGGAAGGAGCATTTCGCAGGTTTGCCGCGGGCCAAGTTCCTCAAGGCGCTGCGGGCCGAAGGCATCCCGGCCTCCGACGGCTACCGGCCTCTGAACCGCGAACCTTTTATCAAGCAGACCCTCAGCTCGCGCGCCTTCCGGGCGGTGTGCCCGCCCGAGCGGCTGCGGCAGTGGGAAGAGCGCAACCAGTGCCCGGAGAACGACCGTCTCTGCGAAGAGGCGGTCTGGTTCACGCAGAACATGCTGCTGGGCACGCGTCGCGACATGGAGCAGATCGCCGAGGCGATCCGCAAGATCCAGGCTCACGCGTCGGAACTGGCGGAGGTCTGAGTGCCGATAGCGGTACCGCCGCCGCAAGGCGGGGTCGCGGCAGAACTCGTCATTCCAGGATAGGCCCGAGCTGCGCCTTCGGCTCGCCGCGACGCAAGGTGCCGCCCCGACAGAGCCTGTCATTGCAAGAGGGCCAGGCGCATATTCTCCAGGGAGGAACGGAGGGCGTCGGGCTCCTGCGCGAGGCATTCGATTCGTGGCAACCCGGGCTCACCCTGACAGAGCCGGCGGAACAGGTCCACCAGAGCGGGATCCCGCCAACCCCTCCGCGTCTCCTCATCCAGGACCTCAAGCGCCTCCTGCACCGAGAGCGCGGGTTTGTAAGGCCGCTCCGAGGTCAGCGCGTCAAAGATATCTGCGATTTGCAGGATCCGGGCCAGCAGAGGGATTTGCTCGCCGCGCAGGCCGTCGGGATAGCCCGAGCCGTCCCAGCGCTCGTGATGGTGCCGGATTATGGGCAAGACCGGGGCCAGCGTCTTCATCGGCCGGCAGATCATTTCGCCGTGGATGGTGTGGGCGCGCATGACGCGCCATTCCTCTTCGGTGAGCGGACCGGGTTTGTTAAGGATGGAGTCGGGCACGCTCACCTTGCCGATGTCGTGAAGAAAGCCGCCGCGATACAGGGCCAGTAACTGGCCGGCGTCCAGGTTCAGGGCTCGTCCCATGCTCAGGCTGATCAGTGCGAGCCGCTCGCAATGCATGCTCGTGCAGCTGTCGCGCTGCTCGATCGCCTGAGCCAGAGCGAAAAGGATGCCTTCGGCTTCTTCCAGCGAGTCAATGGCCGCCTTCTGCCGCAGCATGGCGGCAATGCGCGTGCGGACGACAGCGGGGTGCAGGGGTTTGGTCAGGAACTCGTCGGCGCCGGACTCCAATCCCGCGATCTCGTTTTCCACACCCTGCACGCTGGTCATCACCAGAATGGGAATGAGCCTGGTTTCCCTCCGCGCCTTGAGGCGACGGCAGAATTCCGGGGCGCCGAGTTCGGGCAGCATCAGATCGAGCACCACCAGGTCCACGTTTTCGCGCTCGATGAGGTCGAAGGCTTCCTGGTGGCTGGCCGCCTCCAGCACGCGGTACGGCAGCGGGCGCAGCATGGCCCGCAGCACGCGGCGGTTGATTTCGTTGGCGTCGGCGATCAGGACGGTGGGTTCGTGGGTGAGGGAGCGTAGCTGTTCGGTGGCAAGCAGTTCCGGTAAGGAGAAGGCGGTCAAGCTCAACCGATTCGCGGCGCCGGTCATGCGATCACTCCGGGTGCGCTAACGCCTGCGCTTTTCCGGCGCGTCGCCTCGCACCTCGGGGCCACGGTTCCTCGCGGCCCTACCCTTTGCTTTATCGGTTGAGTTCGGCGAGAATTTTAGGTGGTATGAAACGTTCCGCGTTCCTGCTGGGGTTGCTCGCAAGCTTCGTCTGGGCGCAGACCCTGACGCAAGGCGAGCGCGATTACGCCATGAGCCAGTTGCACGCCACGCGCAAGATGTTGCTGGACGCCATTGCCGGCCTCAGCCCCGCCCAGTGGAAGTTCAAGCCGGCAACGGAAGCGTGGTCCATCGGCCAGTACGTCGAGCACGTGATCCTCGCCGAGGACCATGTGCGCCAGCACGTGGAGGCGCTGCTCAAAAAGCCGCCAGCGAGCGATCGCCAGTCCGCCCTCGACAACGATACGCTGTACAGCCGCGCCGCTGATCCCGACCAACCGCCGACCATCACGGGTCCTGCGGTCGAGCCCAAAGGGCGGTACGCCACAGCCGAACAGGCGGCGCAGGCCTTCCGCGAGCGGCGCGATCGCACCATCGCCTACATCGCATCCACAAGCGATCCATTGCGCGCTCATGCCGATGGGAACGGGCCGGACGCCTTGGACGCCTACCAGTGGTTCATACGACTCGCGGGACACACCGAACGCTGCGTGGCCCGGATCAACCGGATCAAGGCCGACCGCAATTTCCCCTCCCGGTAGCTGCTGAGCGCGGTGGACCTCAGCGGCCCACGGGGAGCACGCCCTGCGAGCGCACCCGCGGCGAGTTGCGTACTTGGATCTCCACCGCCTGATCGCCCTCCGGCGCCGCCGGCACTTCCAGGTTGATCTGATACAATCCCGGAC
>JAPWUP010000022.1 GCA_028275505.1 Bryobacteraceae bacterium
CGGGCAGATCCGAGAGGTCTTTGACGTCGACTTGGAGCAGGCCGAAGGCCGGCCAGCTGAGTTTCTCAGCGGCCAGGCTTCGGGCTGGGGGACGTGGCTTTTTGCGGCGCTGGCTGCGTCCGGACTCCTTGAGGATGCGGGCGATGGTGCCGGTCGAGCAAGACAGGTCACGCGAATTCAGGGTCCTGGCTGCTCATGATTTCCCGCTAGGATAGGTCAAGGCACAAGGCGTTCCTCCCGATTGGGTGGTAATCCGAAAGGATAGCGGAAAAGAACGTTCTTGTGCCGACATGTTTTTAAGCCTCGGCGGCGCCAGGCCAGCTCCCAGCTGAGGGCGCTGGGGGTCCGGGCGGGCCGTTTGGGTTTGTCCCCTTCGCCTTAGCTACGCTTCGGCTTCGGGGACAAACCCAAGCTTTGTAGCATGCGTTGGAATTGCTTCCACATTTGCTCGGTGAACAACCTCAGCCGAGGTGGGTCAGCATGTGCCTGGGCAGGAAAGATGACCCAATTCGCGGGTTGACCGGGGGACTGCGGGGTAGTATAATCGGGCGAACCAAACGGGAGGTTTTCATGGGTTGGGTAAACAAGGCATGCGTGGCAATTGCACTGGCGCTGGCGGCTGAGTACGTTTGCGCCCAGGCAGGTTTGGGCAGCATTACCGGGACGGTGGCGGACTCGAGCGGCTCGGTGGTCGTGGGCGCCGAGGTGAGGCTGCTGGAGATCAACACGAGGCAGGTCCGAACCACCGTCAGCAACGAGGCCGGCCTGTTCACGTTCCCCTCCTTGGTAGCGGGTTCGTACCAGCTCACCATCACGGCCAAGGGGTTCAAAGAGAAGACGCTTTCCAACCTCACTCTCAATGCATTCCAGCAGCTCGGCCTTGGGACCATCATGCTCGAGATCGGCGAAGGTCCTTCGACGCTGGTGACGGTGACGGCTGAGCAGCAGCTCGTCAAGGATTCAGCCGTGCGTTACGACACCATCCAGGCGCGGGCGGTAGCGGACATGCCCCTGAACGGGCGGAACTGGGCGACCCTGCTGAAGGCTTTGCCCGGGGCCAATCCTCTCAATCGCAACGCCTACGCCGGGCGGGAATATTCCTATGACGGCTTCGGGGATTTCCGCATCAACGGCAAGGCTCCGAACCAGACCCAGGTGAATCTGGACGGCGGCGACGTGGTGGATCATGGCAACGACACCAAGACCACCGTGGCCCCCAGCCTGGAGTCCATCCAGGAAATTTCCGTGCTCACGAACAACTTCCAGGCGGAGTACGGTAACAAAGGCGGGGTGGTGATCAACATCGTGACCAAGTCGGGCACGAATGAGTTCCGCGGTACGCTCTGGAATCACTTCCGCCACGAGAAACTCAACGCCAACGACTGGGATCGCAACTATAACGGCCAGCCGCGGCGGAAGTACCGCTATAACTACTTCGGCGGCAACCTGGGCGGTCCCATCCGCAAGAACAAACTCTTTTTCTTTTACAACTACGAGAACTACAAGCAATCCACCCCGCCGGGCATCATCAACAGCCGGGTGCCCACACTGCTGGAAAGAGAGGGGGACTTCTCGCAGACCATCAACCCGGACGGCTCGCGGCCCATCATTTATTATCCGGGGACGCGCACGGCCGGCAACCCGCAGCCCTTCCCGAATAACATCGTGCCCAAGTCGCTCTTCGATCCTCTAGGCTACAGGCTCATGAAACTGTATCCGGAGCCCAACTTCGCGGGAAACATAAGCTACAACCACGTTTTCGAGTACCAGCGCAAGTTCCCGCGCTTTTCCAATGTAGGGAAGGTGGACTGGAACATAAACGACCGCTGGCGCGCCTACGGCCGTTACTCGGAGGACGGCGGCACCATGACGGAGCGTCTGACCTGGGTGGCGAATTGCGTGACACCGGCCTGCGTCGTCCTGTGGCACCGGCCCGATCGCTCGGCCGTGGGAACGGTGACCGGCATGCTGTCGCCCACCTTCGTCAACGAGAGCATGGTGAACTGGACTTTCGATTATCCGCTGACCGGCCTGGAGGACTCGCTGGATCCGGCGGGCACCACCAAGAAGGGTAACGGGCTGTCGGACCTGCCCTTGGCTTTTCCCTCGTGGAACGACGTGCTCCCCAATATCAGCGTTTCAGGGTATCCCACCATTGACTTCCGGCGTTTTCCATGGTATGCGCGGCTGAATGTCTACCAGGTGACGAACAATTCGACCTGGACGCGGGGTTCACACATCGTGAAGTTCGGCTTTCAATTCATTCACAACTACAAGGACGAAATTGACGGCTCGAACTACAAGGGCCAGTTCGATTTCGGCGTGAGCGCCAGCGAGTTCGACACCGGCTACAGCCCGGCGAACTTGCTGGTCGGCGCCGTGGCCCGCTTCCAGCAGACCTCCAACATGCACCGGAAGTACTCGCTTTACCGGGACTATCACGCTTTTATCCAGGACACGTGGAAAGTGCGCCCCGACCTGACGCTGGATTTCGGCGTGCGTTTCTATCACGTTCCCACCGAATTCAATACGCGGCCCGAAAAGACGCTGGATGCTGCCTTTTTCCCGGACCGCTGGGACCCGGCCAAGGCGCCGCGCATTTATGTGCCCGATCCCAAGAATCCGAGCCGGGTCATTGATCCGGCTTATCCCGACGCGCCGCTGTCGGCAGTTCTGAGCACGCCGCTGCGCTATTCGCTGGTGCCCGGCTCGGGCGATCCTTTCAATGGCGTGGTAGCCTTGGGCCGAAACGGCATCGGGAAGAACGGCATCGCGAACCCGGGTTGGTTGTTGGTGGCCCCGAGGGCGGGCGTCGCGTGGTCGCCTTTCGGACCAAAAACCGTGATCCGGCTCGGTTTTGGCTGGGCTTACAACCGGAACAGCATTGTGGACGCCATCAATAATTTCGAGAATGCCCTGGCGGACGTGGCCGACTACCGCCTGACCAGCCTGCGCACCCTGGGCGCGCCGACAACCGTCCGAGTCATCTCGCCCCGGAGTTTCGGCGCGCAGGATTCCAGCAACTTCCATCTGCCTGTGGTTTACGACTACAGCGTGACGTTGCAGAGGGAACTGATCTGGAACATGGTGCTCGATATCGGCTACGTGGGCAACATTCAGCGCCACCAACCGATCAACTTCAACATCAACAGCATTCCGCCTGGGACAGCCTGGGATCCGAAATATGTGGATCCGGCCAACCGTGGTTACAACTTTGCCGGCCCCGTCTCCACCGCCAACCCCAACCCGCTGCCGGGCAGCAATGTGATGGACGCCATCGTGATGCGCCCCTACCGGGGCATGAACACCCTCACGTTGACCAGCAACGCGGGTAACAACCGGTACCACTCGCTGCAAACTTCACTGAACAAGCGCTACGGGCACGGCCTGACGCTCATGCTCAACTGGACCTGGGCGCACACTTTCTCAGGACAGGAGAATGTCGGGCTATACAATTACAACTGGCGCAAATACACTGGCTTCACACTGGGCGCGGACCGACGCCACGTGGTCAACGTGAACTACATCTATGAAATTCCCAAGCTCGCGCAGAAAGCCGGCCTCGGCCATTCTTTCTGGAAGGCGCTGCTGGATGACTGGCAGGTGGCTCACATGCTAACCTTTTTCACCGGGCAGAACTTTTCCCCCAGTTACGGCATTCAGCAGGCGAACACAACCAGCGGCATAGGTCTCAGCCTGATCTTCCTGGGTACGCCGGATCTGGCGCCGCGGCCTCTCATTTTGGGCAACCCGAACGAACTCCCGGCCAAGGATTTCGCTCATCGCTGGGATCCTGGCAAGATCGCGCCGTCCGGTTTCTTCCCCGAGTTTGACGGCACCGGCAGCCGGAACTTTTTGGCAGGCTATGGCACGTTCAACAACGACGTCACGCTGACCAAGCAGGTGCCCGTGACCGAGCGTGTCAAACTGGAGATCCGGGCCAGTTTCTACAACCCGTTCAACCAGGTCCGGCGGACGAGTTACAACGCCTCGGTCACGTTCAAGGCCCGAGGTGCGCGTTTTGAGGATGGCTTTTACGTCTACAACACACCCGAGCAGCTAGAGGCGCGACTGCGCGCCACCGGCCAGAGTGATCCGCGCGTGCTTTATAACACCTATCGCGGCGGCGTTGGGCACATGAACGTGACCGCAGTCGAACCCATGCGGATCATCGAGATCGGCATGCGGTTGCGTTTTTAGCCGCGTCGAGCAACCTGGGCGCGGTTGCCGGGCGACGGGCCGCGCTCAAGGCTGGTCCGAGCTGGCGACCGGGGCGCCGGCCTCCGCGGGCCGCTGCACGGGGAACAGTGTGAACACGTAATCCGCGGTGGACTGATCGTAGCCGATCACGCGGAACAGGCGCTCGGCTGCGCGGGCCAGGTGCTCATCCATCAGTTGACCGGCCTGCTCGGCATCCCGGCGAAACACGGCTTCCAGCACGGCATTGTGCTCGCCCACGATACTGGCGACGACATCGGAACGATTCACGGCGCGGCTGATCCAGACCTCGAGCAGAAGGCGCATGCCATGCAACAGATGCTCGAGCACCGCGTTGTGGCTGGCCCGCGCCAGCCGTATGTGGTACTCGACGTCGTACCTGGCGGCTTCGGCGGGGTCGGCCACTGCATCGGCCATGCGCCGCATGACGGCCTCGAGCTCTTGCCGGTCCGAGTCGTCATGGCGCAAAGCGGCCAGACGCACAGCGCCCACCTCGAGGACGCGCCGGGCTTCGATTACCTCGTGCACCTTGCAGCGATGAATCATCATGGCCAGCCCGATCAGCTTGCCGAGCACGGCGCTGCCTGGCTGGGCCACATAGGTTCCCGAGCCCTGGCGGACTTCCACGGCGCCAATGAAGGCGAGTGAGCGAATCGCTTCACGCACGGTGGAGCGGCCGACGCCCAAGCGCTCGCATAGCACCTGCTCGGTAGGAAGACGGGAACCGGGTTCCGAAGTGGCAATCAACTGGGCCAGGCGGGAGGTGACCTCGAGGTGCAGATCGGGCTTGTACAGGGGGGTGTCCAAAATGCCGCGGAACTGTGCTGGGTTGGCGGTGGGCGGCATGGATATCTGACCTCTTTTCTCTTTCATCATCGTACCGTTGCGTTCACCCAAGGAGCAAACGTAGAGTTGCGAGTCCGGTTCCAGTGGAGGGGAAGGCGGGAGCGCGAGATAGGGCTAACCGGCAGCAAGATTCTGGCTTGACAAGATAAGACGTCAGACGTAGAATAACCGCAGAAGCGATGGTCCTTCACCTCGGGCATTGCTCGGCTTGCTTCTATGACCTCCAACCGGGCCGGGAAGACCGCGGATCGGCGCAGACGCATAGGAGCCTGCGATGACCAGAGCGCTGCACCGTCCGACGACTCCGATTTCCGCCGCCGACGTGCTGCGCCGCTTGCCTGCCGAGTGGCCCGAAGACCTGTTGCCGGCAATTCGCGCCGAAATCGAGGCTTCGGGCAGCAAGCTGATCGTGCTGGACGATGATCCCACCGGCACGCAAACTGTTCGGAATGTCCCCGTGTTGACCCGGTGGGACGTGGAGCTCCTGACCGCAGAGCTGAACCAGCCCGGGAGCACCTGCTACATTCTGACCAACTCGCGGAGCCTCGGCGGCGAGGAGGCCCGAAGGCTCGCCTCATGCATCGTGCGCAATCTGATGGCGGCTTCGGCACGGGCGGGGCGCCCGGTCCGGGTGCTCAGCCGCAGCGACTCGACGCTTCGCGGTCATTTCCCCCACGAAACCGAGGGCATCGTAGAGGCCTTGGGGTTCGAACCGGATGCCTTGGTGTTGGCGCCGTTTTTCCTGGAGGGCGGGCGGCTGACGGTCGGCGACGTCCACTACGTGCGAGAGGGAGAAGATCTGGTCCCCGCGGGGATGACGGAGTTCGCGCGCGATCCGGCCTTCGGGTATCGGAGCTCGAATCTGCGCGAGTGGGTCGTGGAGAAGACCGGGGGACGAATTCGGCCGGAGCAGGTGGATTCGCTGTCTCTGGAAGAAATCCGGCAAGGAGGACCGGACCGCGTGTTGGAGCGCCTGCTGGCCGCACCGCGGGGCAAGGTCTGGATCGTGAATGCGGCGGCGATGTCCGACGTGCAAGTCGTGGCGTTGGCGCTGCTTCGCGCGGAACGTTACGGCCTCAAGGTATTGTGTCGCACAGCGGCGTCGTTCGTGCCTGCCTACGGCGGCCTGGAACCAGCCGCTTTGCTCGACGGCCACGACTTCTCTCCGTGCGGAGGCGGAGGGTTGATCCTCGTGGGTTCCTTCGTGCCGCGCACGACACGGCAGCTTGCCGAACTGCTCGCACACGGCGGCTGCGTGTCGCTCGAGCTGGAGGCGGCCGCGCTGCTGGATCCTGAAAAGCGACCGCACGAGGTTGAGAAGGCCGGCGAGTTCGCTTCGAGGACGATGGCTGAGGGGCGACACGCCGTGATTTACACCAGTCGCCAGGTGATCCATGGTCGCACGCGTGAGGAAAGCCTGGTGATTCAGCGCACAATCTCGCAAGCGTTAATCGAGGTGGTGCGCCGACTCGAGGTGCGGCCGCGGTTCCTGGTGGCCAAGGGCGGCATTACGGCCAGCGACGTCGCGACGGAGGGGCTGGGAGTGGTCCGGGCCGACGTTCTCGGTCCAATCGTGCCCGGGGTTCCGGTTTGGAAGCTGGGGCCGGAAAGCCGGTTTCCCGGGATGCCGCTCGTGGTTTTCCCGGGCAACGTCGGGGGCCCCGAGTCCCTGGTCGAAACTTTGCGGCGCTTGGATGGACAGCGCAAGGAGGACGCGCCATGTTGAGCCCCGGCGCCGGGTCCGTCCAGCTTCCGCAGGCAATTGGCATAACGGCGAGGATGGAACCATCCTCGATCCATTCCCAGGAGGTTTGAAATGCTGCTGCGCATGATGATACTGGCGCTCATCCCGGTCGCCGTCTGGGCCCAAGGCTCAGGAGCGACAGTGACGGGTCTGGTGACCGATGCTTCGGGCGCAGTGGTGCCCGGGGCCACCGTGATTGTGACCAATCGCGGTACCGGCATTGCGAGCCGGACGGAGACCAACGAGGCCGGGCTTTACATTCTCCCCACGCTCATTCCCGGCTCATATTCTCTCGAGGTGCAAAAGCCCGGTTTCAAGACCTACCGCGTGGATAACTTCACTCTGGAAACAGGGCAGAAGCTTCGCCTGGACGTGGTCATGCAGGTGGGCGAGGTGCGCGAACAAGTGGAGGTCCAGGCGGCCGTCACGCCTTTGCAACAGGAGACAGCGGAAATCAGCAAGACGATCACGTCCACGGAAGTGCGGAACATCCCGCTAGCTTTTCGCACGGCGTACAGCCTTCTGATGCTTGTCCCAGGCATCACCAGCACCGGGAATGATCCGACCGACATCGGCTCCAGCATCGGTAACGTGAGCATCAATGGCAGTCGCCGAGGCGGGAATGCCTTTTATATTGACGGCGCTCCCACCACCCACATTGGCGGCATTCCGGAGCGCTTGGGCTCGATTGAGGCGGTGCACGAGGTGAAGATTTTGACCAACACCTACTCCGCCGAGTATGGCCGGACTTCGGGAGGCTTCGTGCTGGTTCAGGTGAAATCAGGGACCCAGCAGTATCACGGGTCCTTGTACGAATTTCACCGCAACAGCGCCCTGGATGCGGCCCAGTGGGAGAATAACGCGCGAGGCATCCGGCAGACCCCGCTGCGCCGTAACGAGTTCGGGGGGACGCTGGGCGGGCCATTCCCGTGGATGCGCGACCGACTGTTCTTCTTCGCCAGTTATGAAGGCCTGAGGGATAACATCCCCAGCACCAGCACGCGGACGATTCCCGATCCCGCCATGCGCACGGGGAACTTCTCCGTCTCCCCCGTGGTGGTCAACGATCCTTTGGCAGGGGCGCCTTTTCCCGGCAATGTCATCCCGCCCAGCCGACAGGATGCGGCGGCCGTGAAGTTCCTGAGCTTATTCCCTCAGCCCAATGCAGCGGGAGTCTTCGATGCGCGGTACGGCATTCGAAGCTTGAACTGGGTGGTCGCCCGCTCCCTCAGCGACAACAAGAATTACGGTATCACACGATGGGACTATAACTTGACGGACCGCCAGAAACTGTATGTCAGTTTTTCGCATGTCAATGAAGGACCGCGAATACTCGCGCGGGACTTCGATAACGTGCTCACAACCACGACCGGACCGCGCTACCGTGATATCCGCCGGGCGACCATCGGCTACACCCGCTTTCTGCGCACTAACCTGATCAACGAGTTCATTGCCGCCGGGCAGCGCGACGTCCGGGTCATCGAGCCTTGGTTTCCCAATTTCGACGTGACCAAGGAACTGGGCATCGCCCGAAAAGTCGGAACCACCCTCCCGGTGATTACGATCTCCGGCTTCGGCAGTTTCGGTAACAGCGGCAGACAACGCTGGATTCATCAACCCTCGAACATGCAGAACATCGTCACCTGGGCTCGCGGCACCCACAGCGTGCGGGCGGGAGCTCAGCTTTTCCAGAATCAATTCTGGTACATAGCAGCGGGTAATACCACCGGGAGTTATACGTTCAACGGCGACATCACCGGGCTGGGGTCGCCGGGCCTCAACAACCCGGTCAACGCACTGGCCGACCTGCTGCTGGGTGCGGTGAAGACCTCCAGCATCAACGTGCCGCAGATTCCCGTGTGCCGGGTCAATTACAATTTCGCCGCGTTTTTTCAGGACGACTGGAAGGTCACGCGCCGGCTGACACTGAATCTGGGCTTCCGGTATGAGTTCGAGACCAAGCAGATTGTCAAGAACAACGTCTATTCCCGAGTGGATCTGGACAGCGGGGAGCTACTGGTGGCAGGACGGAACGCCTCGCGCAATCTCAACTTGCAGAATCATTACCTGAACTTCTCGCCCCGCCTGGGCGTTGCCTTCGCGCTGACGCCCAAGACCGTCCTCCACACCGGCGCGGGCGTGTTCCGCTCGAATTTCTGGGTGGATAACGGGGAAATGGTCAGCTATCCGGGCTGGACGGGCACGGTGGTCCAGGTGAGCCGCGGGCTCGGCGTGGCCCAACCGTTCCGATTCTCGGACGGTTTCCCCGTAGAGGACGTGCCGGCTGTGGTGGATCCGTTGCGGCTGGCTGCCCAGGCCACCGTGAGCCAACCGCTGTCCGTGGGAGCCGTGACGTATAGTCCCGGGGATCGTTTGCCGCTCATCTATCAGTGGAATTTTGGCGTGCAGCGGGATATCGGCCGGGGCACGGTCGCCGACCTCTCCTATGTCGCGAGCCGGAGTCTCTATTTGTCCAGGACCGTCGCGGCCAACGCGCCCAGACTGGAGCGCGCCGCCGAGGTCGTTTTGCAGCGCGTTCCCACGCAACAGGTGCGCCCGTTCCCGCGCTATTCCTCGTTCAATGCCGTCTATTACGACGCCCGGGGCTCGTATCACTCGTTGCAAGCGCGCCTCATGCGCCGGTTCAGCGGCGGCCTGGCCCTGGATGCCAACTACACCTTTTCGAAGAACCTGGATACCAGCTCCGGCGTGGAGGATTCCTTCCAGATCCCGTGGCAGTTCCATCACGAAGTCGAAAAAGCGGTGTCCTCGCTTGACCGCACTCACGTTCTGACTTTGGGCTGGGTTTATGAGTTGCCGTTCGGGAGGAAGAAGCGATTTTTCTCCGACCGGAAGTTGCTCGCGGCTCTGCTCGGCGGCTTCGAATTCAACGGAATCTTCAATGCCTCGACGGGACGGCCGTTGAACATTCGACAGAACAACACGAACTTGATCCTGGCGGCCCAGCGGCCGGACGTGAGCGATCCGAAGCGGCTGGATGGGCGGCTGAGCCGGTCCGAGGAGGCGGGGCCAGGGACGCGGCGGTGGTTGATTTCGCCTACCGGCCCTGACTTTCCATTCCGGCCTTCCAACCCGCTCGGCTTTGGCAACCTGGGCCGCAATACGAGCCGCGAACCAGGCTTCTGGACCTTCAATTTGTCCCTTTTCCGCTCCTTCCCGGTGACCGAGTCCGTCAAGCTCGAGGTGCGCTTCGAGGCCTTCAATGCCTTGAACCATGTCAACTATCTCGAGCCGTCCAGCACGAATATAGATACCGCCACCTATGGGCTCATTATGGCCTCGGCGCCGGCGCGCCAGATTCAGGTGGGCGCGCGCATTTCTTTCTGAAGGAGGAGCAGATGAAAACCTGGCCGGTGCTGCTGTTGGCAGCCGTGACGTCGGCGGGCCAGGAGATCACGGTATCCGGAACGCGCTTTTTCCTGGACGGCAAGCCGTTTCCCTTCACGGGCGTTAGCTTTTTCAACGCCATTTACAACCGTCCGTTCAATGAATCGGAGGAGGCTCGCCGTCAGTGGCTGCGTAAGTTCGCCCGCTACGGCATCAACGTGTTACGGGTCTGGGCCCAGTGGGATAACCCGCGCGGGTTTGTTGACTCCTGTCCCACCTGCACGCTGTATCATTCCGACGGCTCACTCCGGCAGGAGCACCTGGCGACGCTCAAGGCATTGCTAGGCACGGCAGCGGCCGAATCGTTTGTCATCGAGCTGACGCTGTTCTCGCAGGAAAGCTGGCGGGCCGGCATCCGCTTGCAAGAAGCCGCTATGGAGCGAGCCGTGGAACAATTGGCGCGGGAGTTGATGCCCTATCGCAACGTGACCTTTCAGATTTGGAACGAATTCTCGCACCACACCGTGCCGCTGATCAAGATCATCAAAGCGGTGGATGCCCGGCGCCTGGTGACGAATTCTCCCGGGGTGGCGGGAGTCTTGACCGCCGGCCCGGACGAAATGGCCTTGCTGGACTATCTGACCCCGCACACCAGCCGGCAGCGAGCCGGGCGGCCATGGGAAATTGCGCCGGCCGAGATCCGTTACCTGCTCGCGCGTTACCGCAAGCCGGTGGTGGATGACGAGCCTGCGCGCACCGGAACGCCCCAATTTGGCGGGCCGCCCGAACCTACTTTTCCCGAGGACCACATTCTTCAGATCTATCGCGTCTGGCAGGAAGGCGGCTACGTGATCTACCATCACGATATGTTCCAGGTTCCGGGCTCCGGCGCCGTGCCGCCCTCGGGGATTCCGGATCCCGAATTCAGCGCCTATCACCGCCGTGTCTTCGAATTTCTCTCGCGGAGGGACCGCTATGCGCCGTGGCGCCCGTAGTTGCCTGCTGCCGACGCGCAAGCAGCGAAGCGACCCGAAGCGGCGCGATTGAAGGAGGTGTTGCCATGTCCGTCGCCCAAGCCGGAGTAACCCCGACACACGTGGATCCGATGCGTTTCCAGCTTTTCTGGCGTCCTTTCCGCAGCGATTCGAGTTCGGTGGTGGACGTCCTGCCGTTTCACCGGGAGTATCCGGCCCTGTTGGAAAGCTGCGAGAAGATGGCCTACCTGATCCGCAGTTACTCGGTTTTCAGCATGACGTGCGCGAGCCTGGGCCACCCGGGCGGCAGTTTCTCGGAAGCGGAATTCCTGGCCGTACTTTATAACTACGTCTTGCGCTATCGTCCCGAGGATCCGTCCTGGCCCATGCGGGATGTGTTTTATCTTTCGAAGTGCCATGCCTGTCCGGCTTACTATGCGGCTTTGGCCCTGGTAGGTTACTTTCCGGTTGAGCGATTGAAGTTCTATGGGCAGTGGGGATCGGGCCTCGAGTCCCATCCCGATGCGCTGGTGACTCCAGGGGTCGAGATCAGCGGGGGTTCCTTGGGCCAGATTCCCGGCGTGGCCGTGGGCCGGGCCCTGGGGATCCGCCGGAACGGTCCGGACCATAACGACCGGATGGTGTATGTGCTGCTGGGGGACGGCGAATGCAACGAGGGCGCAGTGTGGGAAGCCTTCATGGCGGCTGCCCACTACGCGCTGGACAATCTGACGTTCGTGATTGACTACAACAAGGTTCAGGCCAAGGGCTTTGTCCACCAGGACATGAACATCGAACCGCTGGCCGATAAGTTACGCGCTTTTGGTCTGGATGTTTACGAGGTTTCCAACGGTCACAACGTGGCCGAGTTGGTGGACCTGTTCACCACGCTGCGGCAACACCGCCGCGGCAAGCCGGTCGCCGTGGTTTTGCACACCATCAAGGGCAAGAAGGTTCGGCAGTGCCAGTACAACCCGAACTGGCATACCTCGGCGCCGCGCACGATCGAAGCCGCGCGGGCCTGGTTGCGCGAGCTCTGGGAGCAGGACGGCAAGCGCCTGGGGGTGCCGGAAGCCTTCGTCGAGTCGCTGGGCAGCGCGATGGAGATCGTTCCTCCGCTGCACCCGGACGTGGAGCAGGTGGTGGACCGGCAGGCCTGAGGAGGACCCGCTATGGCGCAATTCACGATTCCCGCACGCGAAGCGACCAAGGAAATGCGCTATCAGATGGGCTATGCCTTGAGCGACCTGGCCCGGGAGAATCCTCGCATCGTCGCGGTGGATGCCGACCTGCGCAGCTCGTCCGGTCTTCACATCTTCGAGTATTTCCATCCCGACAAGCTGATCAAGGTGGGCATTGCCGAACAGAATCTGATCGCTGTGTCCGCAGGTTTGTCGCAGGAGGGATACATCCCGTTCCCTTGCACTTTCGATGCCTTCTGCCGCCGTTTCATGGACCAGCTTTACGTGACCGTGGCATACACAAACCTCAACGTGAAGGTTCTGGGAGCTTATGCCGGACTGTTCACAGGCAAGGCGGGCGCCACACACCAAAGCGACAAAGAACTGTCGTTACTGTTGCGCATTCCCAACCTGCGCGTGATCGAGCCCGGCTGCAACCTCGAGATGGCTCAGGCATTGCGCTGCGCGGCGGAGACGCCCGGGCCTTTCTATCTGCGCATCGTGCGCTGCGAAGTCGAATACAACGAACTTTTCGATGGTTATCAGTTTCGGTTAGGCAAAGGGGTGCGAGTTATTGACGAAGGCGACGACGTCGGGCTGGTGACTACCGGCTATATGATCCGCACCGGGAAGGCGGCGGCACGCAAGTTGCTGGCACGGGGGGTCGGAGTTCGGCTGGACCATCATCCCACGCTGAAGCCGTTCGATCGCGAATTGCTGTACGACATGGCGCGCCGCGTGAAGGTGATCCTTACCCTGGAGAATCACTGCACGAGCGGAGGCCTGTACTCGCTGGTGGCGGAGGCCTTGGCGACGGAAGGAATGGCGGTCCGCGTGGGGGCGATCGGCACGGATCCCGAAGACTTCATCCACACGGGACACGTCAACGATTTGTTGTACCGGTATGGCATGACTTCGGACCACGTCGTCGAGAAAGCACTGGCGTTACGGAAAAGGAGTTCCTGATGGACGATCTGGCTTTCTTCAGCCGTTACATGGCCATGACGGGTACGCCGAGTCTGGAGCCAGAGCCGGCGGGCGAACCCGGTTTGGTGGGCAAGACATTGGGTATGGTCCACGGCTCGATGTGGATCGCGCCGTTTGCCACCTTTTTCGCACGCCGCTTGTTGCCGGGCGTCAAGCTGGTCAGCGTGGGCAATGATGCTGTGCAGTTGAATTTCATGCAGGCCCACCGGCAGGGTCTTCCGTGCCCGCCGCAGGTGAACATTGATTTGTTCGTGTCCTATGCGCGGCAGCTTTGCGACCTCTACCGCCCGGATGCGATCCTGATCACCTGCTCGACCATGAACCGCGCCTTCCGGGCGGTACGCGAGGCCATGCAGCCCTTGGGGGTGCCGGTCGTCCAGATTGACGAGGCCATGATGGAAATCGCGGTCCAATGCGGCGGGCCGGTACTGGTCGTCGCCACGCATGGTCCCACGGTGGCTAGCACACAGGCCCTGCTCCGCGAGACAGCTCATCGGCTCGGCCGCGAGGTCAGCTTCGAGGGGGCGACGGTCGAGGAAGCGTTCCACCGGCTCGGTCGCGGTGACATCCAGGGTCACAACGAGCTGATCGCCGATGCGATTCGCCGAGCGCAGGCCGGGCGCCGCATCGCAGCCGTGGTTCTGGCGCAGCTTTCCATGGCCGTGTTCAAGCTTTCCTACCCGGACGCGGAGAAAGTGTTCGGCGTGCCGGTGCTCACGAGCGCCGAGACGGGCTTCGCGCGGGTGCGGGAAATCCTGCTGGCTCGATCCTGACCGGGGACGCGTGGCCACGGAAAAGGGTATCGCCAGTTCACAGAGCGTGCCTTGCAGGCTAGCTGCGGTTGGAGCTTCGGCGGGATCTGCTTCTGGTGCCGTATCGTGTCGTCCGTTTGGCAGGTGGAGGTCATGAAAAACCAAATCAGGAAGTGGGGCCTGTGTTTGATGATGATGCTGGCTACCACGCTCATTTATCTCGATCGCCAGGCGGTCGGCTTGGTGGCCACCGACATCAAGCGAGAGCTGGGCATTGATAACGCGGGGCTGGGGTGGGTGTTTGCGGCCTTTTATTATTCCTACACGCTGGGACAGTTCGGCGTAGGGCTTCTGCTCGATCGCTACTCCTTGCGTTGGTTGTACGGCGGCGCCATTCTGGCATGGGCGGGCGCTTCCGCTCTCACGGGCCGGGCGCGCAGTTTCGCCAGCCTGGTGGGCTTTCGCATTCTGCTGGGCATCGTGGAATCGGGCAACTGGCCCGGCGCCATGCGGATCGTCTCCCGGTACTTGCCGCCCCGCGAGAGGGCGCTGGGCAACGGCATCTTCACCAGCGGCACGAGCGTGGGCGCGCTGATTGCGCCGGCCTTGATTCTCGGTCTGTCCGGATGGGTTGGCTGGCGTCATTGTTTCACCGCTCTGGGGCTCATGGGATCGGTCTGGTTCCTGGGCTGGATTCTGGCGACGCGCAGCGCAGAACTGGCGCAGGTCTGGCGCGCCCAGCCCGGCGAGAAAAAACAGACCAGTAACTGGCTCATCTATCGTTCCGTAGTTTCGCTAGGTCAATTCTGGCGCGTTTTTGTGATCACTATTTCGGTGAATCCGACGCTTTATTTCTTTTTGAACTGGCTGCCTGTCTATTACCGCCAGGAGCGTGGCTTGACGGCGAGCACGCAGTTAGCCGGCATCCTTACACTGACGTATCTGGCGCTGGACATCGGGTACTTGAGCTGTGGACTGGTAGTGCTCCTGTTGACCCGCCGCGGTCTCTCATTGCGCGCGGCGCGGAGGATCGTGCTGCTGAGTGCCTCGTCAAGCATCGCCTGCGCCGGATTGGTGGGGCTGGCAGAGGCTCCGCAAATTGCTTCCGTGTTGTTGATTGTGGCGGTATTCGGGACAGGCCTCTGGATCTCCATGTACCTTACTCTCGCGCAGGAAGTCAGTCCCGCCTATGTATCTACCGCGGCGGGATTGCTGGGCGGCAGCGGTTCGCTGGCTGGCGCGCTTTACATGCAGATCGTCGGTCGCGTGAGCCAAACGACGGGTTCCTTTGTTCTGCCTTTTTCCATTACCTCGCTCATGGCGGCCACTGCGGCCGCCGCCGGCTGGCTCGCCACGCGACGGGAACCTCATGCCTGAGAAGCCGGGCTTTCCTCGTACGGGTAAGCTGCTTGGCGACGCCCCGAGGGACGGAGCCTGAAGAAACGTGTGATTACGCCGCCAGGAGTCTCTGAGGATTGAGACACATCATCTGGCGTAACTGATCCCGGTCAAAACCGAGCGCTCGCAGGCCCTCCGCAAAAAGCTTCAGGCATTCCGGGGGCGGAGGATTATCCGGCTGGCCGGAATCCGTGGCGAGAACTGTGGTTTCCACGCCCACCTGGGCGATGGCGTCGGCGATTGCCTCCAAGGGCACGTGTCCGCCCCGATGGGTCGTCGAGTTATAACAACGCTCAAACATCACGCCGCGTGCGGCCAGCTCTTTCTGGAGGCTGAGCGGATACTCGGTGACGGGCCATTCCGGATGAGTGACCACGATCCTTTCGATGCCCAGCTCGGACGCGCGCACGATCAAGGGCACGGCCTCTTCGGGGCTCAAATGCCCCGTGCACAGTATGGCCGGCGCAGTCGCCATCAGCCTGAGAATCTCCTCCACTTCAGGCCGCAGGCGCCCGTCCCCGTCCAAAACCGTGATGCCACCTTGCTCGCCGCGCCGCCGCCGATGATTGAGCGCCGAGCGGGTGGGCATCCAGATCATCCGGGCGCCCATGGTAAGAGCTGCGCGAACCGCCGCGGGATTCAGGCCACCCACCGTCTCGTTGAGGACCAAGCCACCGAACAGGCGCAATCCGGGGACAGTCTTGCTAACCAGCGAGGCCCGTTCTGCCGTCGAAAAGTGGTGGTTCTTGAGGACGATCCCGCCCAGAGCGGCGGCAGCGGCCTCGCGGGCGAGATCGAGGTCGTCAAAGCGGCGCGGATCCAGGTCCGGCGCACTGTGCACGTGCATGTCAATGGCGCCATGCAACCACTCAGGGAGTCTCATCGGGCTGCCCCTACGGAGCCACAACGGTTATTGCGAGCCGTTGGCGCTCTACCCTTTGCGGCTTGCAAACTCGCGCAAATATGCGGTGCGTCGCGATGCGCTGGCTGGCCGGCGGCGGTGTCTAAGACACAGGTCCTGTGCATGGGCGAGCGGTCAAATGACTAGCGGTACATCCACTCGGCCGCCGGAAATCACCGAGTCGAGCAAAAATCGGACTGCGCGTTCGAAGTGCGTGTGGATCAGGCGCTCGGCCGCCTCGCCGTCGCCTCGCTTGAGCGCGTCGAGAATCGCCAGGTGGTCCTGGTGCGATGAAAGCACCTTGGCCGGAATCTCCAGTGAGAGGGAGCGAAACCGGCGGAAGTGCTCGTGAAGGGATTCGATCATTCCGGCGAGCACGCGATTCTCGCAGGATTCGACGATGAGACGATGTACTTTGACGCCCGATTGCGAAATGGCTTTCAGATCCGCATTTTCGCCCAGCGTGTAGCTTCGCAATTCCTCCTCGAGCGCGGCGATCCGAGCGGCCGGGATCGTGCCCGCGACTTGGCGAGCCGCAGCCCCCTCGAGCAGGCTTCGCACCTGATACATCTCGCGGATCTGCCGCAAATCCAGCCGAGACACCAGAGTCCCGAGACGGGGGTGAACTTCCACGAAACCCTCTTTCTCGAGTCGAAGGATAGCTTCCCGAACCGGCGTCCGACTCAGGCCGAGCTTGCGCGTGTAAGGCTCGATGCGAATGACCTCGCCCGGGCGGAGACGACAGCTCAGGATCTCCTCTTTGATGACGCGGTAGGCAGCATCCGCTCCCGATTCTTCGTGGGCAGTACTTTTCGATTTCACGCTGATCCGAGGCATGGTCACTGGTACGCTATAGGTATTTCGGCATGCGTCGGCACACATAATGATAGCGCATAACCGGGATGAGCGTTCCCGGCAAATGCGCGCCCGTTCGCCAGGCAGAGCAGGGGACCGGCGCCGTGCGGGCTTCCCGGTCGGCAGGCGCCCCGGGGCGGAAAAGGCCTTATGGCTCGCCGTGGGTTGCGCCGCGGCGAGACCGCTGCTCGCCAGAATGAATCCGCCGGGACGAAGGAAAGGCTTGGGGCGGGGTGCGGGAAGAAGACGATGGCTTCGACGTCAGGGTTGACGCGCTGTTGATATTCTGCTAGCATACCTTTTGGCGAGCAGGCTTCTCCCGGGAGGCTCGAACGTGCCCGGTTCGTAATTCAGCCACGCTCGCCAAGCGAACGATCATGCCTCGCAGATCTTGCTTGTGGCTCACCGGTTCGTTGCGTCCATCCAAAAGGTGGCTTCTCCTCTTGCATAGTCTCGTGCTTGTTCCGTTGGCTGCGGCGATCGAGATCGCTACCGGCAAGATGCTGGGACCGGGCTACGACCCGCGTTGCTTCTATGTGCGCGAAGGGGGCGGACCCTGGCGAAAAACTTACACCGGCAAACAGTATCGGCCAGAAGCCGCCGGACGTCTGATGAACCTCCGCATCGCCCAAGGTATCTTCGACGATGAATGGCTGACGGAGGCGCCTTTCGATCCGGAGCGGAACACCGAGCGTCTGATCGAAGCCCTGGATATTTACAAGGACCACGGCATTCTGGCCATCAACGTCTCCTTGCAGGCCGGCAACGCGGGCTATGGCCGGGAGTGCGAGCTGGTCAAACGGCTGCCCCACGCGAAACTCGGTCCCGGCAAGGGTTGCCTGACCAGCGCCTTCCGACCGGATGGCAGCCTGAAGGAGGCGTGGATGAGGCGACTGCTGCGCTTGCAGCGCGAGCTGGATCGCCGGGGCATGATCCTCAACCTCATCTACTTCTACCAGGGCCAGGACGAGGTTCTGGAGGGTCCGGAAGCGATCCGGCGGGCCGTGGTCAACGCCACCGACTGGCTGATCGAGCACAATTGCCGCAACGTGATCATCGAAATCGCCAACGAGCACGATGTGAACACTTACGATCATGATGGCTACATTCACCGCGAGATGGGAAGCCTGATCCAGCTCGCCCGCGAGCGTTTCCTGGTAAAGAAAGCCCCCTTCCGCCTGCCCGTTTCGGCCTCCACCGACGGGCGCATGCGTGTCTACGACAGCGAGCGACAGCATGCCGACCTGATCATCATCCACGGTAACCGCCGTACACCCGAGGACAAGGGCAGACGGGTTGCCGAGTTAGTGGCCGATCCGGCGATGCCCGGGCCGATTTATATGAACGAGGATGACAACGGCCGCGACACGACGCCGGAGAACCTCGTCCGCGAGCTGGCCAGTTTCGACGCCGTCTTCCGGAGCGGCGGCAGTTGGGGATACATGCCTTGGCGTCAGGTGCAAATGTTTCCCTTCCGTTATTACCGGCCCGCTCGCAGCACGCAGGTGCTGGCCGAAATGCCGGTCGAAGAGCGCGATCCGGCATATTTTCACGCGGTCCTCGAGCACATACGGAAAACCCTCTACACGCCTGAAGCGGCGGCGCAACCTTGCAAGTTAGCGAGCGAATGACAACGGTGACCCCTTGGCGGCCGTGGCTGGTCTGCGCGGTCCTGTTGACGGCGACCGCCCTGAGCTATCTGGATCGCCAGGCGCTCAGCGTGGTCGCCCCGCTGGTGCGCGAGGAGCTCGAGCTCGATAACGCGCAACTGGGCCTGCTGCTTTCCGCCTTCTTTTACTCCTACGCGGCGATGCACCTTTTCGTGGGCGCCATCCTGGATCGCTTCAACATCCGCTACGTGTATGGGGCGTTCGTGGCGTGCTGGTCGCTGGCGCAGGCGGCTGCGGGCCTGGCCAGAACGTTCGCGGCCCTTTTTGCCAGCCGGATGGCGCTCGGGATTTTCGAGGCAGCGGCGCAGCCTGGCGCCGCCCGCATCATCGCCCGACTCGTGCCTGCCAAGGACAGAACGCTGGCGAACGGCATCATGATGAGCGGCGGGAGCATTGGCGCCATGGTGGCGCCGCTCGTAATGATCTCGCTAGCAAGCGCCGTCGGCTGGCGGGCAGGATTCCTGCTGTTGGGAGGCATCGGGCTGCTTTGGGCGTTTTTTTGGGTTCTATGGTTCCGGCCTCCGGCCGAAGTGTTGAAGGGCCATCCCACGGGAATTACCCAGGCGGAAGGCGACCGCTGGGGCGCGATCTTGAGAGACCCGAGGTTCTGGGCGTGCGTGGCCGGCGCCACGTTCGGGATTCCGATTCTCCACATTTCTTCGTCTTGGGTCCCGACATTCTTTGTCCAGGAATGGAAGCTGCCGCTAACTGCGGGTCTCGGCGTTTACCTTTTTCTGGTGTATCTGGGCCTCGATCTGGGATTCGTGGGCGGCGGAGCGGCGGTCAGCCTTTTGGCGCGTCGCGGTTGGCGCGTGGGACGGGCTCGCAAGGCGGTGCTGGTGGTCTCGACCGCGTGCATGCTGTGTGCCTGCGCGGTTCCCTGGGCTCCGAGCGTCCCCTCGGCGGTGGTCCTGGTCTTCCTGTTGAACCTGGGGCGAGCTTCCTACGGGGCGAACTTTCTGGCCTTCAACCAGGATCTTGCGCCGGGCCGGGTGGGAACGATCGCGGGGTTGATGGGCGCCATTGGAGCCTTTTCCGGCGCGCTTTTGGTCTGGGCGGTGGGAGTACTTTCCAAGGCCAGTGGTTTCAAGTTTCCGTTTCTCATTGTGGGATTGTTGGCAGTGCTCGGAGTAATCCCGTTGCTTGCGGTGGACTGGGACAGGCCTTTGTCAGAGAAACGAGGAATCTCATGCGCGAAGTAGCAATCATACGTGGCGATGGCATCGGTCCCGAAATTTCCGAAGCCACCCAGCAAGTGCTGGAAACCGCCGGCGCCGCACTCCGCTGGCAGGAAGTCATTTTGGGACAGGAGGCCAAGCGGCGTTGGGGCAGCGAGCTTCCCGCCGAATCGGTGGAGAGAATCCGTCGGATCGGCGTGGCGCTCAAGGCGCCTCTCATTGCGGAGCCGCGAAGCGGCGGGCTTTGGATCGAAGGACATGGCGAGCGCCGTCGCTACCCTTCGGTCAACAACGGGCTGCGGCGCGAACTGGGCGCCTATGCCAATCTGCGTCCGGTGCTGGGCTTTCCGGGCGTCTCGGGCCGGTACCAGAATCTGGACATCATCCTCGTGCGCGAGCTCACGGAGGACACCTACGCCGGCATCGAGCGTCAACCGGAAGAAGGTCGTGCCGAAGCGGTCAAGCTCGTCACCCGCGAGGCCAGCGAACGCATCGCACGCTTTGCCTGCGATTACGCTCTGCGTCACGGCCGCAGAAAGATCACGGCCGTGCACAAGGCCAACGTATTGCATCTCACCGACGGCTTGTTTCTCGAAAGCGTCCGTAGCGTGGTCGCCCAGTACCCGGAGCTGTGCTTCGATGATCGCATGGTGGACGCGGCCTGTTACTTGATGGTGAAAGAGCCCTGTGTGTTCGATGTGCTGGTGCTCCCCAACCAATACGGGGACATACTTTCGGACTTGGCCGCCGGGCTGGTCGGGAGCCTGGGTCTGGTGCCGGGAGTGAACATCGGGCCGGGTGTGGCTGTGTTCGAGGCGGCGCACGGCGCTGCTCCGGATATCGCGGGGAAAGGAATCGCCAACCCGATCGGTCTCATCCTCTCAGGCGCCATGCTCCTGGATCACCTCGGTCAGCGGGAAGCCGCCGAGCGCGTCCGCCGCGCCGTGGCGAGGGTTCTCGCAGCGGGACGCTGCCAGACGCCCGATCTCGGCGGCCATTCGTCCACACGCGAGCTGACTCGCGCCATCTGTGCGGAGATCGAGTGCACATGAAAATCCGACGAGTCGCGTTCATCCACGCTTCTCCGGCGGCTCTGCCACCGGTGCTCGGTTACTACGGGGAGGCGGCGCCGGATCTCGAAATTACCAATCTCCTGGACGACGGCTTGCTGCGGTTGTTCGCGAAGCCGGATTGGGCCACTGCGGAGCGTCGGCTGGGGGACATGCTGGACGTCGTGCGCGAGATTTATTGCGTGGAAGCGGCGTTGCTCACTTGCTCAGCCGTCCCCCGCGAGATGCTGGAGCGCTTGCGGCGGAAGGCAGGCTTTCCTGTCCTGAAGATTGACGAGACCCTGGCGCGCGCTGCGGTACGCGCGGGACAGCGCATCGGCTTGCTGGTCACGTTCCCTCCCACTCTCGAAGTGAGCCGGGCGCAGCTTGACGAGGCAGCTCGCGAGGTGGGCAGAAGCGTCGAGGTCGTGCCGCGCGTGGTGCCCGACGCTCATCAGGCATTGCTGGCGCAGGACGCCGCGACCCATGACCGGCTGGTGATGGCGGCGGCTCGGGAGCTGGCGTCGGAGGGCATTGACGTTCTAGTCCTGGCCCAAGTTTCGATGGTCCGGGTGCTGTCCGAGCTCCAGGCCAGCGTGAAGGTTCCCGTGTTGACGAGCTTGCAAACGTCTCTGGAGGCCCTGCGCAAGCTGCAACTCCCCCTGCCGCGGGGTGAATTCAGTGCCTAGGCCGGGGCTGTCACCTTTGTGGGCCTTGGCGCGGAAGTCGTATATCAGTAGAATATCAGTATGCTGCCCTTCAGTGCGGTGGCCCTTGCCCTGTTGACTGCATTTTCCCTGCTCGCCCAGACCGGCTCTACGCCCGATCAGATCCACCTGGCCTGGACGCGCGATCCCTCCACAACGGTTACGGTTGTGTGGAGAACCCTCGACACGTCCGTGCCGTCGGTCGTCGAGTACCGCAGGCAGGGAGAAAGCAGGTGGCGACGCGCCAGCGGCGGTCCGCGCCCGAGCGGAACCGAGGGCCGGCTGCACGAGGTCCTGGTGCAGGGCTTGGTGCCTGCCTCCCGATACGAGTACCGCGTGGCGGGGCCGCAGGGATCCTGGAGCGAAGTTCACTCCTTTCTTAGCGCGCCGCGACCGGGCGGTTCCTTCGAAGCGGTCTTCCTCGCCGACACGGGGCTGGACGGGAGACCGGACGGTCTTTCCACCGGCACCCGTGAGGTGATCGAGGAGGTGGCACGACTGAACCCCACGCTCATTCTTTGGGGCGGTGAAGGCGCCTACTACAACACCGACAAGCGTTTCGGCACGTTGGACAGGACCATTGACTATTGGTTCAACATGGTGATGCCCTTCGCGGCGAAGGCGCCGATCATGCCCACTTACGGCAATCACGAGATCTTTCTCAATGAGGGTTACCTGTTCTGGGCTGACCGTTTCCCGACGCCCGAGGGCTTCGATAACCGGCGTTACTACTCGTTCGACCTCTCCGACGTCCACTTCGTTTCGATTCTGGCCGCCGATTCGGAGCGTGGTGAGCTGCCCGTGACCGTCTTGCGCTGGATTGATGCTGACTTAGAAAAGGCCCGGAGAGCGGGCAGGAAGTGGCTCGTGCCCTATCTCCATGTCGCGCTGTTCTCCGACGGCTCCAATCATCCGTCGAATCTCGACTACCGCAGGCAGCTCGCTCCCATCTTTGAAAAACACGGTGTGCGCCTCGTGCTCACCGCCCACGACCAGTCCTACGAGCGGACCTTTCCCTTGCGTGGCGTACCGGACAACGTCGAAATCACGAGCAAGTCCCGAGACTGCTACGGGGCAACTGACGGGACTGTTTACCTGAAAGTTGGGCCGGGCGGCAAGTTGAGTAACATCAACCGCGGCTTCTCCGAGTTCAAGACGAATCCGCCGCCCCCGTACACTGCCTTCCGCGACAACACCGCTCATCATTTTGCGAGACTGTTTTTCCATCCGGATAGGGTCCGCGTGCAGATCATCGCCGTGCTGCCCGGCAAGCCGGCATGGGTACAGGACGAATTCCTGTACACCCTGGCAGGCTGCGATGCCCGCTGACCTGAACGGCGCAGAGCCGAGGCCTCAACGTTTCGCTATGGCGCCGGGCGGAGGATATCCTTTGTTGGCGTCATCCAGGACGAGGATCCAGTCGTTATCGCGCCCTGGTGTGCCCGGAGGCGTGAAGGTCCTTACTCCGGCGTTGGGATATTCGCCGATGTGCGTAGCTTGTCCGGTGCGCGGGTCGAACCACCACGCGACCACGCGATCCCCGGAAATCTTCCCGAGGGCAACCGTCAGGGGTTTGCCGAACGACGAGTAAATGAAAGCATAACTATTCCCTCGCGTGGCGACCGAGTAATCCGGCCCGGGGAGATTTTCCGAGACGATAAGGCTCTGGTCGGGCACCCGCTCCAACATGGGCCGCGACTCGATCAAGTTGCGAACGTGCATCATGTGCCAGGCCCCGGGCAGATCCAGGAGCTCGTACCAATAGGGCGTGGCTCGCCCGCGGGCCGGCCGCCCGGGCGCATGCATGTTCCATACTCCCTGCGCACCGTAAGTCGTGCCGTGAGCGCCTGCGAACAGGCCCCAGTAGGCCGCCTGTCTGACGTCGAACGCCTCGATAAGACGGTCGCCCTGGTATCCGGACGAGGGTGCGGTTTCGTAACGGGGCTCGGCGTCCATGGTGGGTTTGATCGGGTGCAGAGCGTAATCTGCGGCGATAGCCTCGTAGTTCGCACGATACCGCACATGCCCGGACTGGTGCATGTTGAAGTCCAGCCAAGGCTCGTTGTGGAACCATTCCGAGGACCGGCGCCCGCCGCGAGGGTGGAAGCTGATCAGATGACGCCAGTCACCCTGCCGCAGGCCGCGCCCCAGCGCACACCAGATGGCATGGCTCCAAGGGCTGTCCGCGGTCCAGTCTCCGCCGACGATCCATATGACGTTCGGGCGGTTGCGGTAGCGCTCCCCAAGCCAGCGCCCGTAAGCCTCGGCATTGGCGGGCGTAAAAATCTGCGGTCCCGCCCCGGGGTGCTCGTCGGAGACCTTGTCGCCCCACGTGGGCAACAGGCCGATGAAGAGTCCTTTCTCAGCCGCCTTGTCAATCACCCAATCCACGTGTTCGAAGTATTTTTCGTTGGGGCGGCAGGGATCGTTTCCGATCAGCGGCGTTTCACCATAAGGATTAGGCGTGCGCAATCCGTCCAGCTCCGCCAGTATCACCGCCTGGATCACCGTAAAACCTTTGGCGCGGCGGTTCTCCAAGTAACGTTCAACCTCCTCGCGGTTCAGGCGATGAAACAGTTCCCAGGCGGTATCGCCCAGGTAGAAAAAAGGCGTACCGTCCTTGTGGATCAGAAAGCGACGATTATCCGAAATGCGAAGATCTCCATGCGAAAAATCCACCGACGGGCCGGTACGGGGCGTCTGGGCGGCCATCGCCGGCACCAGCAGCGACAGGATCGCCAGGACTCGTTTCATCACGCACCTCTGCTGAGAAGATACAGGCCAATTTCCGCGGGTCTGGCGGAAAGCAGCGCTTGGACTCGCGCATCCGGTTTTCTTTCACCCGACAGCATACCGTCGCCGGGGACGGCAGGGTGCTTTCGGCAGCGGCGGCCAGTGGGTCGCTTCTGAGCTTTGCCAAGGACCCGCCGTCCCCAGATCACCTGTGCAGTATGTGCCGTCAGGGGCTAGCAGGCGGCTACCAGATGAGTTTTGCGGCGATCTGAATCTGGCGAGTGCCGCTGCCGCTGTTGATCCGGCCCACGTTGCCGCTCTGAAGGCTGGTATCCGGCGATCCCAGGTTGAAATGATTGAATGCGCTGAAAGCCTCTGCCCGCAACTGGAAGTTGTAACGCTGCTCTGGTCCAAAATAAGTGTTCTTCATCAGCGCCAGGTCCGTCATGTTGGTGCCAGGAGCCCGGACGTCCGGCAAGGTTCGGGAGACATTCCCGAGGGTAAAGGCCGGCGGCTGCGAGAAGACTGTGTAGTCGAACCATCTGGCCATGCGTTGATCCTTGTTATGGCCGCGGTGATCAATGTAGGCGCTCTTTCCGTTATTGTTCGCCCTTTGGCTGGTGGTGAAGATGTTAGTGTTATTGGTAATGCCGCCGATGATGAGGGGAAGGCCACGCTGGAGCGTGGTTATGCCGCTGACCTGCCAGCCTTTGACAATTCGATCGAGCCAGCCGGGGAGGCTGCGCAGCAGCGCCCGGTTCCGGCCGAAAGGCAGCTCATAGATATAGCTGATGACGGCGCGCTGGGAGATGTCAAAGGAGGACAGCGAACGCTCGAGCTTCCAGTTGTAGATGTCCAGGTGGGTGCCGGCGATGGGCCCAAGGAAGTTCACGGCCGAAGAGCAGTCGTCAATCAGCTTGCTGTTGGTGTAGGAGAACAGTACCGTAAGGCCGTTGCCGAAGCGCTTGTCCACGCGGATGGTCATAGCGTGGTAGATCGAGTAGCCATTCGGTTTGCGGAAGGAACCCACGCTGGTATAGTGCGGATACGGCCGGAGCAACTGGCCGCGCGAGACCGTCCGCTGGGCCAGCGGGCCCACATTGTAAGGGATCTTGCCGAAGAAGGGATTCTCCACCTGTTCCTGCAAAGCCACGCCAAAAGCCTGGAACGATGCCGGGAGCTGGTTGTACTGTCGCGTGGCTTCACCGTCTACCAGGCCGATGCTGTGACTGCCGAGATAGGCGACTTCCACCACTGTGTCGCCCGGGAGGGCACGCTGGATACTCAGGTTCCACTGCTGAACGTACGGGTTCTTGTAAGCATCGAAGAAGGAGTCCCCGATGTCGAGTCCCAGGTTGGTGCGCTCACCGAGGGCACGCCCGGTGGGCAAATTATAGCCGCTGGGAAACGGGTTGCGCAGATAGGTGTAAATCGTTCGCATGTTATCGAACGTGAAATAGGCATCCGACCGGCTGTTGAAGCCATCCATGCCCGAGGCGCCCGTGGTTCCGGCCGCCTGGAGGGCCGACGGGGCGAAGGCAATGCCATAGGCGCCGCGCAGCACCATTTTAGGCGCAAAATTATAGGCGAACCCGAAGCGGGGTCCCCAGTTGTTGGCGTCCGTGGGGGTCTGGCGGCGATGCTCAGGAGTAGTGAACCGCATCTGGCCTCGCAAATCGCCACAATTCAGGCAGGCAGAGGCCGGGATGATGCCTTGAAGCGGCGAAGGCGCATTGATATCGAAATAGGAGTGCTGGTTGTACCTTTCGGTTCGCGGCAGGTCCAGGTCGTAGCGAATCCCGAGGTTCAGAGTGAGTTTCGATGTCACCTTCCACTCATCCTGGAAATACCCTGCGAAATAGAGACTCGTGGAGGCTGCGGAAGGCTCATGGGTCAAGTAGCCGCTGGCCGGGAGCCCGAGCAGGAAGGAGGCCAGTCCCACGCCCTGAAGGCTGCTGGACGTATTGATTTCGCGCTGAGTCCAACCCCGGCTGAAGTTGAAGATCCCGGAGGGCCTTCCGTACTGGGAATAGTTCAACTGGAGCACGCGGTATTCGCCGCCCCACTTGAAGCTGTGCCGGCTGGTGACCTTGCTCATGCTGCCGGTAAGGGAGTGATTCATCGGGTAATTGAACATGCGGGTGTAGCCGGGCTGACCGAGGCGCGTGATGGAAAGGTTGCTGCTGACCTCAACACCGGGGAACTCGAGCCCTCGCATGGCGGCGATCTGCGCATAGTCGCGACTGAAGCCAAGCTGGGTCAGATCAATGCCATCGGAGAACGGCACGCGCTTATAAGCGGTGCGGCTGAAGGCGTAGCGCAGGTTCGCGATGAGCCGGGGATTCAGGATATAGGTGTGGTCCATGGAGACCTGCACCTTGCGTTCGTTCCACGGGCCGTCCCCGATGGAAGTCCCCAGGGTTCCGAACCCGTTGAACGGGGTGCCCTTGCCGCCGGCAAACGAGACCCGGAGCCACATGCGCCAGTTCTCGGTCCAGTTGTGGTCCCAGCGCGTGCTCTGCCGCCAGTAGTTGTTCCGGGAGGGGCCGCTGTTGATGAAGTTGTCCTGTTGCGTATAAAGGTTGAGCGGCGTGGTGTTCGGCCTGGGCCAACAGGCAGCCAGTTTCCTGGCCACAGGATCAATCCGATGCTCTGGGATGCGATTGCCCGGGAAAGGATCGCGAATCCATAGCGACGGGTTATTGGGATCCTGCCTCACGGTGGTGGGGTCGTAAATGGTGATCAGTGAGGTTCCCGAGCTGTTGCGGAGGTTCGAAAAGTCGCCGGCCAGCCATTCGGGCAGCGGGACCGTGGCGGTCGCGTTCGAGGTGGCGCGGTTCTCGGTGCCTTCGTAATCCGTAAAGAAGAAAGACTTGTTGCGACCGTCAATCAGCTTGGGGATGAATACAGGGCCGCCCAGGGTGTAGCCGAACTGGTGGATCTTGGCGCCGCTGCGCTTGCGCCCCTGCCGGTTGTTGATGAAACCGTTTGCGTTGAGCACCGGGTTGCGCAGAAACTCGTAGACCGTTCCGTGGAGCTCATTGGTGCCGGACTTGGTCACCACGTTGATCACGCCACCCGAGAAACGCCCGTACTCGGCTTGGAGGGCGTTGACCTGGACGCTGAATTCCTGCACCGCGTCCACCTGCGGATCGTAAATTCGGCTGTTGATGCCGACGTTGTTTTCGGGGGCGATATTGGTAGCGCCATCTATCTGGATCTCACTGGTGGCGTTCCGGCCGCCGCCCATGCCCGGCGTGGCGCCGCCTCCCGTGGGGTTCACCCCCGGCGTCAGGTTGGCGAGTGCAATCACGCTCCGGCCAAGCAGAGGCAGGTCCAGGATCCGCTTGGAGTCCACGACCTGTCCGATGGAAGAGGTGTTGACGTCCACCACCGGCGGTGCGGCTTCCACCTGGATCTGCTCGGTGATGGCGCCCACCGCGAGGGTCAGATCCACCGACCGGTTCTGGCCCACCTCCAAGCGCACGTTTTCCTGTCTGAGCGTCTGGAAACCGGCTTTTTCGACCGTGATCCGGTAGTTTCCCGGAAGCAGCAACATCTGCACGTACCGGCCCGATTCATCGGTCATGATCACACGCGACTCGCCGGTTTGGACGTTGGTGATCGTGACCTTGGCTCCGGGGACGACCGCCCCAGTGGGGTCTTTAACGATTCCCTGAAGCGTGCCCGTCGGTGTCTGGGCCCTAAGGCCGCCGAACGACAATGCGAGTGTGAACAACAGAACGAAGAGCTTACGCATATTGAACGCCTTCAGAATGCATTCCTGCCGCACTGATCGCATTTTAGTAAAATATCAAGTTCGCGTCAACCCTTTTTTGCGACCGGCTTGCCCCCTGTGTGGCCCTACGCGTCCGTAGACCCGCAAGGCCTCCGGGGCCATCCCGCCAGCCGCCGCCCGCTCCTGTTGCCCTTCGGATTTCGCGGCCGGGCAGTGCAGCGCCGGCGGTGGTTGCGGCAACGCGGGCCCGACCATGTGAGGACTAGCGAGCGCTGAGGCCGCCGGACCCGGGCAAAGACCCTGCCGATTGGCGGAACGGCGGGGTACCGCGCTGGACTTCACGGCAGTCGTCCACTGCCGTGCGGCGTCTCCCCACGCAGGGGCACGTTCTTCCGGGTCTCTGGGATTTCACGGGCAAAAAATGTTCTGGTGCGTAGGGCACCCGGGGTGCCAGGGGCGAGCTGTTTCCGGTTGATAACGAGTCGTTAACTGGTAATTAACCGTAAAGTGCTGGACGGGGGTGCAGCTTTGCTCCTAAAATACAAGCGGACGCAAGGGGTGACCCTCCGCAGCCCGGCCTCTGGCGGTCGCGCCGGTCGCCGGGCAGCGTGCACGGGTACCCATTGCACCGGGGTCGAACGCCACGGAGTACCAAGGAGGGAATCATGTGGGGTCGCGTGGTTGTGTTGGGTTTTGCGTTGACGACCGTCCTGGCTGCTCAGGACTACCGTGGGTCCCTGCTGGGGCGCGTCACTGATCCCAGCGGGGCCGTAATTCCGGGAGCGAGCGTCACCGCCGTCCAGGAAGGCAGCGGGTACAAAACCACTACCGTCTCGAATGCCGAGGGCAACTACATTCTCCCGCTGCTCGAACCCGGGGCCTATACGGTCACGGTCGAGGCTCCCGGCTTCAAGAAGCTGGTGCGTCCCCAGGTCACTATCCGCACTGGCGAAAAACTGGAACTGAACTTCCAGCTCGAAGTGGGCACGCCCACCGAAACCGTCACCGTCACCGCCGAGCTGCCGTTGTTGCAGACTGCTTCCGCAGACCTCGCCCAGGTCGTGGATCGGCGGTTCGTGGATCTGCTTTTTATCCCGAATCGGAACCCGCTCAACCTGATCACCCTCACGCCCGGCGTCAGGAGCGAGTCTCAGTGGTTCGGCGGACCCTTCGCCGACTCCCAGCAGCACTTCTTCAGCGTCCACGGCGGGGGCGCCACGATGGGGCGTAACGAGATTCTGGTGGATGGAGCTTCGGTCGTGATGCCCCGTCAGGGCGGCGCCATGGGTACCTCCCCCTCGGGCGACGCCGTCGAGGAACTGCGGGTGCAAACAACCATGTTCGACGCCGCCTATGGTCACACCAACGGCGGGGTGGTCAGTTACGCCACGCGTTCAGGCACCAACGAGTTGCACGGTTCCTTCGAGGGCTTCATCCGGAACGAGATTTTCAATGCCAACTCCTGGACCAACAACAAGCGTGGCGTGCCGCGTCCCCCGGACAACCGCCAGTTCTACTCTGCTACGCTGGGCGGCCCCGTGGTCTTCCCCAAACTCTATAACGGAAAGGACCGGACCTTCTTTTTCACGTCATTCCAGTGGCAAGGCAACAAAGGCGGCACGACTTACTCCGCGCGCGTTCCGACCGAGGCAGAGCGGCGCGGTGATTTCTCCCGCACGCTCAACCCGCAGGGCGGCCCGCTGATGATCTACGACCCCTACACCAGCGTCGTGGATGGAACGCGGGTCGTGCGTCAGCCCTTCCCCGGAAACGTCATACCGCTCGCCAGGCAAAACGAAACCGGCCAGGCAATCATGTCGGTTTACCCGGCGCCGAATTTGAATGTACCCACGCAAATCGGCGTTTACAACTGGGTCGCGCAGTCCAGCTACACCCTTCCCTCCCGGCAGATCAGCCAGCGCGTGGATCACCTGCTCAGCCCGCGCCAGAGGCTGTTCGGACGCTTCGCGTTCATGGACTACGGGCAGCATTTCAAAGCGGTTCCTCCGGGGTTGCGCGACTCGCCGATCGGCGGCACGCCCAATGCGGACTTCCGGCACTTCTACAACGCCAGCATCAACGACGACTACACCTTCTCGCCGACGACGGTGGCCTCGTTCCGGCTCGCTTTCAGCCGTTACTGGAGCGATACGGTTTTCTCGGGTAACAAGCTCGATCCCAAAGTCCTCAAGCTCCACCCCGACATCCTCGCCAACCAGATGCGGCCTGCCTGGCCCGGCATTGACATGGCCGAGGGCATCTACATGATCGGCCACCGGTTCAAGATCCGCGCCAACGACTCTTATGTCGCCCGGCCCACCCTGACCAGGCTGGCCGGCTCCCACAACTTGCGCATCGGGGGTGACTTCCGCGTCGTCAACTGGAACGAGATCAGCCCCGATTCGCAGGCGGCGGGCTATTTCACCTTCCGGCCGACCTTCCACGTCTCGGATCCCTTCGATCCCATGAGCGCGCGGGTCAGCGGCACCGCCATGGCCGGCCTCCTCATGGGAATCCCGGTCTCCGGGTCCATCTCGGGCCCGGCCCCCTACGCCCTGCGCAGCTACTACACGGCTGCGTACGTGCAGGATGACTGGAAAGTAACACGCAAGTTGACCCTCAACATCGGACTGCGTTGGGAGGTCGAGACTCCGTACACCGAGCGCTTCAATCAGCTCAGTTGGGGCTTCGATTACTATGCGCCCAGTCCCGTGAAAATCCCCGGCATGGATTTGCGCGGCGGCCTCATTTTCGCCGGGGTTAACAATGTCTCCCGCCGGCAGGGTAAGACCGACCTGAACAACTTCGGGCCGCGCTTCGGCGTCGCGTGGCAAGTGCTGCCCTCTACCGTGATCCGGGCGGGTTACGGCTTGTTCTACGCCAGCGGGGTGGAGAACCAGGATATCAGCATCGCCATCCCGCCCACCTTCTCCACTTCGATTACTTACGTGGGTACGGTGGACCGCGGCGTCACCCCATACACCACGCTCGCCAACCCCTTCCCGCAGGGTGTCACCAAGCCGCGCGGTGCGGCCGACGGGCTGGCAGCCAGAGTCGGCGACTCGATCTCCTTTGTCGCGCAAGACCGGGTTCTGCCTTACTCCCAGCAGTGGCAGTTCAGCATCCAGCAGGCCTTGCCCGCACAGACGCGGCTCGAGCTGGCCTTTGTGCGCATGCTGAGCGTGAAAGGATTCGGGAACTTCAACCTGAACGAGAAGCCCGACAAATATCTGGAGTTGGGGCCGGCGGAGAACATCCGCGTGCCCAACCCCTTCTACGGCATCCTCCCGCCCACCTCGCCCCTGGGCAGCTCCAGCACGATCCCTCAGCGCCAGTTCTGGCTTGCGTATCCCCAGTTCACATCGGTGACGCAGATGCTCACCAACTCAGCCACCACGGTCTATCATTCGGTGTACCTCAACGTCGAGAAGCGCCTCACCCATGGGCTCACGCTGATCTTCAATCACACCATTTCCAAAATGATCGAAAACAACCTCACCAGCCTGGTTAACAAACGCTACTACCGCTGCATTTCCGACATGGATCGGCCGCACGTGATGAATCTGGCGTTCGTTTACGATCTGCCCTTCGGCAAGGGCAGGCCCTGGGTCACCAGCGGCTTCTGGTCTCGCATCATTGGCGGATGGAGCGTGAGCGGGCGCGCCTTCTACTCCTCGGGAACCCCGCTTTCCATAAGCGACAGCAACGGCAGGCCCATCCGGCTCTGGAATGCGGCCAAGAAAGGGCCGATCCGCGATCGCATCGGCGACCGCGTGGATCCTGTCACCCGCGAGGTGCTCAATCCGTATTTCGACACCAAGGCCTTCGCCTCGTTACCTACCCCTTACATGGTGCCGCCCGAGCCGCCCCACTTCGCCGAGCTGCGCGCGCCGCACCGCAAGACGCTGGACGCCTCGATCATCAAGCGCGTTCAGCTCTATGAGCGCATCAATCTGGACATTCGGGCCGACGCCAACAACGTGACCAACAGCCCGCAGTGGGATGCGCCTGGCACCAACATGGCCAACAAGGCAACATTCGGCGTCATCCAGACGGCCGGGGGCAACCGGCTCGTGCAGTTGTCCGTGC
>JAPWUP010000147.1 GCA_028275505.1 Bryobacteraceae bacterium
GAGCAGACGCGCGATTTTTACCGTAAAGTCCGCGAGGGCTATCGCGAGCTGGCCCGCGTGGAGCCGGTGCGCTTCCGCGTGATTGATGCCACGGCGAGCATCCAAGAGGTGGCGCAGGCGGTCTGGAGGGCCGTAAGTCCGATCCTATCTCATTGAAAAGCAAGCAGTTGCTGATTTCTCGCGAGAGGCGTAATTTTTCGGCGGTCTAATGTTGACTTTTTTGTACACTTTCGCTATCCTGATCTCAGGTAGCGATCGTGCGGGTCCCGCGGCGGGATCCGCTCACCAGGAGGCAAACCGAGCATGAGTACAGCGACCCAGGACATTCAGGCCTTCACCCAGCAGGAGTACAAGTACGGTTTCGAAACGCCTGTTGAAACCGAAACCTTCCCGCCGGGTTTGAACGAGGACATCATCCGCGAGATTTCGGCCCGCAAGCGCGAGCCGAAGTTCCTGCTGGAGTGGCGGCTGAAGGCGTACCGCCACTGGCTCACCATGAAGGAGCCTACTTGGGCTAACGTCAAATACCCGCCGATTGACTATCAGAAGATTGTTTACTTCGCGGCGCCCAAAGGCTGGAAGAAAGGACCCAAAAGCATCGAGGAGATTGATCCTGAGCTGCTCCGGACTTACGAAAAGCTCGGGATTCCGTTGCACGAGCGAGAGCGACTGGCGGGAGTGGCGGTAGACGCCGTCTTCGACAGCGTTTCCGTGGCCACCACCTTGCAAGAAAAGCTCTCCGAGCTGGGCATCATCTTCTGCTCGTTCTCCGAGGCCGCGGAGAAATACCCTGAGCTGGTGGAACGATATCTTGGGTCGGTCGTGCCTTACACCGACAATTTCTTCGCCGCCCTCAATTCGGCCGTGTTCAGCGACGGCTCCTTCTGTTACGTGCCCAAGGGCGTGCGCTGCCCGGTGGAGCTTTCCACCTACTTCCGCATCAATGCGCGCAATACCGGCCAGTTCGAGCGCACTCTGATCATCGCGGACGAAGGCGCCTACGTGAGCTATCTGGAAGGCTGCACCGCACCCATTCGCGACTCGAATCAGCTTCACGCCGCGGTGGTCGAGCTGGTGGCTCACGATTACGCGACGATCAAGTATTCCACGGTGCAGAACTGGTATCCCGGCGACAAGCAGGGGCGCGGCGGGATCTATAACTTCGTTACCAAGCGCGGCAAGTGCCTGGGCAAGTACTCCAAAATCTCCTGGACCCAGCTGGAAACCGGCTCGGCTATTACCTGGAAATATCCGAGCTGCCTGTTGATCGGCGAAGGTTCCGTAGGCGAGTTCTACTCGGTGGCGGTTACCAACAACTACCAGCAGGCCGACACCGGAACCAAGATGATCCACATCGGACCCAACACGCGCTCCACGATCGTCAGCAAGGGGATCTCCGCCGGGCACGGCCAGAACACCTATCGCGGCATGGTGAAAATCCTGCCCGGCGCCGAGAATGCGCGCAACTACTCGCAGTGCGATTCCATGCTGATCGGCAACGAGTGCGGCGCGCACACGTTCCCCTACCTGGAGGTGAAGAACCCCACGGCGCGGGTGGAGCACGAAGCCTCGGTGTCGCGCATCGGCGAAGACCAGATCTTTTACTGCCGGCAGCGCGGCATTTCCACCGAGGACGCGGTCTCGATGATCGTCAGCGGCTTCACTCGCCAGGTCCTCCAGGAGCTGCCCATGGAATTCGCGGTGGAAGCGCAGCGGCTGCTCAGCGTCAGCCTGGAAGGCAGCGTCGGTTGAGCGAGGGTCGGATGGGGAACAGTCAGAGGAACGCAATGCTCGAAATCAGAAATCTGCACGCCAAAGCCGGGGAGAAGCTGATTCTCCGCGGCGTGAACCTGAAGGTGGGCGCCGGCGAGGTCCATGCCATCATGGGACCCAACGGCTCCGGCAAAAGCACGCTGGCGCAAGTCATCGCCGGACGCGATCTCTATGAAGTCACCGAAGGCGAGATCCTTTACGAGGGGAGAAATCTCCTGGAACTCTCGCCCGAGGAGCGCGCCCGCGAGGGCATCTTCCTGGCGTTCCAGTACCCGGTGGAGATTCCGGGCGTGAGCAATCTTTACTTCCTGCGCACGGCGCTCAACGCCATTCGCAAGCACCGCGGCCTGGAAGAGCTCGACGTGATGGACTTCATGGAGCTGGTGCGGGAACGCGTCAAGTTGCTGGGGATGAACGAGGCGCTGCTGGAGCGCCCGGTCAACGAGGGCTTCTCCGGAGGGGAAAAGAAACGCAACGAGATCCTGCAGATGGCGGTGCTGGAGCCGAGGCTGGCCATTCTGGACGAAACCGACTCCGGCCTCGACATTGACGCGCTGAAGGCGGTGGCGGCCGGGATCAACGCCATGCGCAGCCCCGAGCGCGCCATGATCGTGGTCACCCACTATCAGCGACTGCTCGAATACGTCGAGCCGGACTTCGTCCACGTGATGGCCGACGGCCGCATCGTTCGCTCGGGTGACAAAGAACTAGCCCGCGAGCTTGAGCGGCAAGGCTACGCCTGGCTGGAAGAAGAGGCGGCCCTGGCGCAGGAGAATCGCTCATGAACACGGCGGTCACGGGGACGGCAACAGGCCAGGAATCCTGGCTGGCGCTTTTCGCAGAGCGCGAGCGAGAGCTGGCCAACGAGTGCCCGTGGTGGGTGCATGGTCTCCGCCGCACGGCTCTGGCCCGGTTCGCCGAGATCGGGTTCCCCACCACGAAAATCGAGGAGTGGAGGTACACGAATCTCGCGCCCCTGACCCGCACGGTATTCACCGCGGCAAGGCGCCCGACGGGTCACGAGCAGCTTCCGGAAACCTGGCTGGATGGGCTCGATGCCATCGTGGTGCGCACCGTCAATGGGTACCCGATCTCGGGCCTTGGGCAACGCGGCCTCGCCATCCGGTCCCTTCGCCAGGCCTGGCAGGAACAGCCCGAGCTGGTCCAGAATCACCTGGCGCGATACGCCTCCTTCGACCGGCATGCTTTCGTGGCCCTGAACACGGCCTTCTGCGAGGACGGCCTTCTGGTGGAAATCGCCCCCGGCGCCGTGCTGGACAAGCCCGTGTTGTTGCTGCATCACCTGACGCCCGGTGGCGAGACGGTAGCCTCGCATCCTCGCGTACTCGTGCTGGCTGGCGCCAACAGCCAGGCGAACATCGTCGAGGCGTGGCTCGGGCCGGACTCGGCGGTCTACCTGCGCAACTCCGTCACGGAGCTGGTCACGGGCGAGGGCGCGGTCCTCGAGTACGTGCGGCTCGAAATGGAAGGTGACCAGGCTTATCACTTCGGCGCGTTTCACGCCCGCCAGGGACGCTCTTCCACGCTGGCGGTCCACACCATTCTGCTGGGAGGCAATCTGGTGCGCAGTGAGGTTGGCGTGGTGCTGGACGGCGAGGGCGCTTCCGCCACGCTGAACGGCCTGTACGTGGGGAAAGGTCGCCAGCACATGGATAACTACACGACGCTCGATCATGCCCGCCCGCACGCCACCAGCCTCGAACTCTACAAAGGCATCCTGGACGGGCATTCCGAGGCCGTTTTCCACGGGCGCATCATCGTGCGGCCCGAAGCCCAGAAAACCGACGCCATTCAGCGCAACAAGAACCTGCTGCTGAGCCGCGACGCCGTCATCAATACCAAACCGCAGCTTGAAATTTACGCCGACGACGTACGCTGTACCCACGGAGCGACCGTGGGCCAGGTGGACGCGGACGCCGTCTTCTACCTCCGCTCGCGCGGCATCGGCCATCAGGAGGCGCGGCGCTTGTTGACGTTAGCCTTCGCCCAGGAAATCACGGACCGCGTGCAGCCGCCCGCCCTGCGGGAGCACCTGGCTGAGGAACTGCTCAAGCGACTGGACGATCCCGTCGGAGTCACACCATGAGCGCAACGAGGACGGCAACGGTGAACACATCCCGGGGCAACGCCCTGGATGTCGCGCGGGTTCGCGCCGATTTCCCGGCTCTGCATCAGCAGGTGAACGGGCGCCCGCTCGTCTATCTGGACAACGCGGCCACCACCCAGAAACCCCAGGCCGTCCTCGACGCCTTGCTCGGTTTTTACAGCCGCGATTGCGCCAACGTGCATCGCGGCGTCCATGCTCTGAGCCAGCGCGCCACGGACGCCTACGAAGGAGCTCGTGAAACCGTGGCGCGGTTCCTGAACGCGCGTCCGCGCGAGATCGTGTTCACGCGCGGCACGACCGAGGCCATCAATCTGGTGGCGTACAGCTACGGCAGTCGCCTGTCGCCCGGCGATGAGATCCTGATAACTGAGCTCGAGCACCACTCGAACATCGTTCCCTGGCAAATGCTGGCGGAACGGACCGGTGCGCGACTTCGCGTGGCACCCATTAACGACCGGGGCGAGATCATTCTGGAGGAGTTCCAGCGTCTGCTCGGTCCCCGGACGCGCATCGTAGCCGTGGCCCACGTTTCCAACGCCCTGGGCACGGTGAATCCGGTAGAGGAGATTTGTCGGCTGGCCCACACATACGGAGCGCGCGTACTGGTAGACGGCGCCCAGGCCGTTCCGCACCTGGCGGTGGACGTCCGCGCCCTGGACTGTGATTTTTACGCCTTCTCCGGACACAAGATCTACGGCCCCACCGGCATCGGCGTGTTGTTCGGCAGGTGGGAACTGCTGGAGGCAATGCCGCCGTATCAGGGCGGCGGCGACATGATCCGGTCCGTCACGTTCGAAAAGACGCTATACAACGATCCGCCTTATCGGTTCGAGGCGGGCACCCCGCACATTGCGGGCGCCATCGGTTTGGCGGCCGCCATCGAATACGTGACCCGACTCGGCCTGGAGGAGATCCGCCGCCATGAACAACAACTGCTCCAGGCGGCTACTCGAGCGCTGGAGGAAATTCCGGGGGTGCGCATCGTCGGCACGGCAGCGCACAAAGCCGCGGTCGTTTCCTTCGTGCTGGACGGGGTCCATCCGCATGACGTGGCCACCGTGCTGGACCATGAAGGGGTCGCGGTCCGCGCGGGACACCACTGCGCCCAGCCGCTGATGGAACGCTTTGGTCTGCCCGCCACCACGCGCGCCTCGTTCGCTTTGTACAATACGCTGGAGGAAGTGGACGCGCTGGCGCGGGCCGTGCGACGCGCGCGCGAACTGTTCGATTGAAGGTGGCGCTGGAAGACCTCTATCAGCAACTGATCATGGACCACGGCCGCCGGCCGCGCAATTTCCGTGTGCTCCAGGACGCCACGCACCACCTGGAAGGATATAACCCCCTTTGCGGAGACCGTTTTACCGTCTACCTGAAGATCGCCGACGGCCGGGTGGCCGACGTCTCCTTTCAGGGGAGCGGTTGCGCGATTTCCACGGCCTCGGCTTCGCTCATGACCGAAGCGGTCAAAGGCAAGACCGAGGACGAGGTCGAGAAACTGTTTGAAGCCTTTCATGCCGTCGTCACGGGCAAGCGCGCGCCGGATGCCGCCTCGCTGGGCAAACTGGCGGCCTTCGCCGGAGTCGCCGCCTACCCCGTCCGCGTCAAGTGTGCGACCTTGCCCTGGCACACGCTGAAGGGCGCTCTGGCGGGCAGCAAGCAACCTGTGAGTACGGAGTAACTCATGAGTGAAACTCTCAAGGATCAGGTCATCGCGGCCCTGAAGACGATATACGATCCGGAAATTCCGGTGAATATCTATGATCTGGGCCTCGTCTACGAGGTCAATGTGGACGAGCAGGGCTCCGTGCGCATCGCCATGACGCTCACCGCTCCTGCCTGCCCCGTTGCTGCCATGTTGCCTCG
Source organism: Bryobacteraceae bacterium (assembly GCA_028275505.1). GTDB lineage: Bacteria > Acidobacteriota > Terriglobia > Bryobacterales > Bryobacteraceae > DTHT01. Next base: position 5,765 of record JAPWUP010000147.1, read on the forward strand.
CCAGGTGGAACAGCGGGTGCGGGAGCTGCCAGGCGTCAAGGAAGCCCGGGTGGATCTGGTCTGGGATCCGCCCTGGACGCCGGAGCGCATGTCGCAGGAAGCCCGCCTGCGTCTGGGCTTCTTCTGAGCGGGCATGAAAATCAGCGCGCAGGAAGAATACGGAATTCGCTGCCTGCTCCAGTTGGGCAGGCATCCGGGTGAAAGTCTGACCATTGGCCAGATCGCGGAAGCGGAAGGCCTTTCCCGCGAGTACGTGGCCAAACTCATGCGGTTGCTCCGTCGCGCGGGATTGGTGCGCAGCGTACGCGGGCAGGCCGGTGGCTACGTGCTGGCGCGACCGCTGGAGCAGATCACCGTGGCTGAGGCGTTGGAAGCGCTGGGAAGCAGGCTCTGGGAGCCGGACTTCTGCCAGCAGCACCCCGGGCTGCGCAACCTCTGCTCGCATACCCGTGACTGCAACGTGCAGTGGCTGTGGCGGCGCGTCCAAAGCGCCGTGGACGGTATCCTGCACGGCATTACCCTGAAAGACTTGCTGGATCGGCCTCGCGGCGAGACTGCCCCGTCGGCGTCCTCCCCAAGTGTGCTGCCTGTCTTGCAGGGCTGACACGATAAATAACGCCCCCTCGTCCCCTTCCTGACCCTTCCCCCGATGGACATCCTCGGTGACTCAAGCTACATTTGAAAAGACATGAGCGAGCAGAAATTACAGGTCATTCCGCTGGGTGGGCTGGGCGAGTTCGGAATGAACTGCCTGGCCCTGCGTTACGGCGATGACATCATCGTCATTGACGCGGGCATGATGTTCCCGGAAGACGAGCTGCCGGGGATTGACCTGGTCACGCCGGACTTCACCTACCTGCTAGAAAATCGCGAGCACGTGCGGGCGCTGATCCTCACCCACGGCCACGAAGACCATATCGGCGCCGTGCCCTTCCTGCTGTCGCAGATCAACCTGCCCGTCTACGGCACGCCGTTCACTCTGGCGCTGGTCGAGCGGCGCATGGAGGAGCACGAGATAGACCAGCCCCTGCGGACGCAGACCGTGGAGCCGGGCGACGTCATTGAAATCGGTCCTTTCCGCATCGAGTTCGTGCACGTCACGCATTCCATCGTGCAGGCCACCGCTCTCGCCATCACCACTCCGCTGGGCGTCGTCATTCACAGCGGCGATTTCAAAGTGGACCCCACCCCTCCCGATAACCGGCTCTTCGATCTGCACACTCTGGCCGAATACGGCAAGCGTGGGGTCCTGCTACTGCTCTCGGACTCCACCAACGCCGACCGCGCGGGCTATACCGAGAGCGAGCAGGCCACACGGCCCCGCCTGGAAGACATCTTTCACCGGGCTGAACGGCGCGTAGTCATTTCCTGCTTCAGCTCCTCGATTCACCGGATCCAGCAAATCGTGGATCTGTCCGCAGAATTTGGCCGCAAGCTGGCTTTCCTCGGTCGCAGCATGGTCACGGTTACCGAGATCGCGCATTCGCTGGGACTGCTGCGGCTGCCCGATGGTCTGCTGCTGCGGCCTCAGGAAATCATGCAACTGCCTCCCCAGAAAGTGGCCGTGGCCATTTCCGGCAGCCAGGGCGAGCCCGTTTCGGCCCTGGCGCGCGTTGCGGTCAACGATCACCGGCACCTGGTGATCCAACCCGGCGATACGGTGGTGCTCAGCTCGCGCATCATCCCGGGCAACGAAAAGGCCATCTATCGCATGATGAATCACCTGGCCCGACGAGGGGCCGACGTCATCTACGGTCCGATGAGCCCGCCGGTGCACGTCTCCGGCCACGCCAGCGCCGAAGAATTGCGCCTGTTGCTCAATCTGACCCGGCCGCGTTACTTCGTGCCGATTCACGGCGAATACCGGCAACTGGCCAAGCACGCCGCGCTCGCTTCCCACCTTCGCGAGGCCGGTCTCGAGCAGGTATTCGTGCTGGAGGCCGGCGAGACGCTGGAGATCGATCGGTGGGGTGCCCGCAAAGGAGAGCGCGTGCCCGTGGGCCGCGTGTGCATCGATTCGGCCGCAGTGGATGAGGTGGTGGAAGACGTGGTAATCCGGGACCGCCGCCACCTGGCCGAAGAGGGCATCGTGTTGCCGGTCATCGCGATTGACAAGCGCACCGGCAAGCTGGAAGGCGTTCCCGAAATCGTCAGCCGCGGTTTCGCGCTGCCCGAAGGCGGAGAAGAGATCCTCGAACAGGCTCGTCAGGTCGTCATCCGCACGCTGGAATCGGCGACGACGGAGGAGCGCACGGACTCGGGCGTGATCAAGGAAAAGATCCGCGCGGACCTGCGCCGTTTCATTGCGCGCCAGACCGCGCGTCACCCGCTGATCCTGCCCGTGGTTCTGGAAATCTGAGGTCCTTTCAAGGCCGGATCACCAGGTCCGGCCAGCACGTGTGGTTTTCTTCCTCTTCCCAGGAGGGTCGCTCGGACTGTGTGGGCGTTGGAGTCGCGGGCGCCGGCGGCAGAAACTTCGGATCGAGCGCGCGATTGGCCTGATCCCGCAAGTCCTCGAGATGGGCGCGGGTGGTGCGGTCCGCGGCCTTCGGCAAGGCCCGCGAAGCCTCAGCCGCGATGGCGCGGAGCTCGGCGCGGAACAGGGCACGCTGGTCATCGGTCGCGGGCGTTCGACCGTTCAAACGGTCGGAAAGCAGATCGAGGTAAAGCCGCTGCACGTTGCGTCGGCAGGCATCCACGCGCACTTGTGCGGCAGCCAGTTCGGAGAACAGTCCGCGCCGCAAATCGGCCAGGAATTCAGCGGGTCGGTAAGCGCGCGGGCCGTCCAGAGACTCCTGTTCGACCAGACGTGCAAACCGGCGGCTGTCCAGGAGGTTGTTGAGGATCAGCCGCTGCGCGTTGCGAATCCGGTCCAGCACGCCCTGGGGTTCGATGCGGCGCAGGATCTCGGGCCGCAGGAACAGGACCGGCGTGCGGAAGGCGTTCTCATTGAGAAATCTGACGGCCGCGACCTGGCGCTCGCGCTCCACCGGCGTGAACAGCACACCGGGCTGGCCCGCGTGCTTCTGCTGGGAATAAAAGCCTCCCACCAGGCCCACCACGTGATTCATCTCGCGCGCCCACTGGGCCAGCACCCGACCGTAAACCTCCTCCAGATCGTCATACGGTTTGCCCTTCTCCGGCACCGCGTCCAGCAGCATGTCCATCACGCGCCGCAGATTCCGCAGGCCGAGCTCGGTGGCCCGGACGGGATCCGCGTCTCCCACCGCTTCCGTGTTTTCGCCGGGATCCGAGCCGGCCGCCTTGGCCGTGGAGAAACGCAGCCACGGAGTCTTCTCCTGGGCCGTCACGATCCACTCGTCCAGGATCGGCTTTTCCTCGTCCGGAGTGCGGGCTTCCGGGATCGGCTTGTAACCCCACATAATTGAGAAGTAATCGTAGGGGCCGATCTTGGGAATCAAATCCTCCGGATCAATCTTATCCTCCGGCTGGGCAACATAGTTGAACCGCGAGTAATCCATGATACTGGGCGTGTGACTCATTTTCTTCACCCACTCGCGGTCACGAATCTTTTCCAGCGGGTAAAGCGAGCTGGCCTTCATGTTATGTGGGAGTCCCAGAGTATGTCCGACCTCGTGAGCGACCACATACTCCAGTAACTTGCCCATCAAATCGTCCGGCAGGGGCAGCCGGTGCGCACGCGGATCGAGCGGCCCCACCTGCGTGAAGTACCAGTGCCGCACCAGATTGAGCACGTTGTGCCAGATCACGATATCGGCGTCGAGGATCTCTCCGGTGCGTGGGTCGTGGACGTTGGGACCCATGGCGTTTTCGATGGTGGAAGGCGCCCAGCGAATCACGCTGTAGCGGGCGTCTTCCGGGGCCCAGTCCGGATCCTGCTCGGGCGAAGGAGGATCCAGCGCCATGATGGCGTTGCGGAATCCGGCCTGCTCGAAGACCGGCTTCCACCATTCGACTCCGCGCTTGATGTAAGGAATCCATTTGGGCGGGGTGGCCGGGTCCACATAGAATACGATGGGCTTCACGGGCTCGGAAATGGCGGCTTCAGGGTTTTTCTTCTCCAGCCGCCAGCGAACGATGTAAGTACGCCGCGGCGCGCGCTGCTCATCACGCGAGTAATCGTACTGGCGAATGTTGAAGTAACCCACGCGCTCGTCGTACAGCCGCGGGCGCATCGGCTTTTCGGGAAGCTTCACCATGCTGAAGTGCATGACAAGGGTGGCGCTGCCCGGTCGCATGGCGGTCGACATGGGGGAAGGAGGAGAGGGAGGCGTTGGCGGCGTGGGCGCGCCCGTCGTGGGCGTGGCCTCCACCGGCGAGGTATAGGTGTGGGAGGCCTCGACCTCGATATTGAGCGGGAAGGCCCGGACGCGTTCCAGGAAACTGCGCGAAGCATCGAAGCCGCGGGCCCGCAGCATGGCGCGGGGCGTGAACTCGGCCACTTCGGTCGTGAACAGGCGCGTCACGTCAATCACCGGAGCGCCGCCCGGCCCCAGCGCCTCGATGGGAAAGGCCATGATGATCGTCTCGTTGCTGACCGCACGCA